>JBDKUM010000169.1:0-32177 GCA_039679715.1 Phycisphaerales bacterium
TTATATGCTTTGAGACTGGCTGCCGGCTGATACCAGATCGTCTGCCATCTTATCCGGTGGAAGCTGGCTCAAAGTCCAATACATATTGATAGTCTTCATAGCTTCAAGAAACTGCTTGTAATCTACAGGCTTAACTATGTACCCGGCAACGCCGAGGTTGAAACTGTCAATAATATTTTGGTCAACGTCTGATGTCGTCAGCACAGCAATCGGTATTCTTTTAAGGTCATCATCTTTCTTCACAATTTTAAGAAATTCAAAACCGTTCATTCGCGGCATATTCAAATCCAGCAAAATGACACAGGGTCTCGGGTTGTTTGCATCTTTTAAATATTCAAGAGCATCTTCTCCGTCGACTTTACGTATGAGCTCGTTTGTGATTTTTAAATCATTTATAGCTCTTTGTGTAATAATCGCATCGACATCATCATCATCAACTAATAGAATTGGTTTGAAGTTTCTCATTATTTACCTCCGTCTTTTCCTTTCTTAAAGTGAAGAAAAATGTAGTACCAATTTTCGGCTGGGATTCGACCCAGATTTTGCCGTTATACTTTTCAACAATCCTCTTGACGACCGAAAGACCGATGCCGGTGCTTTCCTCTTCATCGCGTCGGACCAGGGTCTGGAAGATTTTGAAAATTTTACCATGATATTTGCCGTCTATTCCGCGTCCATTATCTGAAACACTGAAAAGCCAGTAATCCTCTTTATAAATGCATTTTAGACGTATGCAGCCTTTAGGTTTATCTATGTATTTAATCGCATTTCCAATTAATTCTTTGAAGACCTGCTGCATATGCGTTTTGCCGCAGTACACTATCGGAAAATCCGTTTCAAAAACAACATCGATATTTTTTGGAATATGTAAATTTGTAAGTACCTGCCTTATTACATCATTTATATTTACAGGCATAATCGAAGCTGTTCTGCCGATTTCTGAATATGTCAGAATTCCGCTTATAAGTTCACTCATGCGTTCGGTTCTTTTTACAAGGGTATTAAGATAAAATTTTCCCTGCTCATCAATTTTTGGGCCATAATCAGCCAGCATTATTCCAGCCAGGCTGCCAATAGCGCGTAAAGGCGCTTTAAGGTCATGCGCGGCAACATGCGCGAATTCTCCCAATTCCCTATTAGCAAGTGTGAGGTTGTTAATCGTTTTTTCGAGTTTTTCATTGAGGCTTTGCTGCGCGTTTTCCGCTTTTTGCCTTTCAACAATTTCCTTATTCAGATTTACCATGGATGTCGTTGTTTTTTGAAGATTTTCAATCATCTGGTTAAATGCGGCCGACAACCTTCCCATTTCATCTTTAGTATCAATTGTTACCCTTTGCGTGAAATCTCCTGTAGATATCATGGATGTAGTTTTAAGGAGTTTCATAACAGGCTCGGTAATATCGGATGCCACGAACATCGAAAGTACAAAACCTAAAACAAGGATTGTCAAACCTGCAAAAATTATCGTATTTTTCAATGCGCTTAATTTTACAGCGAAATACTTGTACGGAAGGATAACGACTAAAGATAACTTGCCGTTTTGTATGGGTGCATACGAAATATAACTATCCGATCCCATAACATTGGCTCTTCCATAACCTTCGTGTGAAATTTTTAACTCAGATAAAATTCTCTCGGCTTCGGAACCATTTATTTCCAATTTTTTTAACATCAGATTGTTGTCTTTGCATGCAAGGATTGTCTTGTCAGAATCAATGAGTACCATAGAAGTGTTATCATTATTTTTAAACTCGTTGAGATTTTCAGCAATCTGTACAACAGGAACTTTCGCCGATATAATACCAACTATATTCTCGAAAAGGTCTTTTTCACAAATAGCGAATTCAACGCATGCTCCATTTATCTCTGTCGAATAAGGATTATATGAGCTTACAGCTTTATTCGGGTTATTTATCGCTAACCTGAACAACGGCGAGTTGCTTATATTAATGTAATTTGCAGAAGATTTTCCTTTAACAATCTTTAATTTTTCCTGGCCTTTATCGTTTGCATAAGAGATATAATCAAATTCCTTCACGAATCTTTGAAAATAATTCGCAAGAAAATTGGCTTCCTGTTTTTTGTAATAATCCATTACCTCATCAGAATGCGAAATTCTTTCCAAAAGAAGTTCTCTGTGATGTATATTATCATTCATTTGCCATTTGATATATTCTGTGATATATTGCAGGTTTTCCTTTTGACTTTCCTTGAGAGAAGTAAATGTCAGCATGTACGAAGCAATGCCCAGGCTTATGATCACCGAAAGGACAAGCCCTATTTGAAGCACCATTATTTTTGTTCTTATTGATCGGAACATATATTACAACCATGAATTATCTGTGCGCAGACCCATAGAATAACAGCGATATAATCTATCTTTAGCTTTGTTGTGAATCCCTTCTGCTGTGTCTCATTCAATTGAGTGTCCATATAGTCCATAATCGCACAATTTCTAATTTGTTAAATTGTTCATCGACTTAAAATGAGGGGTTCTTAATTGCCTTAAATTAAAAGTGTACATATTGTTTCTTTTATTGTATCTTTAAATTTAATAAAGAAAATTGGCGAATTGTTATCGGCCTATCCTGCTTCGCTAAAGCTACGCAGGACGGAGTTTGTCTTAAGTAAAAGATGAATAAATGGACACAAAAGCTATAATTTTTGATATGGGTAGAGTTCTCGTCGACCTTGATATCAGGAAAGGATTGTTTGGACTATTTATAAGCGATTTTTCAGACAAGCCCGATAATTCTGTTCAAAAGATAATGGATAATCCCATTTTTAAAAAATATAATCAGGGCGATTTTACCCCTGACGAATTTTATAAAGAACTTAAATCGATTTTCAAAATTGACATATCTTTCGATGAGTTCAAATTCAGATGGTGCAGCATATTTTCTATTATGCCGGGCATGTATGAGCTGGTCGAGGACTTGTCAAAAAGATATCCGCTGGGTTTGCTTTCCGATACCGACCCGCTGCATTGGAATTTCCTGAAAGAAAAGTATGAAATATTGAAATTCTTCAAAAATCCTGTATTAAGTTATCAGGCAAGAAGAACAAAACCTTCTTCAGAGATTTTTCAGCTCGCAGCCCAAAGCGTCAGGACAGAACCCCGGAATTGTCTGTACATTGATGATTTGAAAAAGAATTTAGAGGGTGCCCAAAGCATCGGCATGAAAGGTATAAAATTCGAATCGACAGAACAATTAAAATCCGAATTGTTAAAGCTGGGAATTCTCTAATTTTAGCTAAAATTCAGGCTAAACAATTTGCTTGCGGGTTTTGCGTAAATTGCTATTATTGACCCTTTTAAAGGAATGAAAATTGGCAGAAAGCAAAAAAACAATATCACGCGAAATAGGGCTTGAAATCGGCCATATAGCCGGCAAAGGACTGTTTAAACTTGAACATTTACATTATGGATTGTGGAAAAAAGGTTTGGAACCTGAAATCCTTAATCTCCATCTGGCCCAGGAAGAATACTGCAAATTTATCATTTCCCATATTCCCGCCGAAGTTAAATCTATTTTAGACGTCGGATGCGGTGCGGGTGCTTTTTCCAAAAGACTTGCTGATTTAGGCTATAAAGTCGATTGTGTCTGTCCAACCGAATACCAGAATAAACTTGTTGAAGAACGTATGGGAAAAACCACTGAAGTTTTCAAATGCAAATTCGAAGATATCCAGACAAGCAAAAAATACGATATGATTCAATTCAGCGAAAGTTTTCAGTATATTGACCTGGACAGAGTAATTGATATCGCAGATTCACTTTTGAACCCAAACGGCTATTTACTTATTAGCGACTTTTTCAAAAAAGATGTGCATGTTGAAAACGGGCTTAAAGGCGGACACAAACTCGATAAATTCATGAATATCATGCAGAAATCGAATTTTAGAATCATCGAAGATATCGACATCACGGCCGAGACTGCTCCAAACATGGATATAGTCGATAGGGCAACAAAGGAAGTAATGATCCCAATCGCAGACGCGGTTGACCGGTTTTTGATGAGCAGAAACCCATGGATTACCAAACTGATTAAATGGAAATACAGAAAAAAACTTGCGAAAGCGCAAAATAAATATTTGTATGGTAAAAGAACCGGCAAAGATTTTATGGAACAAAAAACATATCGTTTGTTTGTATGTAAAAAGGGAAAATAATGGTGCGTGAAATTAAACTGCCAATGATGGGCCAAAGTATGGAAGAAGGAACCATCATCAGCAGCAAAATCAAACCGGGGCAGAAAATAAACAAAGGAGAAGTGATTTTTGAAATCGAGACAGACAAGGCAACTCTCGACATGGAATCGCCCGAGGAAGGAATTGTAAAGGAAATTTTGGTACAGGAAGGTCAAACGATTCCTGTAGGCCAAACTATTGCAACTGTGGAAAATGAGGAAATAAAATTAAAACCTGTAATAAAGAAACAAACGGCTGAAAATGCGCAAGTTTCTGAGTTAAAATCGGGGCAGAAAATACCGTTAAATAAATTCCGTAAATTGACAGCCGAGAAGATGCTTAAATCCAAGCATGAAATTCCCTGCTTTTATTTGAATTCTGTAGTTGATGTAACAGAACTTGTCGCTTTTCGTGAAAAACTTAAAAGTGAAGGTATAAAGGTTTCATTCAATGATTTGATAATCAAAGCTATCGCTCTTGGTATCATCAAATGGCCTATTATGAGCGGCAGATTCGAGGGAGATTCTATAAAACTTGCGGATTCTATCGGCGTGGGTCTTGCAATTTCGATTCCAGACGGACTTGTGGCGCCGATTGTAAAAGATGTTGGTAAAAAAACGATTCAGGAAATTGCGCAATATAGCACAGCTCTTATAGAACGAACAAGAAATATGCAATTAATGCCTGACGACCTCGAAGGCGGCTGCATTACGGTAAGTAATCTAGGCGCATTCGGAATCGAATCGTTTATACCGATCGTTGTGCCGGGCCAGTGCAGCATCATGGGTGTTGGCAAAATTTCTGATACCTGCATCGCGGCAGATGGGAATGTCGGCATCAAAAAATTGATGAAAATAACTCTCGCAGTTGACCATCGTATTGCGAATGGTGCCGAAGCTGCGCAATTTTTAAATTACGTTACGGAATTGCTGCAGGAGCCGCAAAAATTAGCCCAATAGTTTATTCAGCATAATCAAGCCAGTTTTGTGCAATCACCGCTAAATCCTGAAAATCTATAAATCCGTTGCCATTCGGGGGCGGGGCAACATCACCTAATGGATTTTCCGTCTGCCAATTTTGCGCAAGTATGGCGAAATCACTGAAATTAACTTTGCAATCATCGCTTATATCGCCTGCAATTTCAACCGAACAGCCGTTCCAGCCGCCAAGCCATGCCCAAAGCCACCATGCGGCGAAACCTTTGAGATTTCCGTTTAAAGCCTCGGTATGGGCTGGTGTACAATTAAACCAATCAACGCCTTGTGTATGCGTATTCTGCCATTGAGTTGCCCAATTTCCCAAAACAGTCCCGGAAGTTGCAGAAGCATAATAATTGCAGCCATCATCGGCGAATTGATAATAAACGCCGTCAGGATCATAGCTTTCGATATCAGCAAAATCGAAAAGCACTTTCTTGTTGGCGATACAATAATCTCTCACCATTTGATTGGCTGCTTTATTCGCGGCATCAACGGAGTGGTCAAGGTGCCCTGTCATGTAAACGAAAGATATGCCGGGATATGTCGCTTCCAATTGGCTCATTGGAGTAAGATATTCGCTTTGAAGAGTGCCTGAAGAATATTTGCTGGAAATTTGTCCGCACCATGACCATATAATTACATTAGTTTCGGGATGAGTTGTTCCCCTGCCGGTGGATGGATTAACAGGGCCAAGATAGTTAACGGTATTATCAACCCAATCAGGATAATAGCCAACATCTCCACCCATCGCATAATCATGCAAATCAAGTTGAGCCGGGTCGCCGCCATAGCTCCATGCAAAAATATTGGCTGGCAGTGCTAACCCTTTGCCTCCTGCATTGGCAAAAGCAATCAGGCCGTTCATACCAGTAATAAGCTGTGAGCCATGAGATGTATGGCCATAGGCTATATGCAGAGATGCTTTTGCCCGTTCGATTGCTGATTGAGGTATTGCGGTGATGTCTGTACATGTATGGTTAACAATAACTGCAAGATTTGGGTCTGTGGCGTTGGCTAAATGATTTACAAAGAAGAAGAAAACAACAGAAGCGAGAAAAAAAGATACATTTTTTAATTCCATGATTCTGCCTCCTTAAATATGCTACATATTATACCACTAAATATATCTTTTACAAGAAAGAAGACTTTTTTTAAAAAAACAGTTTTAGATTAAAAAAGCTGGACAATCAGGCGGATTTGAGGCTAATATGTTGAAGGTTAAGTCCCCGTAGCTCAATTGGATAGAGTGTCGGCCTCCGAAGCCGAAGGTTGTGGGTTCGACTCCCGCCGAGGACAATGAATAATTTGAAATCTAAAATTCAGATTTCAAATTAATGAATTTAGTGTGAAACTGGAACGACGGGCGGATCTTCTTCCTCAATTTCGCCTTCAATGGGTTTATGCGCAATTATACGATTGTAGGCCCATTTCAGAATTCCGCTAAGCGCAAAACTCCAGAATACTAAAACAAGCGCAACTTCGAAATACCAAATAACAATCACGATAATCGCGACGGCTTTGATGAGATAAGAGAAAGGTTTTTTGCCCTTTAAATACTGATTAACAAGGTGCGGATAACGAACCCTGCTGACCATAAGTGCGCCGGCAATTAGAGTCGCAAAAGGCAGGATATAAATGATGGCAGCGTGCCCTACCTGCAGGTAAAGCTTCCAGCCTTCCTGAATTTTCATCAACATTTCCTGATTGAGAATAATCAGGCTGGCAACTGCTCCGGCGGCTGCGGGGCTTGGGAGACCTGAAAACGACATGTGATGCGATTCGTCTTCTTCGTTCTCAACGTTAAAACGCGCAAGTCGAATCGCTGCGCAACTGAAGTATATCGCTGCGGCAAGCCATAGGAAACGATATATAAAAACGTCAATATGGGGGCCGAAATTAAGATTTGTCTCAACGACGCGGAGCATTAAAAAAGCAGGCGCGATTCCGAAGCTGATGACATCGCAAAGGCTGTCGAGCTGGCCGCCGAAGCTGCTGGTATTATGACTTAAACGCGCAAGATGGCCGTCAAGCATATCTGCTATCATAGCGAAGAAGATCATGTACCCTGCCATTTTGAAGAATGGAAAACCAGTGCTGTAAATATCCAGCCCTGAAGAGGCATCATGACCAACTCTCGATGCAAATACAATGGAAGCAAAACCGCATGCACCATTAATCAGCGTAACCAACGAAGGCAGAACAGTAATGTATTTCAACCTTTGTTTTCTAACGTTTTTTAATAGAGATCTTTTCGCCCGCTCGGATTTATTAATTTGTTCTGTCATATTTCGCCAAAATAGTCAGGCCGGCACGAACCTTATCTCCTTTTTTGACAAGGATTTTGGCCGTGCTTTCGGCAGGTAAGTAAAGCTCTGTTCTTGAGCCAAATTTTATCATTCCAAAGATGGCGCCGCCAGTAAATTCCCTGCCTACATCGGCATCGCAGACAATTCTTCTGGCAATGGCTCCACTTATCTGTCTTACGAACAATTTCTCCCTAGGTTCTGACAATCTAGTCATTGCTAAGTCATTGCTTTCATTGACTTTACCGCAATTAGGGTCCATGGCATTAATGAAAGAACCTTTATGATAATTAATCTTTTCTATTTTAACGCTGCAAGGTGTTCGATTAAGGTGGACATTAAAGATGCTAAGGAAAATGCCGATTCTGGTTGCTTTACCTTTTATAAATTCAGGCTCATCAACGACTTGCACTTCTGTTACGGTGCCATCGGCAGGCGAGAGAATTAAATCGTCGCCTGTTGGAATTTTACGATTCGGGTCGCGGAAGAAGGATAACATCCACACAAGCACTATAAATAGGAGTATCTCTGTAATCCAAAACAGCACAATGCTTAATCCGGCAAGAGCAATAGCGATAACCATTGCCAGAACGCATAGGCCGGGGTAAATAACGACCTGGGGTAAGCCATATTTAGTAATCGGTATCTTCATAGTCCGACTATCATAATCAAAATTTAGAGAAATTAAATAAAATTCGGCGCCTGTTTTTTTCTACGATAATTTTTATAAAATTGCGCGTATTTGAAAAAAAATGTTGTCGAAAAGTGCTTCAAACATGTCAATTTCTGCTCCGAACTTGTCAATTTATGCTTCAAACATGTCATTTTGATGTTACTTTTCGCCAATTCACTTTCATTTTCTTTTTATTTTTTTAAGAAAAGTAAAATTTTTAAGTTTTTTTGACTCTAAAATGCAATCAGAAAACCCAAAAGATTAAATTTTTTTCAAAAATTTACCTCAATATTCCATGTTATTTACTATTTGAAAAATAGACATGAGTGTTATAGAATTAAGTAATTAGTACACGTGTTGCTTTATGTGTAGATTCCCGCTTTCGCGGGAATGACATGAGTTGCGGGAATGACATGAGGTTTTAAAAAATGGAAAATGAAATAAGATTTGCGGCGCCGTGGGGACGAATGCTTAAAATCATCACGCCGGCATCCAAGAATCGATTTATCAAATCTTATCACAGCTGAATTCGAACCAACGGCGGCGGCAAAAGCAATTCGTACTTTCGGGAACGGAGGTATGTTCAGTTTTACAGGTTTGTTCTATAATAAAAGACTGGGAACATTCAGGGCCTTTGCGACCGATACAAAAAAGGCAGTCATTATGCGGTTTCCAAATCGGACGATTGTTGTAACGCCGGATGACCCCGTAAAATTTGTTTTGTATGTCGCGGAAGCTAAGGAGGGAAAAAAGTTGAAGTAGCCACTTGTCGCCACTAAGACACTAAGGCACGAAGGAAGATTATTATATTTATTAAATGAGTCGAGCAATGAAATCAAGGATTATGTATATTGAGCTAAAGACGCATGGAGGCAGACACAATGACAGAGGGCCGGCGAGAATCGGACGAGTGTTTTTCAACAGAACAGGAAAGACAATAACCTACAAAGATAAAAAATTCCAGAAAGGCGGTACAGATTCATGTGCCAATTACCATGATATCATTACTAATGAAGGTTACTGGATTTCAGGACCAAAGAAGAATGGGCAGGACAGACATTCATGCGGAGGAGGGCCGATAGCAATCGATGAAGACGTGAGAGTTGAATATTGGACAGTAATAAGAGAACAGCCAGGGAAAGTGGATCAGAAATTTACGTAAAATCTAAGGAAGTCTCTAATTACACTCAAGAGGTTTTAATTTTTTAGAGGGTTAAGCTTTTCGCGGCAAGCGGCGAGATTTCGCAAAATTTTCACAACATCGGGATGCTCGGCACCCATTAATGGAACAGCAATTCTCGAGGCCTGGACGAGAAGCTTTTCACATTCATTGTAGAGGCCCTGCTTATATTTCAGCATTCCATAATTATTTATTACTTTTGCGTACTCAAAATTATTTCTGTCCGGCGCAGTTTTCCAAATTTCAACGGCCTTTAAATAAAACATTTCAGCTTCATTAAACTTATCGCGAGATTCATAAATTGAAGCTAAATTGTTGAGAGTCTGGGCAACGGAAAAACGATTGGCTGAAAGTGAATTGCTGTAAATCTGAAGCGCACTTAAATACATATCGGCAGCTTTGCTTAATTCCTTTTTTGCAACATACAAACCTGCGAGATTATTCATGGCCAATGCGATTTTGGGGTCATTGGGTTCCATGATGTCTTTGCGAATTGCGATAACCTGCGTGTAGTAAAATTCTGCGCGATCGTAATTTCCCTGAGTTTTTAAAAGTTCCGCGATATTGTCCATGCAAACGGCAACAGCCTGATGATGTGTACCCAAAACATACTGCATTGTTTTTAAAGACTGTTCATAAAGAGGCAAGGCTATGTTGATTTTTCCAAGTCTTTTATAAACCAGGGCAAGGTTGTTCATAGCGGCGGCTGTTTGGCCGCTAGCGGCTCCGAAATTTTCCTGGGCATAGGCGAGCGATTTCTGGGCGGCCTGCAAAGCCTGCTGCAAATCACCTTTATAAAAGGAATGGGCAACTTCTTTGTTCATCTGCTGCCAGACAATCAGAGGTTCCTGGGTATCAGCAGGAACTGTCGAGATGAAAATGAAGATGAAAAATAAATAAAGCAAATACCTCATATCTTCAAATTTTAGTTATTGCGGGATATGAATCAATAAGGGAAATGCTTAATTTCATTATTTAATATTTATGACAGTCTTAATAATTTATTCTTTTAGGATTTGTAAGAATATGTATGGGATTAACGAATATTGCGCCCTTTCAGGGCTTGATGGAGATGGATGTGTTGTTTTCCCAGGGCTTTGCCCTGGGCTGATATGTGATACCCTTTCAGGGCAGTTAAAAAAGTTAATGCATTTTCAGGATTGTATGAAAGGCAGCCTCATGTGATACCTTTCAGGGTAGTTAAAAAAGTTAATGCATTTTCTGGATTGTATGAAAGGGCAGCCTCATGTGATACCCTTTCAGGGTAGTTAAAAAAGTTATTGCATTTTCAGGATTGTATGAAAGGACAGCCTTATGTGATACCCTTTTCAGGGTAGTTAAAAAAGTTAATGCATTTTCAGGATTGTATGAAAGGGCAGCCTCATGTGATACCCTTTCAGGGTAGTTAAAAAAAAAAGAGTTGGTGGAAATAAAAAAAAACCGGGCAGATACGAATCCACCCGGTTTTATGGAGGCTTAACGAAGAAGCCTTTTAGTCCAAATAATCAAGCCTTATGGCATCAGCACATGTACTTGCGACAGCGGGAGCAGTAATAGTAACTTTATACGTGTTTCCCGCAGCAAAGGAAAATTGTCCTAAACTGTTCCATTTACCCGCATCCTGAAGCTGATTTACGTTTACGGTCGTTGTGCCGGAAGCATGAGTAATCTGTACAGGCACTGAAGATGGGCGATTAGATTGGCCCGACCACCACATAGAAACATCGTAATTGCCAGAAACGGTTGGCCTGAATGTCCAGGTGTATTTTGCTCCGTCACGGCCCCAAAGTGAATCATTGCCATATGGGTCGGTGCCACCTGAAACGCCCCACCAACCAGTTGAAGTGCAATCACTGGTAGAGTTGTCAATCAGCATTGTAACGTTGACAGGCTCTTCAGGAGTCTGATCAACAGGAGGTTGGGTAGATGAGTTCAAAGTAAATTTAAGAGCATCTGCACAAGTGCTAGAGACAGCAGGTGCAGTGATTGTAATTCTATATGAAACGACTGCGGTAAAGTTGAATGAACCTAAACTGTTCCATTTGCCGGCGTTCTCTAGCTGGTTAACATTAACATTAGCTGTTCCGGAAGCATGCGCGATGCTTAGAGGCGCAGAAGTTGGGCGATTAGATTGGCCCGACCACCACATCGAAACATCGTAATTGCCTGTAACGGTTGGCTTGAATGTCCAGGTGTATTTTGCTCCGTCACGGCCCCAAAGTGAATTTGTGCCATACGGGTCGGTACCACCTGAAACGCCCCACCATCCTGTGTATGAGCAATTGGTTGTGGAATTGTCAATGGTAACTGTTACAGTAGTACCGCCGCCAGTCGAACCGCCTGTTACGGTAATCGCAACTGGTTCGGTATCTGTAAGCTGACCATCGGAGGCCGTAAATGTAACGGTGTAATTTCCAGCTTGCGAAGATGAAGATGTCCACTGGAAAGTGGTTCCATTGAAAGATGCACCGGAAGGTAATCCCGAAGCTGTACAGGTAACAGTATCGCCATCAGAATCTGATGCGGCAACAGCAAATGAAAGTGCCTGGCCGGCAACAACCGATTTAGCAGTAATAGAACTAATAACCGGCGGTCTGTTTACATTGTTGACCTTTACAGTGATTGTTTCGCTATCTTCAAGCAAGCCATCCTGAGCGGTGAAAGTACATTCATAGGTGCCGGCATGATTGTAGCCCGGAGTCCAATTGAAGATTTTATTCACGAATGAAGGCGTCGACGGAAGATTGTTGTCGACAAGGCTAACGACTGTAGCGGGGTTTGTTGTTTCAACTGTGAATGTAAGAGCAGTTCCTTCATCAACTTCTTTATCGCCAATCTGCGCAAATGCAAACGGGCTGTCGATTTCGGCGATAGACGCTATTTCAGCGGCTGAAAGTGCGCGATTGTAGAGACGGCATCTATCGATTTTGCCATTCAATGTTTCAGTGCGGCTTGATGTGCAGCCATCGTTGCCGAAATCAGCGAATGAAGCAAGTGAAGTCAAGCCTGAATATGTTCCAGCGGCAATTTGAGCACCATCAAGGTAAGCTGTGTAATTTGTGCCGTTCCATGTCAAGGCAAGGCTGTACCATTTATTGAGTTCCATCGCTCTGATGTTTGAAGCTGAAAAATGCGTGCCGCCCATACCGATACCGAGCTGGCCATTAGCCATGTAAAGCTGTATACGGCTGCTCCATGCACCGACAGAATGGCCAAAGAAATACTGGATATTCTGTGAGTTGGCAATATAAGCCTGAACAGTAATGGAACCAGCGGAAGCTGTAAGGCCGGTAGTTGGAACCTGGAGAGCATCATTGACGCCGTCGAACTGTAACTGACCACTGCCAGTCCAGGTCGGACCATTAACCAAAGTTCCATTGTTTTTGCGGCCTGAATAATCCGAGGCGGTTGTACCCGCAGTTTCAGAAAAATTCCAGATGCCGATAAGACCGGGGTCATAGGTGTATTTCTCTGATGTTGTCGGCATTGTATTGCCCGCGGAATCTTTGATGTTTCTTAAAGTCAAAGTATGCGTTTCACATACGGCGTGATTCGAAGTTGTCAGCGTTACGGTTTTATCTGTGCCGCTGTAAACCGCTGATGAGATAGTGATGCCATCAATAGAATAATTTGCGGCTGTCTGAGCAACTGTAGTATTTAAGGCTTCATTGAAAATCAATTTAACTTTATTGACAGCCTGCGCATCGATAGAACCCAATGTCGGCGGCTGTGTATCTGTTTGAGTCGGAGCGGTTACGGTGATGACGACTATATCTGTTGCCGTGAGACCACCATTATCAGTAACACGCAAAGTGATTGTATGTGTGCCAACAGTTAAATTCACAGTTGGACTTGCGCCTGAAGCGATTGATGCATTGTTTTCAAGCCAGGTATAACTTGAAATTGTGCCATCAGAATCCGATGAGCCTGCTGAATTGAGAGTAACAGACTGACTGCCATTGCCATCGGTATCCTGAACGGTTTGATCCTGACCTGCATTTGCAGTCGGAGCGAGATTTGTCGGAGTCGGCGGAGGAGTAACGCTTCCGACTGAAGAGCGATACTGATTCCACATCGAGGAAATAAACGATGTGCTTGTTTCGCCGGGCTGAACCCAATCGCCTGAACCAACGCGCGGGTCGCTTCCATAACCCATCCATCGGTCAACATAATCAAAAAACGCGCCGTGATTCCAGATGTTTTCTGCGCCCATGAGCTGCGCAGCTAATGCATAGCCAACCCATGTGTATGAAGTGCAGCAATTTCTGTAATCCTGGCAAGCGTCACCATTTTTTGCTGATGGACGGCAATCTTTTGTTCCGCTGCCTGTACAGCCGTTTGCCTGATATGAACTAACGCAATTAGCGCCCCAGTACGCAACATATTGCTGTCCAGAATTTCGGCTTGCGGTAACGCCATAATATGTCTGGTCATCTTCGCCGAAATTGCATGTCGGATTTTTCATTGCATTGTTGTTGAGCATCATACCGGCGAAAAGAATCGGCCATTTACGACCGTTAGCATGACCACCTTCACCCGGCCAATTATTACTTAACAATGACATGTGATAAAGATCGATGCCGGTTTGAACAAAATTAATCAGCAAAGGTTCAAGTTGTGCATCTGTATAATCAAGTAAAAGCAGACATGCGGCACGGCTTGTAGCGATACCAATTTCACGGCCATAGTTAGGCATATTCTTGATAGGATGCATCATTCTGCAAACCCAAACCGGTTTATGGTCGAGCCAAACTTCCTTAAAATAACCTGCGACTTCATTAACATAAGAAGCGGACGGTTTGGCTGATAAAGGTAATTTGAGCAGAAGACTCCTATTGAGACTTGAAGCCAAATACGTCGGTTTCGATGTTCCAACAAACGGAGGTCTGAAACTTTGAGCATTCGGAACTGATGAAACGACGGTCAAAACCGCTGCTCTTTCAAGATAACAATGTGCAGGCTGTACCGATGCGCCAAGTAAATCGGTACCATTAGAGGAAGCATTTCTACTTTGCGAAGAAACCAAAGACTGCCCTGCTGTTAATGTCCTTGGGAAAGAAACTCTCAACGAAGAGTTGTAACCATCTATTCTTCCATCATACCCCTGCGCGGTTCCACCTGCGGGATTAATCACCGAGCCGTTACTTGACCCGCTTGGCGACGGGCTTACTGAATTAACGGTAACGCCGCTGCCGCTATCTAATACCCAATAATCTCCATTGACATATTGGCCGACCTGATAATCTTTGCTGAAAGTCCAGGTAATACCATTTTTAGAAACTGATGTTGCTGAGAATGCTGATGTCAATCCAAAGATTAAAGATACTATAATGATTGCAATTAATTTTTTATTTGAAATGAAATCCAACTTCGTCCTTTGCTTATACATAAAAATCTTCCTTTTAAAAATACTATGATAACTTCCTTTTACCTACATATTTTTTCTCAAACAACTTATAAGACAAACTCCTAAATCAAAAAAATGAAATATTTTCAGACAACGGTTCTATTGATTATGTAAAAGAATGAAAGTCAGGCTCTTTCTCTTTGTTCCCTAAGGATTATCCTCGGTCACTATACAGGATTTTCCTTAAACATCCAAGCTTTTCGCATTGTTGCCTAATCCTTTAAGAGTATGAAGCTTAAGAATTTGCTTAAAAATGAAGCAGTGTATAAAACTCTTAGCAGATATTGATCTAATCAAAAAAGAGGAGATTGACGCATCGCGATTTAATTAAATTCACTTAAGAGATTTAGGGGATTTGTTTCCGCCATATTCTCTTTAAATAAATTTTCGCCTCCAAAGACAATTAAGGTTTCTGCCATGAAAGTAATTCGCTGCTTGAGTATTTTGCTGTCCAGAAAACTTTGTTTAAGTTCTTTTGAAGTCATAAGTCTAAGGTCATTGCGTGAAAGACCGAAAACATATTTTTTTTTGACATGACAATAACTGCAAAATCTGCCCGCAAGAAGATAGAAGTTACCCGGAAACCAGGTTATGAAAGGTAAACGCAAATGAAATTCAAAAGGATACCAGCGATTTGGCGTCGCAACAAACCAGCTTTTTCCGACTCGCATGATTTCCTTAGCCATTTTTTTCTGATTAATAAAATTTCCGAGATGCTCAATTACGGCATTGCAATAAACAATATCAAAATATTTATCCGGCCAGGGTAATTTGCAGGCATCGCCAACTCTGGCATCAATCTGAGGATAAAAGTGCTTTATTCTGTCTATATGAGCCGAAGAAAGGTTAACCGCAGAAATGTTATTCTTCCATTGATATGAATCAATGAGTTGAAGCCCCCTATCGCTAGTGGGGTTTATTTCTGCTCCGACATCAAGTACTTTTTTTGACTCTGACGGTGCCATTGTCCTGTAAAACAATTCAAGCTTGCGCTTGCGGCTTACAAGTGATAATTTTGTAAACAATCCCATTTTTTGCCTTAATTCAAGCTTTATTATTATTTAAAATAAATTCATCCAAATAACAATGCAGAAAAACAACTAGAAATAATTCTAAAAACCATTAGAAAAAAATAGGGAAAAGCTTGATTTTAAGGAAACGCTTTCCGAATGTTTTTTCACATACTACCCCTCTATCTGTTCCATTCTATTAATTTTTATTTTTCTGAAACGCTTATAATAAATTAAGATTAACCTTTAGAGAATGTAATAGTTTCCACCCAACAGCCAGGCAATTAATCCATTACGCCACAAGCGGAACATCACCTTATTTAAAAAAAGAAAGAACATAATATATTTTTAAGAGCAATTAAAAGTGAAAAAATAATCGTTGACGGAGTAAAAAAATACTTTGTTTATTTCATCGGACAATAACTATTTTTGGCGGGCATGGATTATCGTATTATCAGCTTTGTTGATCGCAGGAGTAATATACAGAAGCGCGGCGGCAAAACAGCAGTTAATAGAATCACAAGCATCCTTAATAACCATTCCATTAAAAGAATTCCCGCTGAAAATAAAAGACTGGTCGGGCGAAGATGTTATGACAGATTATCCAATCGCAAAAGCAACGGGCTGCAATGATTATATGTTGAGGGTATATAGAAACGCGGATAGGCAATGGGTGAATGTTTATATAACGTTCTCAGCTCAACCGCGAAAAATGATCGGGCACAGGCCGGAGGTATGTTTTACGGCTAGCGGGTGGAATATTATAAAAGAAGCAAAAACACAATTCACAACGGCATTGGGGCGGAGGGTTCCATGTGTTGAGTTTCTCTTTGAAAAGCCTGTATGGCCTAATGATGAGATGTCGGTACTAAATTTCTACATTTTCAACGGAAATTTAACTGACAATCATAAAAATTTTTCAGGAATCAAATGGCGCAGGCTTAAAGATGATAATGAACAGTTTCGATATGTTACGCAGATACAAATCAGTTCTTCGGAGGCACAAGCAGCAAAAAAGGCAGCAACCGAAATGACTGATTTGATCATAAATTATTTTCCAAAAAAGTAAGAACGTCCAACATCGAACATTGAACATTCAACATTGAATGAAAAAATCAGGAAACTGACAGGGACGGAGTGTAGACAGAGTTTTTAGTTTTGAATTTTGAATTGTTTTTCAACAAGCATCAAAGCGAATATTTTTCGATAATTTTTTTTGCGGGAGTATAAAAATGAAAAGTAATGCGGGAATCAGAAAAGTAAATATCACAGCAATTTGGCTGGTGTTATGCATGACAGTATTTGCCAGAACGGCAATCGGAGATATAATTATTGACAATGGAGGAAGCGGGACAACATTTACCGGGGCATGGTACGTGTCTGGAGCAAGCGGATATTATGGCACAGATTCTTTATGGGCAAGGGATGGTGCAACATATACATGGACAATGAGTTCACAGCCTGCCGGAAATTATGAAGTGTTTATGTGGTGGTCGCCTTACACATCGAGGGCAACCGCAATAAGCACGGTAATTACTCATGCGGGAGGACAGACCCCATTGACTATTAATCAACAACAAGACGGAGGACAATGGATCAGTCTTGGCACATACAATTTCAATGGCACAGGCGCTGTACGAATTACAGCGGCAAACGGCTCGACAGTCAGCACATGCGCGGATGCGGTTTGGTTCAAGGCAGTTACAAGTAATCAGCCCCCAACAGCTGTCATAGACTCGATAACACCAAATCCTGCTAATTACGGACAGCCGGTGCAATTTACAGGGCATGGAACAGACACAGACGGCACGATTCAGGCATATTCATGGGAATCGAGCATCAATGGATATTTGACTAATACAAGTTCATTTAGTGAAGATAAATTGAGTTCAGGCGTTCATACTATAATTTTCGAGGTACAGGATAATAATGGAGCGTGGTCTGCGTCTGTTGAGCAAACATTGGTAATAGAGGAAGCTCCTGCTGATATAATCATTGACAATGGAAGCCCGGAGTGTTCATACACCGGATCATGGAATGTATCGAATGCAACCGGAGCATACGGGACAAATTCGCTTTTTGGAGCAACAAATGGAGCGACTTACAGTTGGGCATTTACGCCGACCACAACTGGAACATATAGTGTATCTATGTGGTGGACATCTCTTTCATCACGAGTAACGAATGCTCCTGTAAGCATAACAAACGAGGGAACAACAGCAAATTTAACTGTAAATCAAACTGCAAACGGCGGTCAATGGAATGAACTGGGACAATATACATTTAATGCGGGAACAACTTACCGCGTAACAATAACAGCTCCGAATATGACACCGCCAAGTACATGCGCTGACGCGGTAAAATTTACACTTATTCAAGAGCCAGTTAATGTACCGCCTACAGCAACGATCAATTCAATCACGCCCAATCCGGCAATAATAGGACAAAATGTAACATTCGCGGGCAGTGGAACAGATAGTGATGGAACTGTAACAGCATATAGCTGGACATCGTCGATAGAAGGAAATATAAGCAATTCAAATACATTTTCAACTTCTGCTTTGAGTGCAGGTACGCATACAATAATATTCGAAGTGCAAGACGATGACGGTGCATGGTCAACAGAAGTATTACAAACTCTTACAGTCGGCAGCCCGCTAACAGAAATAATTATCGACAACGGAGATGCCAACACATCCTATACGGGTTCGTGGACAGTATCAGCAGCAGCCGGAGCATACGGGAGCAATTCAATTTTCGGCAGCAGCAACGCGGCAACATATACATGGACATTCAGACCTGAAACAAGCGGAACATATAAATTATCAATGTGGTGGACATCTATTCCAACGCGTAAAACAAATGTACCTGTGAACATAGAACATAATAGCGGGACAACAAGCGCAACTTTGAATCAAACTCAAAACGGCGGCAAATGGAATGAAATAGGTCAATACACATTTATCGCAGGGACGCTTTATGATGTAACTATAACGTCAGGCGCGACAAGCACGCCAAGCACATGCGCAGATGCAATTAAATTCACCTTAGTAAGTGTAAATAACGCACCGGTGGCAACTATAGATTCAATTTTGCCAAATCCCGCGACTGAGGGACAAAACATACAATTTAAAGGTCACGGCAGCGATACCGACGGCACAATCGCAGGTTACAGATGGATTTCAAATATCGATGGACAGCTTAGCGACGCTAATTGGTTTACAATTAATACGCTTTCAGCCGGAACACACACAATAACATTGGAGGTACGTGATAATGGCGGAATGTGGTCTGACGCAATAAGCACAATAGTTACCATAAATGAAATTACAAATGTACCGCCAACGGCAGCAATAACATCAATTACACCAAATCCCGCGACAGTCGGTCAAGCTGTTTCTTTTGTTGGAAGCGGAACAGATACAGACGGTACTATCGCGGCTTATATTTGGCAATCAAGTATTGACGGCGATTTGAGCTACGCAAGCTCATTTTCTAAAAACAATTTATCCGCAGGAAGTCATACGATAACATTTGCAGTTCAGGACGATGATGGAGAATGGTCAGCAAATGTTAGCAGAACGCTTACAGTAAGTAATCCCTCAATCGAAGTAATTATCGATAATGGCGCAAGCGGAACATCCTCTACGGGGACATGGCGGGCGTCTGGTGCAAGCGGAGCTTATGGAACAAATTCACTTTTTGCCGCAACAAATGGAGCGACTTACAGGTGGTCGTTTACACCTACTACGACAGGAACTTACACAGTATCTATGTGGTGGACAGCTCTTGCATCAAGAGTAACGAGTGCTCCAGTAAGCATTACAAATGCGGGAACAACAGCAAATTTAACCGTAAATCAAACTACAAACGGCGGGAAATGGAATGTGTTGGGGCAATATACGTTTAATGCGGGAACAACCTACAGAGTAACAATAACGGCTCCGAATATGACTCCGCCAAGCACATGCGCGGATGCGGTTAAATTTACTTTAGGTGGAGCGTCTGTTAATGTACCGCCTGTCGCGACAATCGATTCAATCAGTCCAAATCCGGCCACATCAGGGCAGACTGTGAGTTTTTCAGGTACGGGCGCTGATACAGACGGCACAGTAACAGCATACGTATGGACATCGAATATTGACGGAGCATTAAGCACACAGAGTTCATTTACAAAAAATAATCTATCCATCGGTACCCATACGATTTCATTTAGAGTTCAGGATAACGCCGGAGCATGGTCCTCCAGTGTAACCAGTTCTCTGGTTATAAAACCAGCGCCGCCTGCAGATATAGTTATCGATAACGGCAGCGCAAACTGCACTTACACCGGGTCATGGGCAACATCCGAAGCGGCAGGCTATTATGGAACTGACGCTTATTGGAGCAGAGACGGAGCAACATATACATGGCGAGTTACACCTGTAAGTTCGGCAAATTACGAAGTTTTTGCATGGTGGTCATCATATACAACCAGAAGCACGAACGTTCCGATAGATATTACAAACGCAAATGGAACGACAAGAGTAAACGTTAATCAGCAAATCAACGGCGGGCAATGGAACAGCCTTGGTATATTCCCGTTTCAGGCCGGTGTAACATATAACATAACAGTAACCGCAGTAAACGGTTCGACAATCAGCACATGTGCGGACGCTGTAAAATTATCTTATAACGGGCCCATAACAATTCAATTGCCGCCTGTAGCACAGATACTTTCAATTTCACCAAATCCGGGAATGCCAAATCAGACTATAGCATTTAAAGGCAAAGCAACCGATACTGACGGAACGATAACTGCGTATAGCTGGAGATCGAACATAGATGGTACACTTGGAACAACAAGCACAATGAACAAAACTTTAACAGCAGGTACACATACAGTTTATTTCAAGGCACAGGACAATACCGGTTTATGGTCACCAGAAGTATCTGCGACAGTAGATGTTGGTCTGGAAAATATATACATCGCACAATGTTATGGCGGCAATGAAGTTGGCGTCGTATCATTCAGAGGAGTTTTGCAATCTCTTGGAGCTACAAAACAAAGTGAAGACGAATGGACTTATGTCGATACAGTGCGTAATAAAACTTACTACATTCATTTTGTTAAAAATGGAGCATCTTTAGTATCTGCAATGGCAAGAGACGGAGCGCACATAATTCTTTCAGCACATTCAAACTACGGAATAGGGCCGAATTTTTCTACATCGGCTGAAGACGCTTCAGCAATGATTACCAACATACGCTATGTTGACGATGACAGGTTCGTAAAACTTGGGACACCAATGGTAAGCGTAAGCGCATACGGAATGCGAACCGGACAGGCATATCCTTACTGGTGGCCGATATATAAAGACGGCAAGAGCGCGATTGCACCATACGATTTTGGAGATCCGAACGGCCCGCCTGCATATAATTATTATCTGACTTACAGAATTCCAGGCGATCCAAATTGTTATAAAGTATCGACTGTAAATAAAAGCGAAATACAACGATTCTCGGATAGCAGCAAACCAGCATGGTATTCAATTACGGGCGAGAAACCTGATCCCAATAAACCCGAACATAAGCAATTTTTCATAACCAATTCCGAAGTATGGCGTCCATCAATAGAAAGTTCAGGAACGTGGACACAATATCAAGATCCTCCAATTGACAGAGTAAACAGTCAATACTTCAAGGAAAATTATGTATCAAATTCAGCGGGGACAGGCAGCGACTACACGAAGTTCCTATTTACTATACCGCAAAGCGGTCAATACAATGTAAGAGCATGGTGGCCGGGATTAAGTACGAACGCGAATAACACACCATTTATAGTTCGTTCCGCAAACGGAGATACAACCGTTCGAGTTAACCAGACTATTAATGGAAGGCAATGGAACGAATTGGGCACATACACATTTAACCCGGGTGATTATTTTGTTAATTTGACAGACAATGTAAGCAGCGGCAATGTGATTGCAGACGGTATTCAGATTGGCCATGTTGATAATCCAGAGGATATTGTTCAATCCGATTTTGTAGCTATTTCAGGAAGTTTTCCGTTGAAGATCAATCCAAGCGGACCGGCACCACTTAACGTAATGCTTGTGAACACGTCATCCGGCGACCTTACCGGCCGCGAATGGAACTGCGGCGACGGTTTTACCAATACAACAAGAGACCAGTTGAGTCATATATATGAAAGGCCCGGTATATATACTGTAACTCTTAAGGTAACTGGGCCGCTTGGAACCAGTACAAGAACTAAAACCAATTACATAACTGTTTGGCCTGAAGGAACGACGGGAACCGACTCGCTGCGAGCAGAATTCGCGGCTATGAATAAATTTTCATCTCAAGGTGCGGCAACTTTGCCTATGGCGGCGATGTTTTATGATATAAGCACTGGTGATTTGAGAAAAGGTATAACCTATACACCAACAAGCAGCTTTAGCGGAATCGCAAGTTTAACATACACGGTAAAAGACGCTATGGGAAATGTCTCAAATCCGGCGACGGTCAATATTACTGTTGGCAACAATCTTATCGCTAAAGACGATACAGCGATTACAAGTCCAAAGAATCCTGTTACCATCAAGGTTTTATCGAATGATAAAGCGCCTGCGGGAAAACTGCTTGCTGACAGTATCCAAATTACGGCAAATCCAAGCTATGGTACTATCGATATCAACGATATAGGCGGCTACATAGTCTATAGGCCAACGTCACAAACTCTGGAGAGAAATGATACGTTCAAATATACCGCGGCAGACTCCAACGGTCATGTATCAAACCAGGCAACGGTTTCGGTAAAGATTACTAACCATCCTGTAGCTGGTGATGATATTGCATATACTAAAAAAGGAACGAAAACAACAATAAACGTTTTGGGCAATGATGTTGATAGTGATGGATTATTGATGCCAAACTCTGTACAGGTAAATATATCCCCGACAAATGGTACGATTGACGTAAATCACGTTAGCGGGTTAATTACATATACGCCATTGAACGCTACGTTCAGCGGACAGGATTTGTTCAGATACAGTGTCGCTGATAATGACAATTTAATTTCAAATCAGGCATTGGTAACAGTTAAAGTAGATAATAATCCAACCGCTAACGACGATGGGCCTATAACGGCGGTCGGTAAACCCATTACCATAGACATAACAGGTAATGATAACTCAATGTTCGGCAGTTTAGATCCTAATTCAATTACGATAACATCAGGCCCTGCTTCGGGCAGCTATGTAATTCACAAAAACACATGGCTCTGGAATTTTGGCGACGGCACGACAAGCAGAGATCAAAATCCGGTACACTTGTATACGCAGCCGGGAATTTTCAATGTGAGCTTAAAAGTTACGGACGCAACAGGCGCAACACAAACAGAAACAAAGCAAAATTACATAAGAGTAGTTGTATATGAAAAGAACATTGACAACGTGGATTATCCGAAGTCAAGTTATGGCGGCTGGGTAGGCAAAACAATGCTTAAAACCAGAGGTATGGATATACCATACGATAGCTTAAAATACGGTCGAATGCTGTATGAAAGCTGCAACAGCGGCGATTATTATATTCAGACGCTTTCTCATGGTCTTATGTATTACACTATCGCGACCTCCGGCGGCAGCGGCTCACTTGCATATCTTCAATTGTACCTGCAAGGCGGAAAAACCGATAAAGAAATCTGGGAGGCAATGCAGCAAACACAAGCATGCTATGACTTCTACAATTTCAATCTTAGACCAAGCGAGCAGCCGACGATACCGATGGATGCGATGACGGCGAGTGCTCCTGCCATCATTAAATTAAATGCAGACCAATTGGCAGATATTGAAGAGATGAAAACATCGTCAATCGAAGATGCATTTTATATTTTAACCGAACCGCAATACGTCGCAAATAGTCAATTAAGCGAAACGGCGGCCGGTCAGGCTTTTGCAAATAAAGAAGTTGAAGCGATAACATATTCACTGAATAAATTGCAAGCTCTCGATGAAATGTCTGATTATGAAGGCGCAAGCGAATTAAAGGCGGCGAAAACAATTCTTTCGCAATTCCCTGACACATCGATTCCAAAGCTGCTGAACATATATCCTCAAACTGATATAATCAGCAAGGCGAACCTGCTGGCGGCATCCGGTTCATTGGCTTGCGATAACGAAATCAGGGATATGTTCCTGGCGGCTCTTGATGACAAAACAGAAACTATCAACACCAATCCGGAACTGGTGGGTCATCCGCTGCGAATTTGCGATATTGCATACAATCAGCTTGTTTTAAACCTGAAGGTAAATAATGTTTTACGCACAATCGGTACGGGCATGGCTGATGATATAAGAGATTATCACATAGAAGTTTTGAAGGCAAAACTATAATCATAAGCAATGGCAGCCTGGCGGATAATTAATTCAGAGGCTGCTCTTCTTTCGGAGCAAAACAATGATCGAATCATCAATGGTAACAATTATTAAACCTAAGAGACTATGGAGTTTTATAGATTTTAAGGAACTTGCGGAATACCGCGATCTTCTTGCATTTCTAATCTGGAGAGATATTAAAATTCTTTACGCGCAAACAATACTGGGCTTTGCATGGGCATTGCTTAATCCCCTGCTGCAAATCGTAATATTCACGCTTGTGTTCGGAAGAATCGCGAAAGTTCAGACAGATTCAATTCCGTATGTTCTGTTTTGCGCGGTGGCTGTTGTGCCATGGACGTATATAAGCCAGGCACTGACGCAATCAAGCCAAAGTCTTGTTGTCGGGCAGAATATATTAAGCAAGGTATATTTTCCCAGAGTGCTTTTTCCGCTTACTCCGGTTTTCGCGACGCTGGTGGATTTTGCTATTTCGCTGGTGATTTTACTAATTTTAATGGCCTACTACAATATTGTGCCGACGTGGAAGCTGGTGCTTTTGCCGATTTTCATTTCGATGATGATATTTATACCAGCCGGATTGGGAATGCTACTGGCATCTCTTGCGGCACGATTTAGAGATGTTAAATTCGCTACGCGTTTTGCAATCACGCTTTTGATGTATTCTGCGCCTATAGTGTATTCAGCTTCATCTCTTTCGCATACAAGCAGACTCATTTATTCGCTTAACCCGCTTGTGGGAACAATTGAAGGTTTTCGCGCAGCTTTGCTCGGTACAGATATACAATGGGTATATATCTTTCCGGGCATGATCACCACAATTATTTTGCTGCTGGGGAGTATTTTGTATTTTAGACGAACAGAGTGGATTTTCGCTGATGTTGTGTAACTTTTTTTCAAGGATTTTCAATGAGTTCAGATCTTTCGATTCGTGTAGAAAATATAAGCAAATGTTATCGTATTGGCCTAAAGGACAAAATTCATGACAGCATCGGCAGTGCTGTAATTGATTTTTTTAAAAGCCCTGTAACGAATTATCGCAGATACCGGTCATTATACAATTTTAAAGACGCAGATACATGCATGCAAAGCGATAAAGATATACTCTGGGCATTAAAGGATATTAATCTGGAAATCAAAAAAGGCCAGGTACTTGGTATAATAGGCAGAAACGGCGCAGGTAAATCAACGCTTCTAAAAGTATTATCTAAAATAACAGAGCCGACGAGCGGAAAGGCGGAAATTCACGGCAGAATATCGAGCATACTTGAGGTCGGCACAGGTTTTCATCCCGAACTTACTGGAAGAGAAAATATTTATCTTAACGGTGCGATTTTAGGAATGAAAAAAAGAGAAATTACAGGCAAGTTCGATGAAATAGTAGATTTTTCAGGAGTTGAAAAATTTATCGACACTCCTGTTAAATGGTACTCAAGCGGAATGAAAGTCAGATTGGCATTTGCGGTCGCTGCAAATTTACAGCCGGAGATTTTGATAATTGATGAAGTGCTTGCGGTCGGCGACGCTGAATTTCAAAATAAATGCCTTGATAAGATGAATAATATTACTGAAAGCGAAGGAAGAACTGTACTTTTTGTCAGCCATAATATGGGTGCGGTTATTCAATTGTGCCCTACTTCTGTTTTGCTTAATAACGGCAAAGTTTTATCACAAGGGCCATCGAAGGATATCGTCGATAAATATTTAAGCACCATTTTTCAACCTGTAGATAACCTCGATTTACGTGAAACACCGGTGCGCAGCGGTGACGGTAGGCTAAGATTCATAGCGGCAAGATTGCAGCTTGAGAATGGTGAATGCACCGCCTCGCCAATCGCAGGCCAGGCGATTGATATAGTTCTCGATGTCGAGTGCAGGCAAAGGCTGCACAAAGTTAAATTCGTTATGACTATATTCAACCAAATGGGAATAGCGGTAACATGTTTTAATGTTGACGCTATGGGAAAGTGTTTTAATTTTCCAGGCGGACGCGGACGAGTCGTATGCAGAATTCCGAAACTGCCGCTGCCTTTGGGACAATACAAAATAGCAGTTGCCGCTTCAGACGATTTAGGAGAGTTGGACTGGATTCCTACCGCATGCATATTTAACGTACACACAAGCAATTTCTTTGATACATCGTTCAGCCCATCAATGAGATATTCAACGGCTCTCGTAGAACATTCATGGGAAGTAATTCAATAAAATGGCAAACTTTTTAGCAATAATCGATTCTAATCCTGAAAGACGCGCAAGGTATATTGATACCATCAAAAAAGAATTAGCGCCAATCGAAAGCCTTGCGATAAACTCCGCTGCGATAGGAGATTTTTGCATAGTCTGGGCTAACAGCAAGAATACATCGGTCTCTATCGCACTCGAACAGAAGAGCGGTGCTGTGGTTTTCGGAAGACCCGTAAGCGATAATCAAAAAGAGGAAATCGGCGCGGGAACTTTGCTGGATTTATGGAGCAATGATGAAAAGCGTTTAAATGCATTTTATAACGGTTTTTACGCCGGCATTGTTTACTCAATAGACAAAGGCCTGACAGCAGGAGCGGATTTGCTTGGAATTTATCCGGTATATTACTGGTCAAGCAACAATGTTCTACTTGCAGGTTCGAGTCCTGAACTTTTCAAATACCATCCTTACTTCAGCGCTCAATTAAATCCTGAAGGTTTAATCTCAATATTGCTAACAACACACATATTCGATGGGCAAACATTGTTTAAAGGTGTTAAAAGGCTGCAAAGCGGGTGCATATTAAGATTTGAAAACGGCAAAGAAGCCAAAGAAGAAGTACAATATAAAATCAAGCCTACAATGAAATATTATGATTTGCCGTTTTCGGCGCATTTGGAAATTCTGAACGATGCTATTGAAAACACAATGAGCAGACATGTTCCTGCAAAAGGAAAATATAGCCTGCTGCTTTCGGGCGGTCTCGATTCAAGAATGTTAGCAGGATTTCTGCAGGAACAAAACATCGACTTCGATGCGATTACAATGGGACTCGACAGCGATATAGAAATGCAAACCGCCAGGAAAGTAGTTAAAAGCCTGGGTATAAAGCAAAATAAAATTGAAGTCGAATATGAACAATATGCAAGCTGCGGTGAAAACCTGGCGAAATGGGAACATATTTCAAACGGCTTCAACGATATTTTTAATTGGGGTTATTGCAGACAGATGCGGAACTATGAGAATCTGGTTCTCGGCCATTCCTTCGACGCAGTTATCGGGACTCGCTATATAAATTGGGCTTATTCATCTATGCAAAAGAAGATGTCGTTCGATACATTTTTCGAAAACGTAAATAAATGGGGAATAAAGCCGGAAGTTTTAAAACGATTATTCGGAAACTCGGCTGTTTATAATAACATGATTGACGAGATAATACAAAAAATAAGAAACACTTACGAAAGTTACTCGGAAATAGAATCGCAGAGAGCATGGTGTTTTAATTTATATAATCGCCAGAGATTTCATGTCGGCAGCAGCGCGTTTACGATGTCTTTCGGCGCACTGCCAATCATGCCCGCAATTGACAGGAAACTTCTGGAATGTGCGGCTGCAATCCCCGCGGCATCAATCGCTGAAAGACGCGCTCAAACAGAACTTTTATGCAGCAGGTTCCCAAAACTCGCAAGATTGCCAATCGATAGAAACAGTTATGATACTACCCCATTAAAGCCCAGAGTTCGGTACCTTGCGGGCAGAGAATTTTACCGGCTAATGAAAAAAGTTTTGAGTTTTTCAAAGAACGTTCAAAGCGAACACAGATATTATTACAGGATTTATGATTTTGATAACAAAGGATGGAAGGCTGTAAGAAGAGAAGCAGAACCTTATCGAAAAAAAATCTATGATATATTCGATAAAGAGGAATTGAATAAACTTCTGCCCAGGCCGGAGGAACAGGCGAACCTTAAAGAAAATATAGCAGATGCTTCGGGGTACAAACTTCTTACCGGCATAATGCTTTGGTCGAAAGGAAACTTATGACAGATACAATGCATGTATGGCCGATTGAGCCATTTGAGGAAAACAACGAATTAGTTGTAAGCGCCATGATTGAAAATGACGGCAGCAAGCCATTTCAATTATGGTTTAAAATACCTGCGGAGCATAAAAATGAACTAACCAGATCGTGCGATCCATTTGTTATTGCTTTGATTTTCCACGGCATGAAAAATGCAAATACAATGATAGTACATGGACAGGTTTCGCCTTCGTTATTGCAGAATTTAGAGGAATTTCAGGCTATATGGGTGAATTGGGATCCGGTGAAATATAAAAAAATTGAAATAAAGGCAATGGAAGAAAAAGAGGCGGACGATTTAACAGATTCCAATAAAGCGATAATGGCTTTTTCAGGCGGTCTCGATTCATGCTTTACCGCGTTTCAGCACAAAAAAGATTTTTGCGGCCGATTGAAAAGAAATATAACATCGGCCATCTTAATTCATGGATTCGATATACCCCTTTCTGACAAAGAGGTCTTTAATCAGTGTCTCGAAAAAGGAAAGATCATTCTTAAAGACTTAAATATCGAATTAATACCTATGGCCACCAACTTCAGAGATTTAAAAGATTATTGGAGCCATGCGCATGCAGGCGGATTAGCGGCGAGTCTGTCACTTTTCCAAAAAGGTTATGAAAGCGGCATCATAGCTGCAAGTTTTTCTTACAGCAGTCTCGATTTGAATATTGGTTGGGGCTCAAACCCTGTGAGCGATTTATTTCTTTCCAGCAAAAACTTCAAAATCATCAATGACGGCAGCAGATATGAAAGAATCGATAAGCTTAAATATTTGAACGATAATTGGCCGCAGGTGCTTGACAATTTGCGGGTCTGCTGGAGCGGCACTCAATTGGACAGGAACTGCTGCAAATGCGAAAAATGCATACGAAATATAATCTGCCTTTATGCTTTAGGCAAAAAATTGCCCAAAAGTTTCGAATTCGACATCACGGGCAAACAAATTGAAAATGTTATTATTCCGGATCACGCGGTTTTATTCGAATATAAATGCGCGCTTGCAGAAGCAAAAAAAAGAGGAAACCGCGAACCCTGGGTCAAGTCGCTTGAGAGATCTATACGGTTAAATACACAAAGACTCGATGGCAAAAAATTCATTTGGAAACAAATTAAAAGTAAAATCGCTATACGAACAAGAATGCGCAGTTTCTACAACAACTATCTGGCGGGAAAAAATTTAGAAAATTATGAGGGAGCAATAAAATGAGGATTTTAGTAGACAGCGGATGCTATGATTTATGCAATATGGGCGATGTAGCTATGCTGCAGGTGGCTGTTGAGAGACTTCATAAATTATGGCCAATGGCGTTAATCGAAGTAATAACCAATAAGCCCGCGATATTATCGCAATTATGCCCGAAAAGCTATGCAATAAGAGGTGACGGCAGGCATATCTGGTTTTATGACAGGAACATTCTTGGAAAGGTTTATAAAATTTTGCCTGATAAATTCGAAGAGCCGATAAAAATGCTCGAGCAATTGTCGCGCAGATTTTACCCGACGTTCTACAGCGGCCTGCTGCAATTTAAAATGAAAATAAAAAAGAAAAACACCGAAGCCATCGATGAATTTTTAAATGCTTTTCTCAATACCGATTTGCTTGTGATAAGCGGAGCAGGCGATATTAATGATCATTTCTCGAATTTCGCGATAACAGTTCTTGAACTGCTGGAAATAGCCAAACGTCAGGGAATTCCGACAGCAATGTTCAGCCAGGGTATCGGCCCGATTGAAAACATCCGGCTGTATAAAAAAGCGAAAGCAGTTTTGCCGAAAGTAGACCTCATCGCGATACGTGAGAGAGAAACAAGCTTTAATCTCTTAAAATCGTTTGGAGTAGAAGAAGATAAAATTCTTATTACAGGCGACGACGCGATTGAGCCGGCATATAGATCTAAATCTTCGAAAATTGGAAATTGTATTGGTGTAAATCTCCGAATAGCATCGTATTCACAGGCAAATGACAAGCATATCGAAACTTTGGGCAACGTTATTCAAAATTGCGGTCTTAAATATTCCTGCCAAATAATGCCGATTCCAATATCTTTTTACGAAAATGAAGCTGATACAAAAATAATTCAGCGAATGACAGGCAATTATTATCCGCAGACTAATATTAACTGCCCGCAGGAAATCATTAATAAAGTTTCAAATTGCAGGCTCGTCATCACCGGCAGCTATCATTCAGCAGTATTCGCTCTTTCGCAGGGGATACCGGCAATAACATTATACAAAACGGCTTATTATAAAAATAAATTTTCAGGCCTGGCAAGGCAATTCGGCTGCGGATGCGAATTGATATCGCTCGATGATAATCATTTTGCCAAAAAATTGAAAGAAAGCATAGATTGCGCATGGCATTTGGGAAACTCATTGAGACCGCGACTTCTCAAAGCCGCACTAAATCAAATCGAATCGGCTCAAGCGGCTTATCAGTCTCTTTATAATCAAATTGAAAACCAAAGAGAGAAAAAAAAAGATCTATTTTCTTATTCGGGATTAGCGGAGTATAGAAGATGAAAGATGAATCAGATATAACCGTAATTATAGCCACCTACAACAGAGCTGAGACCTTAAACGAAACTCTAAACAGCATGTCCAAAGTCGATTCGGGCGGAATCAAAGCTGAGTTTGTTATTGTCGATAACAATTCGACAGACAACACGAAAGAAGTCATTTTAAAATGGCATGAGAGGCTCAATACAAAATATCTTTTTGAGAAAATACCAGGGCAAAATCCCGCGAGGAATAGAGCACTGAAGGAAATTAAACCCGGCAAAATCATTGTGTTTACCGACGATGACGTAGTGCCGAATGTGAACTGGTTTAAAACTATCATGCAGTCAACAGAACAATGGCCTGAATACAGTATTTTTGGCGGCAGGATTTATCCGCTATGGCCTGTGAATACTTCTTTCCCAAAATGGGCGGAAGACGATTCCATCCAGAGTTTCGGATTCGCTGTGCATAATTATAAAACTCATCAATGCGTATATGAAAAAAACGATTATCCATTCAGCCCTAATTTCTGGGTGAAACGTGATGTTTTTAATAACAACAGAATGTTCGATAACAGAATCGAGTGGCATCCTAAAAACAGAATCATGGCAACCGAGACAGTATTCTTCAGGGACCTTGTTAACGAAGGTTACAGGATAGTTTACTGTCCTGAATCTGTTGTGGGCCATAAAATAAAACCAGAGCAGCTAAAAATCGGAAGCATTCTGGAACGTTCATATAGCTGCGGAAGAGGACTTGCGCATATAAGGTCATTTTGCAAACCTGATATGTTAAAGCAAAAACCTGTTCTATGGTATACGATGAGGTTCGGTGCCCTTGCCAAAATAGGCATTAAATTTACAGGCTCGCTGCTGCACCTTGCATTTGAGAAACCTCAGCCGGCAATGTATGCGATGCAATGGTTAGGATACAATATTGAACTATTGAGGCTCGCCGCAGAGAATAAGAAATGAACGCCATCAGTGTAATAATTCCTTTATACAATAAAGCCAAATATATAAGCAGAGCAATTGATTCTGTTCTGGCACAAACTTTCAAAGATTATGAAATTATAGTTATTGATGATGAATCAAGCGACGATGGGCCGGTGATAGTTAGAAAATACGGGGAGAGTCGTATTAAATTATTCCGTCAACGAAATGCCGGCCCAGGCGCCGCACGCAATAATGGATTGGCTCAAAGTAATAGTCAGTTCGTCGCTTTTTTAGATGCCGATGATGAGTGGATGCCCGAATTTCTCGATAGATGTTATAAATCGCTGGTAAAAAATCCCGACTGCGATGCTGCAGCAGCGGCATATTACCTTGGGGAAAAACGCAAAGATATTTCAACAGAGTTCAGAAGAAGAGGGATGAGCGACGGCAGATGGGAACTCGATTTAGATATATCTGACAATGAATTAAAACATGCGATTTATATTTTGCATTCCAGCGCAACGGTATGCAAAAAGAAAACACTGGAAAAATATGGCGGCTTTTATGTGAAAGATAAT
>JBDKUM010000170.1:0-1589 GCA_039679715.1 Phycisphaerales bacterium
TTTATTTTGTTAAAGTAACCTCAGGCAAGGAAAAAGTAATTACCAAAATAATCAAGATACATTGATTCTTCCTTCCAAAAGTTGAGTCTCAAATGTTGGTGTAAATTCCAACTCATTGTTTCTCAGGTTCTTTGAGGGCATCTAATATTCCTCGTTACTTACAATCTATGTAATGACAAAAGAAAAGGCTGCCTTTTTGTTAGACAGCCCTTCTCTTTCATAAGCAAGTTGATACTATTTCAATAACAACATTTTGTTGGTCTGTGATGAGTTCGGAGTTGTTAGACGATAGAAATACAAACCAGATGATACAGGTTTTCCACTATCGTCAAGACCATTCCAGACAACTGAGTGGTTTCCGGCAAATCTGGGTTCATTGATAAGGGATCTTACTTTCTGTCCGCGTATGTTGTAGACATCAAGCGAACAGGTTGCATCCTTGGGAAGCAGGAAAGATATGGTCGTAGAAGGATTGAAGGGATTTGGGAAGTTACTTCTCAAAACCGGCATGACTGCCTGTTGATTATACACAGAATTGGTATATCCGGCTTGGTTTTGAGCAGTACCGAACAAATTGGCCAATATTGATTCTCTGTTTGTTTCATATTCTGACATGGTTTTTGGTTTTAATTGCGGATATCTGCAAATGACAGATGCTTTATCATCCCCTTCCATGAGCATATATACATATCCCAGATCGATTACAGCCATCAGCGAATCAATCTCACTATCCGGGTTTGAAATCACATCCTCAAACCAATCTATCGCTTCCTGATAATTACCAAGTTTGAAATTGCAGTGAGTTGTCAGATAGTCAATAATCTTATCGATCTCTCCGTTGTAATGAAGGTTTGGTTCGGTTTGATAGTAATCTTTCAGAGCTTGTTTATCATCTTCCAAAGCGAACAAATGTTTTGCACTCGCACTTGTAAATTTGCTTGCAGGGAAATCACTGATCAAATGCTTAAACAGATAAACTGCAAGACTTGGGTTATCATCCAAGGCTGCATCTATTGCCGAGTTAAAAACGATTTCATCGTTATTTTGAGTAACTTCTCTTGGTATTCCTGGTTCCCACACAGGGTCAAGATAATATCCAGTCTCATAGGGTTCTGGGGTAAGACACTGTGGGTAAAAACGATTTTCAGGCGGTATGATTGCAATATTATTCTGGTCCCTGTAACCCCAAAAATTGTTACTGAATTGAGGACTATCGCTTAAATTCGGACAGTGAATCAGGTATTGATCGTAAGTTCCCAAAATATATGAGTTATCTACGATCATGTTTCTATTTCCATTAAGGAATAAATTGGATTCATTTAAGAATATGATTTCTTGCCAGAGATTATTCCCAATATATGAATTGCGTTCGTATGGAACTGAATTGGGATCTTTCTCAATTGTAACATTGCTTACTCTATACGCTGTAACGCCATTATTATTGCCAGATATTGTGCAACTGATGATTTTACCGATTGAGTTATACAACCTGACACCTACTCCAGAATTATCCGATATGACACAATCAGAAATGTGATAAGACGAAATTCCATTTGTCTCATAAATACTGATTCCATTGCCAGTACCTC
>JBDKUM010000171.1:0-11847 GCA_039679715.1 Phycisphaerales bacterium
GACCGCTATTGCTACCTGTAAAAAGCAGAACCGAAATGTCTTTGATTTTATTCATGACTCTGTTGTTGCTCACTGGAGCAATAAAAAATATCCGTCGTTAATCTGTTAAAAACTGTGAACGGTTACAAAAGTTCTATGGAATCAGAAAAGATTAATCAGGAATCCAGACAAATGCTTATTGGGGCTTATTCTGCAAATATTTTTCATGATATAATAGGTATTTTTACCAGGTTGACACAAATTATAAATCCTGCTACAAGACAAAATATAATAAATGCTCCTTCTGCCGTCTGTGGCTTCCGACCCCGAAAGTTGTAGGACTTCTTACCACTTTCACTCCGCTGCAGGCGGTTTTTTATTGTTTAGAGATAAAGAACTGGAAATCATAATGGAGCCATTATGCAAAAAAGATTGCACAAAAAAAAGACCTTTATGATTAACGGCATGCGACTATATATTACCGTATATTAGAAACGGATAAGGACATCAATCAATATCAGTATCGTATTTCAGGATTTAAATTCAGCCCAGATCGGTTGAGCACAGAACAAGATGTAAATGATTGTATCTTGAACATAGTTCACATTGCTAATGTAGCTCAGGATTCAGAGCCTATTCAGAAAATTCACAATTTATTATCTACTGCCAAAAAGGAGCTTGTAAATAAAAAAACTTTTTTCAATACGGCGAGGGTGTAAAATAAACTGTGTAAATGGTCATAGATATGTTAACCTTATATGGACAAGAAACTTACTATGGCCAAGCAGACAGACGAACAAAAACAGCGTGATGAATTGATTGACGAATTGCGGGGTCTGCCGCGTTGTTTGGTTTGAGTCTTGGGAGGCAGATCGTAGAGTTTGACATTGCGCTTCATCCGGGATATCAGGGATGTTTGAGGCAATTCCTCGCCGGCCAGGCAGGCATAAAAGCCGTCCCCAACCAGCCGAAAACGCCTTTCGGGCATCCATTGACTGACCTCCTTGATCATATCCTGGGCCAATTCGATTAGGGTACGGTCGTTTTTGCGATGCAGTCGCATGTTGACCGGCAGGCCCAGGGGTTCGCCGCCCCAGGGCGGCTGAATCTGCAAGGTCAGCAGGACCAGATTCAGACCCCAGGCATAGACAATACTGTTTTTGCTCGAACGCACGGCGTCCCGCAAATAAGCCGGCCCCATTGATCTTCTTGCCGCTGTGATGAAACAACGTATCGTCCAGGGCCAGAAGAACAATGCCCTTCGGACGGAGTTGCCGTATCAATGTGACAGCCAGCATCCGCCATAGGTCGCCAATCACCCAGCGGGCTTTCGAGAAAAACCGGTGATAGGCATCGTGAGCATGCTTGACAAGTGGGTCGGCAAAGGGGAAAAAATACCTGTAATGGTTCGGCGGGCCGTACACAGAATCCAGCCGGTGAGCAGGTTGCGGAAAATCTGGGCCGTGGGTCGGATAAAAATCGACAAAAACTGGAGTGTAATAACGCTCCATGCCGAAGTAGAAGCTGGGATGTTCATAATGGCCTCCATGAAATAGATCGTTTGCAATCCATTTCATCGGCAGGCCATTTTTGCTTTGATTACTGCTTTTCATAATTGCTCAAAAAGTGCGAAAGTTTACCGATTCATTGTTATAATTAATTCATTTTGGTTTGAAAATTGTATCGCCCGCTACTAAGTTTAATGACCATTGTACCCATTTGATAAGAAGTCGAGAGGATACCATCTGCCATTTGAAGCGTTTTTTTTGATTCCGATACAGATTCTTCCTTAGCTGCCGGCAGATAAAGTGTCGCCGTTGTGTTCGGTGGAATCACAATACTACAATGAAAAACTGAGTCTTTGAGTTCCCATTCGGTGAGAATATTGCCTCGAATGGAGTGATAGCCTGTCTTGGCCCAAGTCAGCTTTCCCCCTGGTTGGGGTTTGAGTATTATATGTTTAAAAGCCGGACCTTCGGTTTGAATCCCACCAATATTTTCGAAAATCCATTGGCAAACTGCCCCGAATGAATAATGCGAAAAGGAATTCATGATGGGATCAGCAAAACCTTGCTCGGAAGTCCATCCATTCCAGCGCTCCCAAATCGAGGTTGCTCCATGCTTAATCGAAAAGCCCCATGAAGGAAATGTATCGTTGTGCAGCAACCGATATGCAATATCATTGCGGTCTATTTTAGCCAGTGCTAGCATCAGATCTTTAGTACCGATAAAGCCCGTTGAAAGATGCCAATTACACTCTTCGATCCGGCGGATCAGATGCTCCGCTGCTAATCGACGCATGTCTTCGCCCAATAAATCATAAGCTATGGCCATAACATAGGCCGACTGAGTGTCCCCTTTGATCTTTCCATCAGGCTGGATATAGGCTTTTTTGAATGCTACTTTTATCTGTTCAAATAATTGTTGATAGTTGGCACTGTCTTCGGTCTTCCCCAATGTCTCAGAAATCTTTGACATTAGATTTGTACTGTAGCCAAAATAGGCCATATATATTACATCTTTTGTGGTATCATCATTAATGTTTAGCCAGTCGCCGAAACAATGGAATTGATCTGGAGGCAGCAATTCATTCGTACATCGTTCTTTGCAAAAAGTGATATATTTCTTCATTGCCTTATAATGCTTTTCAAGCACTCGTTTATCACCATACATTTTATAAATAGTCCATGGGCAAATTATTCCTGCATCGGCCCAAGCCGGACCTCCATCATCACCAACTGCTTTAAGCGGGGCAACCATTGGAAACTGGCCATCACTACGCTGCGAATCGGTCAAGTCTGTTAACCATTTTGTGAAAAAAGCCTGCATATCGTTCTGATAACAAGCCGTATTGATATAAATTTGCGCATCACCAGTCCATCCGAGACGCTCATCACGTTGCGGACAATCAGTTGGAATATCAATAAAATTGGCCCGTTGCGTCCAAACTATATTAGATTGCAATTTATTGATCATCGGATCGGAACATTCGAAAGTACCAACCGCTGGCGTATCACTGCTCATTGCAAGCCCGGTAATCATATCTAACTCCGGTTTTTTATCAAGACCGGTCAATTCCACATATTGAAATCCATGAAAAGTGAAACAGGGTTGCCATATTTCCTGACCATCACCTTTGCAGATATACGTATCGGTGGCCGCAGCACAACGCAGATTGGTCGTATAAATTGTACCATCCGGATTTAATCGCTCAGCATGTCGAAGTTGAATAGATTGTCCGGTTTTGCCCTGTACTCTCAACTGCACAACACCTGCAAAATTCTGGCCCATATCAAATACATATTGCCCAGGCGTCGGTTCTGATACAGAAATCGGATTAACCTCTTTGAAGATAACCACGGGTTCTGAAACAGCAGCTTGTACTATTGGATGGACCTCATCGCTCCCAACTACAACCGGATTCCAACTTGAACAATCATAACCAGCCCTATTCCAGTCCTGTAATTCCCTGCGGGCATCATAAGTTTCACCCTGCAATAAGTCTGCTTTTATAATTGGCCCCAATGAAGCTTTCCAGTCAGGCCCCGTTCCCAAGATCTGCGTTGTTCCATCCTCATATTCGATATTTAACTGACACAGCAGTCGCAGATATTGACCGTAGTGATTACGATCCCCATAAGGTCCGACATAACCTGCATACCAGCCATCTGCAAGCATGCCTCCTATCGCATTTTCACCGCTTCGAAGAACTTCGGTAATATCATAAGTTCGATAATAAACACGTTTTGAATAATCGCTCCATCCTGGGGAGAAATAATCCTGTGAGACACGCTGCCCATTGATATATATTTGGTAAATTCCCAATGCAGATGCATATAGTCTTGCCTTTTTAATCACTTTAGAGGCTAAGTTGAAATCTCGGCGGAGATAACAAGCAGGAGGGAGCCATACTACTGATACATCCTGCCAAGGAGACATCCCAAAGGACCCTAGAACAGCTGCTTTAGACCAACCCGAATCATCGAATTTCATTGTTTTCCAACCAGTAACTTCTTGAGAAGATATACACCATCGTTCGTCCGAACTTATGTTTAAAACCTCATCATTTTCAGATATAATCGTAAGAGCCACCAACAGGCCAGCCGGATTAGTTGAACTTCCATCGTTCGTTGCCTGAACCGCTAAAATATTACTACCCGTACCAAGGTAGCTCGCTAATGATATTTGATGGACCATGGCAAGGCTGGTGCCGCTTTTGACTTGCTGACCATTTACATATAACGTAAACATATTATCGGCAGAAATATAACAAATCGCAGTCTTGATCTTCCATTGCGAAGGAATGTCAATGCGACGGCGAAAATATCGCGAACCCGGTTGTGTCCCCTGGCTAGCATTGGCCTCTGTCCAAATCCAATTCGCCTGTTTAACAATCTCCGGGGCAGACTTCATCACTTCGGAGGGATCGTATCCGATCCATTGGGCCTGCCAAGCCGACGAATTCAATAATCCCATGGACCATTTTGCTAATGTACTCCAATCTGAAACGATGTCATCTTTGTCCCAAACTCGCACCTTCCAAAAATAATCCTTATCGGAAACTAAAGTATTCCCGCGATATGCAACATCGATAGTTTCATCGCTCTGGACTTTTCTCGAATCCCATAAATCCCCTTGATTCGCATCGAGTTGCTTTCGTGTCGAAGCAACTAGAATCTGATATGCCGTCTGCTTTTGACCACGTCCTTCAGATTCAATTATCCAACTTAGACGAGGACTAATGATATCTATACCAAGAGGATTAACTCGATATTCACAGCGAAGATGCGACACTTGAAGAGACGTATGCTCCGGTTGAGTATTTCCGGTTTCACAACCACTGATAAAAATCACACTACTAATTGCCACTGTCCATAAAGATATCCACATTACTGCTATCTCCAAATAAAATTTTATTTACGATCTATCTGTACATACTGTACAAATTCGAGAGTCAATGACCTTATATTTTCGAATTTGACTTCTCCAATTTTTAATGCTTAAACAATACGATTGACTCCTAATACATCGAGAATTTTACCAAAAAGCCTATTGCATTTGAGCTGGTATTGAATATTTAATACAAACAACAATAAACAGTCTTTTGTTCTACTTGTGTTAATAAAAAGCACTTATTGACTTTTGAAATATTCACTTAAACAACTTGGTTTTGCCGATTGTATCTTACATGAAGAAGATGCAATCAAACTCAAAAACGGAGCAACGTCGGCTGGAAGCCATTGCGTTGCTGGAACAGGGGTGGTCCGGATCAGAGGTGGCTCGCTATTTTGGAATAACTCCGGCCGCGGTTTGTCAATGGAAAACCGCCTATCAGCTTCACGGCCCCGATGCCATGAAGCCCACGCCCCACACCGGTCGTCCTGCCAAACTAACCGCCGACCAATCGGAGCAGTTGGAAAAACTCTTGCTGCAAGGCCCCGAAACCCATGGATATACCAATACGCTATGGACGTTATCGCGGGTGGCCGCCGTAATAAAAAAGCACTTCGGCATTGGATACGATCCCTCCGGGGTCTGGCATATCCTGGTTCGGATGGGCTGGGGTTGTCAGAAACCGGAACACCGGGCTCGCGAACGCGACGAAGAAGCCATCGCAGCATGGCGAAAAAACGACTGGCCGCGTATAAAAAAACGCTCGAAAAAGCGGTAAAACCCTTGTTTTTGTGGACGAAAGCGGCTTTATGATTCAACCGGTGGTCCGCCGTACATGTGCACCGCGAGGACAAACACCGATTCATTACAGTTGGGATCGCCGGGATCGGCTTTCGGTTATCTCGGCACTTACAGTTTCGCCGATTCGCCGACGGCTGGGACTTTATTTTGACGTAGTTGACCATAATATTAAGGCCGATGATGCAACGCCGTTTATGGCGACTCTGCTGGAGCATTTTCCCAAAGGGATTATCCTGGTCTGGGATCGCTGGATGGTTCATCGCAGTGCCAGCAAGCGATTGGCGAGGCGATCCAAGAAGCGACTTACCCTTGAATGGCTTCCGGCCTATGCTCCTGAACTTAATCCCGTCGAGCAGGTGTGGAACCGGACTAAGTATGCCCATTTGGCCAACTTTATTCCACAGGATATCCGGCATCTTCGCTGAGCGGTCCGCAAGTCGCTGCGAAAAAGCCGTTCTCAACAATCGTTGTTGCGTTCGTTTTTTAAACATACAAAACTATCTCTGTGAAATATTAAGTGAATTATTCAAATGTCAATAAATATTATTTTCTATTTTACACTCCACAAATGTACAATACTCAACCTAATATTTCACTTCGGAAAAATGATATTCGAACCAGTCAAAATCCGCTGGATGCTGACATTTTTTACCATTTCCCGAACAATATATGCCAAGCAAAGCACCTCCAAATGAACCAGCAACATCGGTCGAAACCAAGTTAGCCATGCCACTTCCTATTCTCGTCCATTGATTTCCGTCTTCTGAAAATGAAAATTCATATATATAAGTATCTAATTTTACCTTCAGGAAGAGACTGGTTTTAGAAACTGGTATATTACCCAGCTCTATAGTCATGTCGCGTATCGTTTTTCGCAGGCAAACCGCTTTTTGTTGGTTTCGAAGCGTGAGGTAAGCAGAATATTTACAATCCGACTTCTGATATACAGCCAAACCCGCCTCTTCATTTTCGGAGATCGGTTCAAATTCCATTTTGGTAATTACCTCTCCAGCCATTTCTGATTGTCGAATACCCAGAAAGGCAACCTGCTTAGACTGTAACAATGGTTCAGGAGTTCCATACAATCGTAAATATCCCGGACGGTCAGTCAAGGAATACACTTTTTCAAATGGATAAGCCATCATATTCCATTTCAGCGAAAGCTCCCGACTATCGAATTCTTCTCTTGCGGATTCTTGAGGTATTGATTTGAAAGGTAATGTTTGGATTTGAACCTCCAATCGAGTCAATACAGAACTATTGACGTACGGCCAGTCATCTTTCCATTCAATGGGTATCAAAAATGTCTCTCGGCCAATGATTGAAAAATCCATATATCCGGCCTTTCGTTGTCCCAAACAAACAGCCCACGAACGTCCTTCATGGTCTTCAATAAAATCGGCATGTCCAAGAGCTGCAGTATGATGCCACCACCCGTTGTGCTGTGATATCACAGGATTATGTGGACATTTTTCAAATGGCCCCCAAGGACTTTTACTTCGTGCGATCGACTGCATATGTAAATAACGCGAACCTCCTTCTCCCATTGTCAGATAATACCAACCATTCCTTTTGAACAAGTGGGGACCTTCTGTATCATCGCCTACCAATCCTTTTGAAATACTTTTTAACGGGGTTAGAAGCTTTCCTGTTTTTATATCAATCTCAGCCTGGACAATGTCCTTATCTGAAAATTCACCACGCCGTGTATAATATACTTTCCCATCATCATCAAAGAACAGGCTGGGATCAAATACCCGAGAATCTATAAATACCGGATCGCTCCAGGGCCCCGCAGGATCCGTAGCAGTAATAAAATAATTTCCTCCCCCCATTACATCCGTAGTAATCATATAGAATGTCCCATTATGATAGCGAAGTGTCCCAGCATATATCTCCGGATGATTATTGTTTTTACTCATACAAAAATGCTCAGGCCGAGTCAAACAATGACCAATAAGTTCCCAGTGTATAAGATCTTGACTGTGGTAAACCGGGATTCCAGGATATGTATGAAGTACTTGCAATCACATAATAATCTTCTCCTACCCTACAAATACTTGGATCAGGATTATACCCTCGAATGACCGGGTTTGTATAACTCACCACATTGTTAATCTCGGCAAACACACGATACCCCAAGATAAGTAACAGAATTATCAAGTATGATCTCCTTCTCATAAATAGGATCCTTTTCATATAATAGATATTTGTTATTAACTGGTTCTTCCTCTATCAATCAACATTTATCCTTTATGCAACATAAATATTAGCAAAATGATTTATACTTGATTCTCCAAAGTATATACGTATTCATGTCCTGTCTCATATATCTTACTTGTGGATTTCACAGGCCTAACAAAGCGCTCCAAGGGGATAATCTTTTCGGCCTCATTAACCATCTAATCCTAATGCAGGTGCATTTTTTTCATAGTGTGACAATTCTTCAAGCAACTGATTATAAGCCTTAATACTGTCACTGCAACCCGCTTTTTCTGGCTCTGCTGAAGGAATTTGAATAACAAAACCACAGGGCTTACACCGTACACTCTTGCCTGCATATTTACTGGAGACACTATAATAATGTCCACATTTTTTACACTTAATTTGTATCATATTATTTTTATTATTTGTATAGAGTCATGCTTACTTTTTCTTGCATATTTTTCTGATCCGCCACACAGGCAGATTCTCTAATTTGTTTCATACAAATATTTTTACTCCTTTTTATAAGGTCTTTAACCTTCCAGAAAATATTACACTGTTGTCAGCCCCAACTGAATGGCATACTTGGTTAATTCAGGTATGTTATGAATATTCAGTTTTTTCATCAAGCAATCACGGTGATTATTCACCGTCTTAGGACTAATTTTAAGAATCTCTGCAATTTCTTTGGCGGAATACCCCTTTGCAATCATCTGTAAAACCTCAAGCTGCCGCTTGCTTAATCCGTCACTCTCTGCTGTATTTGGATTCATCGCTACATTGATATAATTAGAAGAAACAACTTTGGTGATATTGCTACACAGAAAAGTCTGATCTTTAATCATCGCCTTAATGCCTTCTTTCAGCACTGAAAAAGCCGATCTTTTATGCACATACCCCTTCGCTCCTGCCTTGATCATCTGGGCAACAATATTATCTTCGGAATGTGCAGATAGTGCCAGAATCTTAAGATCAGGGTGGCGTTCCATCATCTGCCTGGTTGCCTCAATACCATTCAGTTTAGGCATTTCAATATCCATAATCACAACATCCGGAAGCAATTCATTCACTCGTTCTATTGCAGTTTGACCATCTTCTGCCACCCCAACCACCTCAATATCTTCGGACATCTTCAGCAGATCACTCAGCCCTTCCCGCATGATTTCATTATCATCCGCCACTAATACACGCACTGCCATGTCTTCTTTCTCCTTTTATTTATGTCATTTCGTATAAGTGTTAATGAAGATTTTCTGTTTTTATTGATTTATTATTAATCTGTAAATGTTTTCAGCTAGTAGTATCTCTTTTGCCCAAAATAAATTCCCAAATAGTGAATACTACTTGTCTGAAACAGAAGGTTCAGGAAGAATCAGTGGTAATAGCCTGCAATCGCAGTATCTTTGAAAGCACAGCGATTATATTAATTAGCTGCTTTGACAGGGAAGATTATACTTGCACCATATCCAATAGTAAATATTGTCAAATGGCCAAAAAAACCAATAAGATAGGGATGCAACCCATAATTTAGTTTCCCCATATTTATTATACCATTTTGAGTTAGCGAGGCCCATGATACAACCAGCAAACAAGCTACTATTCCGATTGTGGCGCCATGAATATTGGCACGTTTAGTAAGAAATGCAAGTAAAAATAATCCCAATATCCCCCCCCCTACTATAGAAAGTGTTGAATAATATATTACTAGTATATTTTCTGAACGAGTCACCAGCCATAATGCTAAAGCCAAAGATAGTGAACCTGCAATAAATACACTAATCCTGCCATTCATTAGTTTGAACTTCTCTGTTGCTCTAGGATTGAAGTGATTAAATATGTCTCCCGTAAATACTGTAGCTATGCTGTTAAGGCCAGCAGAAAGTGTAGACATGGCTGAAGACAGCAGAGCTACTAATATCAGTCCTCTTACGCCTGTAGGCAGTTGGGTCATAATAAAATGCGGAAACACACGATCAGATTTTTGTAATATTTCCGTAGGAAGTGTATCACCTGAAAATTTATAATATCCCCATAAAGCTGTACCAACAAAGAAAAATAGCCCCCACACCGGCACACATGCTATTCCACTTATAAATCCACCAACAATGGCTTGCCTTGTAGTTTTAGCTGTTAAATAACGCTGGATCATGCATTGATCTGTTCCAAAGTTATGTGCATGTTGAAATAATCCATAGAGAACCATTACTAATATAGTATCACGTTTAAGATTAAAGCTTACTTCTCCCAGACCGAATTTATGTTGATGACATGCATTCTTTAATATTTCAAAAGCACTTTCATGCGTACCGAATAAGGCTATTACCAAACATAGAATTCCTCCCAAAATCAAGAGTATCCCCTGAAAGACATCTGTCCACGTCACACCCTCTATACCACCAGCCCATGTATATACTATAGTTACTATTCCTAACAATATGATTAAAAGATAAATGTTACACCCTATCATAGTGCTTATTCCTAATGCTAATGCAAAGAATATAACTCCTAGTCTAGCAATATAATATAATATAAATGCTATTGCCCCGTACGCACGTATTCCATAACCAAATCGCTTTTCGAGATATTCATAAAGACTTGTACTAATGGTATTTCGATAAAATGGAATAATAACAAAGGCAATAGGAAACATTACAAATAAAGCCATGAATGAGTTGGTAAATTGTGTCCAGTCTCCCGCAAAAGCCATACCCGGAAAAGCCAGAAAAGTAATATTGCTTACTAAGGCTGCTACTAATCCTAAGCCCATTGCCCAACCGGGAATTCGTCGACTAGCTATAAAATAATCTTTTGTTGTCTTTTGCCGACCTAAAAAATAAAATCCGATCCCCATTGTAAAAATCATGTATATAGTAATAATTATTATGTCTAGTATTGTAAGATACTGCATTATTGAGTTTCCCTGTCCGCATATCGCCTTTGTGGTTTTGTCTGTCTATTTACCGAATAATTCTACCGCTACCCGAACCTTTTATCAAAGATTCTATTTCATCCCGGCTGGAGTAATTGAAATCTCCTCTAATCGAATGCGCAAGACAGGCTGCTGCTGTAGCAAATGAAACTGCATTTTGTGGAGAACTCAACTCTGGCGTTGTTAGAGAAAATATAAGACCTGCAGCAAATGAATCTCCTGCTCCAACACGGTCAACAATGTCTGTTATTTTGTAAGGATGATATTTCCCGTTGTCTTCAGGAGCAAAATATGATTTTCCCGTTTTCACATCGTAAAGCATTGCCCCCCAGTTATTATGGTTTGCGGAGATACTCTCTCGAAGGGTTATCGCAACTATGGATATGTTCGTAAATTCTGATACAATTTTTTTTGCAACATCTGTGTATTTTTTTACATCCAATTTGCCTTGATGAACATTTGTATTTTCGGGATGTATATCAAGGACGTCCAAAGGATCTTCTTCATTGGCAAGCAAGACGTCTACACTCGGCAAAATCTGTCGCATGACAGATTCTGCCAATTGCCTTGACGTTTTATGACCATCCCATTTCCACAGATTTTTTCGAAAATTCAAATCACAGGATACTGTCAAACCGTTTTCTTTTGCCTGTCTAACAGCTTTTATCACAGTATCGGCATTTACTTTGGAAAGTGCCGGCGAGATACCGGTAACGTGCAGCCAACAAGCATCGTTGAAAATGCTTTGCCAGTCATATTCATCATAATCAGTTGTTGAAAATGTTGAGTGTTCACGATCATATATGACACGACTGGGCCTTTGATTAATGCCTGTCTCAGTAAAATATAATCCCAGACGCCCATTATTCTTTTGGAGAATTAGTTCGGTGTCCACACCTAAGCCCTTAAGGGTGGTCAAACAGGCTTTGCTTATTTCATTATCCGGCAAGGCTGTTACAAACCGGGACCGTCCGCCGAGCCTCGCTATGGAAACCGCTACATTCGCTTCTGCACCACCAAATGTCATCCTGATGCCCCCA
>JBDKUM010000172.1:0-2335 GCA_039679715.1 Phycisphaerales bacterium
GTTTTTGAACGTGCTTATCTTTCAAATCCGTCTGTGGCTGTTCGCGTTCTATTCTGGGCTCGTGACATTCGTGGCGGATCAGGAGAACGTGATACATTTCGAAAGTTGATGCTTCATATGGAAGCACGCCATCCTGAAGTTTTGTCCCGTGTTATACATTTTGTTCCTGAATATGGACGGTGGGATGATCTATTGATTTTTAATACTCCGCGCATGAAACTACAAGCATACGGCATAATCAACAGGGCGTTACGCAATGGCAATGGTTTGGCTGCAAAATGGATGCCACGTAAAGGCAACATTGCTGCTGAATTGCGCGATTATATGAACGAAACTCCCAAAGGTTATCGCAAACTACTTGTTAACCTAACAAATGTAGTTGAACAAAAGATGTGCTCTAATCAGTGGTCTGAAATCAACTACAGTCATGTACCAAGCATTGCATCTGCACGTTATCAAAATACATTTAATAGGCGCGATGCATCCAGATATACAGAATACAAGCAAGCGCTTGTTGATAACAAAGCCAAGATCAATGCCAGTGCAATCTATCCACATGATGTTATCAAATCTCTATACATGGGCGATGCTGATGTTGCCCGTGCACAATGGAACTCTTTGCCCAATTACCTGGGTGACGATTTTATTATTCCAATGATTGACGTTTCTGGTAGCATGGAATGTCCAGTAGGTGGCAGTAAAAATCTAAATTGTATGGATGTTGCTGTGAGCCTTGGTTTGTATCTTGCTGATAAGCAAACTGGTGCATTCAATGGAATGTTTTTAACATTCAGTGCAAACAGTAAAATCCGTAAATTGTCGGGCGATATTGTTGACAAAGTTCAACATATTAGACAAAGTGATTGGGGAATGAATACTTCTCTTGAAAGCGCATTCACTGAAATACTTTCTGTTGCCAGAAATGGAAATGTACCGAATAATCAAATGCCTCGTTATCTGCTGATTCTATCAGATATGGAATTTGATGCAGCAACTCGTGGCAGCAATCCACGTGCCATTGATATGGCTCGCGCAATGTATAATGCAGCAGGATATGATCTTCCGAAGATTGTTTTTTGGAATCTAAATGCCAGAGCCGGAAACGTTCCTGTGCAGTTCAGGGAGGAAGGAACTGCGTTAGTGTCGGGATTCAGTCCTAGTATTCTTAAGACTATTCTTGCAGCCAAGTCTTTCAATCCAGTTGACATTATGATGGATACTGTTAACAGTGAAAGATATTTGCATATTGCAAGCGCATTATAACTAATTTAATACCCTACAACAGTAGTAAGACGCTTAACTCAGCGTCTTTCTTTCGTTCTAATAAATACTCTTATGCGTATACGAGAGTTAATAGAATCCACTAGCCCACTTGATGAAACAATAAGAAAAGTAGAGGGTGGTTTTCGTCTTTATAGTAAAAAAGGCAAAAATTTGGGAACTTATCCCACAAGGGCTGGTGCTGAAAAAAGAGAAAAGCAAGTTAACTATTTCAAACATGTTAACGAAACTGAAAATAGTGCCACAGCAGATTTGGCAGACTCTCTGGAAAAAACAAAAGCAACAAGTTACAATGCTATTGATTCACTCATGCAACGAATTGCAAAAGAGAATAACATTACTGCCAAAGAGTTGCACGACCGATGGATTAAAAAATATGGTGTTACACCAGACGATTGGATCAAAGAAAAGTTAAACGAAGGTCCAATTTGGGACAAAGTGAAAAAAACCGCTGCTGCTGGAGCAGTTGCTGGCGCTGCTGGTTATGGTGCACTTACTGGACAATTCGCCGACAAAGCAAAGGACCCGGCAAGAGCTCCATTGGAAATAACCATACCTGGTGGAGATATTGGTCAACAAAAACCAGAAGCCAAAAGCGACATAGAAAAATTATCACCAAGCACTGCATCCAAGATAGTAAATCCCGACATGGAAAAAATAGCATTTGTTACTGCATGGCGCAGCGGATTGCGAGGCGAAGAACTAGCCCAATTTATGGGACAAATTGCACACGAAACACTGGGATTCAAACATATGTCTGAAGTGGGCAATACGGATTATTTTAAGAGATATGACCCAGAACATAACCCCAAAAAAGCTAAAATTTTGGGAAACGTTAATCCTGGTGATGGTGAAAAATACAAAGGTCGCGGATTTATACAAATAACAGGACGAGAAAATTATCGCAAAGCTGGCAAAGCTTTGAATCTTCCACTGGAAGAAAAACCTGGACTGGCTGCTAAACCCGAAGTAGCAGCTAAAATTGCTGTTTGGTTTTGGAAAAACCGAGTTAAACCCAAAGTAAACGATTATACCGACACAATTTCAGTAACAA
>JBDKUM010000173.1:0-2062 GCA_039679715.1 Phycisphaerales bacterium
CCCAACATTCGATATATTTTTCGTCATTATTAATCGCATCAACGCATTTCTTTATAAGTGCAGGTATAACATGACTGCTTGCAGGATCAAAATTATCTCTTGGCCCATACAAATTTACCGGCAGCAAAAATATACTATTGAACCCATATTCCTGCCTGTATGCCTGTGACTGCACAAGCAGCATTTTCTTTGCCAAACCATACGGAGCATTCGTTTCTTCGGGGTACCCGTTCCACAAATCTTCTTCTTTAAACGGAACAGGAGTATATTTCGGATATGCGCAAATCGTGCCAATTGCTACAAATTTTTCTAACTTACGCAATCTTGCTTCATCAATTAACTGCACACCCATCATTAAATTCTCATAAAAGAACTTGCCAGGATGTTCTCGATTAGCACCTATACCGCCAACCACAGCCGCTAAATGAATGACAATATCAGGACGCATATCATCATACATTCGTTTGACATCTTCCAATTTCACAAGATTATAATTGTCAATTGTTGGAACCAAAATTTGCTTACAGCAGCGTTCTTTTAGCTTTTGGCAAACATAATAACCTAGAAATCCTGTTCCGCCTGTTACGACAATTCTTTTATTTTCAAAGAAATTTTTCACTTATGATTATCTCTTAAAATTTTTTCATTTTCAGCTAATTTTAAATCTGATTCTGTCATTATCCTGGCTAACTCTTTAAATGAAACCTTCGGATGCCATTTTAAAACGTTCCTGGCTTTTGAAGAATCCCCCAAAAGTAAATCAACTTCTGCCGGTCTTAAATAATTAGGATCTAACTCAACATATTTTTGCCAATCAAGATTGAGATAACCAAACACTACATCAAGAAATTCCCTGACTGAGTGTGTTTCGCCAGTGGCAACCACATAATCATCAGGCTTTTCCTGCTGCATCATCAGCCACATCGCTTCTACGTAATCGCCGGCAAAACCCCAGTCTCTTTTTGCGTCCAGATTTCCAAGATAGAGTTTACTCTGCAAACCTAATTTAATCCTTGTAGCCGCACGAGTGATTTTGCGAGTAACAAAAGTCTCGCCTCGTCTTGGTGATTCATGATTAAATAAAATACCGTTGCATGCAAACAGATTATATGCTTCTCTGTAGTTTACTGTCTGCCAAAACGAATAAACTTTTGCACAGCCATAAGGGCTTCTTGGATAAAAAGGAGTTTTTTCAGTTTGCGGTATTTCCAGAACTTTGCCGTACATTTCGCTGCTCGATGCCTGATAAAATTTTGCCGGTTTTTTCATTGAACGAATTGCTTCGAGGACACGCAACGTACCAAGCCCATCTACATTTGTTGTATAAATAGGTTGATCAAAACTTACACGAACATGGCTTTGAGCGCCGAGATTATAAACTTCATCAGGATTGACTTCATTTAATATCGAATGAAGATTAGAGCCATCAGTTAAATCAGCGTAAATCAATTTCAATTTCGGATTTTCATGAGGATCCTTATATAGATGATCAATCCTGTCAGTATTGAAGGATGAACTTCTGCGAATGAGACCATATACTTCATAATCTTTCTTCAGCAGAAACTCTGTAAGATATGAGCCATCCTGGCCGGTGATACCGGAAATCAAAGCCTTCATACTATTTAAGAACGTTCCACAGTATAATATTTAAATTTCAAACAGAATTATTTTATGCTTTTAAGAACTGCTGCTATGACATCATCTTTCATTGCGTCTGTCAGTTCAGGATAAATCGGCAACGCCAAAACATTATTTGCTGCTTTTTCCGCTTCAGGAAAATCACCTTTTTTATATCCGAGATATGCGAAGCATTCCTGCAAGTGCATCGGCACAGGATAATAAATTTCACAGCCGATATTTTCCTTCTTCAATTCTCCAATAACTTTATCACGGTTTGGAACACGAATCATATACTGATTATAAATCGTTTGGCAATCAGAACTGATGAATGGCAATCCAATTCCCGTGTCCTTGAATTTCTTGTTATAGTATTCGGCGTTTTTCCTTCTTGACGCCGACCACTCATTCAAGTATGGCAATTTAACCAGCAAAGCCGCTGCCT
>JBDKUM010000174.1:0-4671 GCA_039679715.1 Phycisphaerales bacterium
TTGTTCTCTATTCGTGGACATACACCAGGACAGGACAATTTGACCGGCAGAAATGTAGGCATCCACACCATAAAGACAGGTTTTGTCCTTGCATGGTGGACTCTTTGGTAAAATATGGGGAGTTTCCGAAGAACCAACTAATTCAGCCGCTTTATTGCGGCTTCTGCCTTTTTCTCCGTTGTGCCCGTTTGGTGCCAACGGTGAGAATTGTTTTAAACTAGACGTTTGCCGCTCTTTTGCTTCAGATTCAAAAATATGTTTAATTCTGGCGGCTACCCCAAATATTTTGCCTAGCTTGTCGGTGGATTTACCTGCATCCGCCTGTGGAACTGGTTCCCTAAGCGGATTAACAAATTTACCCTTTTCGTCCCTGGAAAGTTTATCAATAGTTTTCATTCTTTTAGCCGCTGCGTCTTTTTCTTTTTCCTTAATAACCCCGGCTTTGTTTACACATTCAACCTTTTCCCTGGTAGATAATTGTCTCCTGTGAGACTATTAGGCTAAAGCATAGGGTATGCTCAAAATGGAGGACACCCGCCCGGATATAATAATACAACGCTGTATTAGCCGCTGCCGACAGGGTAAAGCCTTCCCTCTGTTGGATGAATACCCCCGGCATCATGTAGAACGCGCGAAGTATTACAATGTACTTCTGACGTACATTTAACTTTTTGCACTTATCATCACGCACGCACGCGAAGTGATACCAGAGGGGGTCTCAATCTGTACCACCCTTGTATCCTCTCGCACACGCGCATAGTCACAGCGGAATTTTCCGCTTTCAGAATAATGTTCAGTTGTCCGCAAACTGCCGAACACTCAGCCCAAAAGTGGGTTCGTTACATCTCCTCAAAATTGAGGACATCCCAATCCAAGTTTGGATACGGCCAACCAGCAAAGGGGAAGAATTAAACTCTTATCGTTGCCATTTGCGGCAATATCCTTCCTGACTGCCACACTTAGCCTGTACGCTATTTTTACCTGTCGGCATAGGGGAACATACCGCTTTAAAAATAAATATGCCTTAACTCGCAAATATGAAGGACGTTTTCCAAAATGCACCGCCAAACAATAAAAGCCACCCTCAATCAAGAGAGTAGCCTTTTTATTATTATTCCTGTTTAGGAGTAACATGCTTACTTAATGGCAACCTAGCTTCAATAATTGTGTTCATTTTGAATATTACCTTATCTAAGGCACTCATTGACACTGATTTATTTCCGATTCCTCCAATCATAGAACTATCGGACACAAATTCGGTAAATTTTCCGTTGTAGATATATTTTTCTGTTTTCAAGTCGATAATCTTAATTGGAACGATTGCCGTCATGTCTATACCGTAAGTAAAAAATGTAATTCTCTCTTTCCTTACGAATGGTTGTACTTCGCAAAATAGAACATAATCTACATCCTCACCCTTGAAAGCATCTATTATATCTCCCCGCTCTGCTGTTGTAATGTCAGTAATACCGTTCTTATTCAATCTTTCTACATATTTTGTTCCAGCAATAATATCGTAATTACTAAGCAAGGAAGTAAAATTGTCGTTCATCTTTTTGTCTATCTCATCGTCATAGGTTGTCTTAGAATTATTAACATACAGCAAAGCTAACTTCGGCTTTTGCTCAGGCGGGGTAGTTTGCCAGTCAAACGCAAAGCACAAACTAGAAGTAGAAAAAATAAATAGTAATAATAAGGCAAGTAATACTTTTTTCATTTTTTACCATCTCCTTTTTTGTGACAATTTCCACAAATTACAGGATATTCCTGCAAGTAGGCAAAAAAATAAACCCTGCCAGCCGTTAGGCCGACAGGGTAAATGTGATTCGGTTATCTTGTTACGCCTTTTATTGCTGTTCGTGCTGCAGTGTTATTCCTCGCCGCATCAATTAGCTTTGGTATAAATTCATCATTGAACTGCTTTCTTGTAGCCACCAATATAGCCTTAACATCCGTTCCCGGTGCAGCTTGAATTGTGGGGTTAAAGCCGCCAATATGAATAGTCTGGTTATTAGTGTTATTCGACTGCATCATGCTTGCATCCGGTACAATAGGGTAATTTGTAGGCGTGAATGGTACATGCGATACCGCGCCACCATCTGCAAACTTAGGAATTTTGTTATTGTTAAGTGCTTCAAAAAAACCAACCCCATATTTTTTAACGGTTTCAGCTTTATTGATATATTCGCCGTTTGACACTCTAGCCAAAATACTGTCGGAAGTGCCAGTCCCTTCACCCTCTGCCTGACCGCCACTTGCAAAGGAGGAAACGCTTGTAATAGGTGTCGTTAAAAATGAACCCCCGCCAGAAGTTACGGAAGAACTATTTACTGACGACGAAACTTTATTGCCGCCTATAGTAAATCCGAATATACTTTCAAGCAATGTAGACTGTCTGCCAGCTTGATTGATTCTCCATATAGAATTAATCATCTGCTCTGCAAAGTCCATGCAGGCGTTCTTCCAAAATTGGCTAAAGGTAGTTGTCCCACGCATCATGCCAGAGAACATATCAGCCATGCCTTTACGGACGGTTAGAGTTTTGTCGCTGAGAGTGGCAATTTGATTATTCAGCTTATCGACAGCAACCGCCTGCTGTTTATATTCGACACTGCCGGTATTATCTTTGCCGTCTTTGGTTTCCAACCTTTTTAACTCTGCTTTTGCCAATCCCAAATTCTTAGTGGCTGTCATTAACTCTATTACATCGGCTGTTTCTTTTTTGTAATTGACTCCCAGCTTCTCTATGCTGTCCTCTTTATCCAGGTTATTTTTCTGGATGGATTCATCATATAGTTTTTTCTGGTCACTGAGGGCAGTAGTTACGGTACTAGCGCCAAGCTTATTCCCTTCTTTGGCAATCTCGGAAGCTTTTACCCTTAACTTTTCAGCTAGGTCAATCAGTTTAAGCATGGTCTGCTGATCTTCTTTATAATCCATATAGGATTCAATAAATGCCTTTTTCTCTTCTTTGGTCATGCTCTGCCAGGATAATTTTTGTTCATCAAGAGCAGCTTTTAAATCAGCGTTCTTGTCTATAATATCTTGGGCCTTCTGCTCGTATTCGCCTGCTGCATCGGAATACTCTATAACCGTGGCGAATAGTTCATTAACGCGGTTCTTCATAAGCTCCTGGCGCTGGGAAACAGTATCGGTACTGGCACCAAATACGCTTTCTTTGACGTTCAGCAAATCAAGTGCAGTAGAATATTTGTCAGCAGCTATTTTGGCATCGTCAAACATTTTGGTAGTTTCCTGCCCTACCATTTTACGATAGAATTCTTGTTCCCTGTCGGCAGGTGTTTTCATGTTAGAACCTGGTTCTTTTTTGGCTTTAGGCTCAACAGGAGTAGTTTCGTCACCGCCTACCCTACTGCCATCACCGGAAGGATACCAATGGTTTCCAAGCCCTAACGCTTCCTTACTCTGATTGGCGGCTACTGCTATCCCAGCGGCTTTAATGGCTTCTTTGGCGGCAGTAGCATTATCTGCTATTTCTCTATATTGATTTGCCGTATCTTCACCAACAGGCTCCAAATTGCCGATATAGTTTTCGCCCGGAATAGCATCGCCCTGCTTATCAATTCCATTAGCCATATCGGTGAAATAATCAGCTTTACCCTTGTAATACTCAAACATGATTTTTTGAATACGGCCTAATGATTTACCAATAGCATCAGCGGCTTTGTCAAAGTCTACCGCTTCATTGTTAATAGCGTCTATCCGGTCATTGCAGTATTTTATCGTATTGTCTCGCAAATCTTTTTGAGTGGAAACCAAATTATTTAACGATGTCTGAATACCAACAGCTTTTTCGGCATGTACTCTTTGTTCATTAGCAATAGCGTCGTTTACATCATCAGCCGTTCTGATTTGTTCCATTCCATCTTGACCAATGATTTTAGTAAGTTCGTCCTCAGTAGCACCCAAATCTTTTTTAATTTGAGCGGCTTTTGTTTCATCATCACCTGTTTCCGCTAATTGCTGTTGTAAGGTAATATATGCTTCGCCAAGAGTTCCAATAAATTCAGTCTGCTTCTGATTCATTTCAAGTTCTTGCTTTTTGGCAGCAATTAAATCCTCATTTTTCTGCAATGTGTTTTCGGTTTCGGCATTTGCTGAACCAAGGCTGGCAGCATAGATACTACCGCCAATAGCAGCCGCAGCTAATGCGCCTATAATCAGGTTCATACCGCCAGTGGCAGCCGTGGTAACTACCGCCATTCTTCCTTTTGCTATTGTATTCGCATTTGTGGCAGCCGTATCCGCTTCTAATGCGACAGTTTCTGCTGTGCTTGCTGCTGCATCCGCTACCTTTGCCGGTACGGTAGAAGCTAAAGCCGTTCTTAATCCGATAAGTCCGACATTTAAGAAGGTTAGCGTCTTGGATACCAGAAGCAAACTTGCTCCCATTTCTGCCGTTACTCCGATAGTTTGATATACCCAGGCAGGAATTTGCTGTAACCCTTTTAAAAAGTTATTAATCGCGTCCAGCATACTTTTAATGCCTTGGGTAAATCCAGAATTACCAGCACTAACCAACAACCCATCCATACTAGCCTTAACCTGCTGGATTTTACGGTTAATAGTATCCATCTGAGCAGCTACTTGTCCCTCGCTAAAACCGGAGGAATTAATAGACAGGTTATATGTTTTGATAAAGTCTGCATA
>JBDKUM010000175.1:0-2718 GCA_039679715.1 Phycisphaerales bacterium
CCGCTTCTATGATCCTGAACTTCGATTTCCGCGATTGCTTCGCCGTCGTATGTTTCAGCGACTCTCTTGAAAATCTCAAGTGATTCTGCGGGTACATCTTTTGCCGCCTGCTGCCATTGCTGTTCGATTGTTGCGATTTCCGCTTCGAATTTTTTGGCTTGTTCTTCGGTTTGCTTGCGAATTTCGGTGAGTTCGTTTTTAGCGACTTCGATTTGCTGCTTGATGAGTTCGCATTGTGCCTGGTCGGCATCGATATTTTTCATCAGTTCAAGTGTCTGAGTTTCAACTTTGCTGCTGTCTGCCTTTGTAGTATTAAGTTCGGTCAGAATCGCCGCGTATTCCTTATTGCTTTTTGCAGAATTGAGTGCTGCGCGGTATTTGGCCAGAGTTTCATCGACTGATTTAAGTTCGAGTTCCAGACGGTCGGCCTGAATTTTTGTTAGTTGTATCTCTTCCTGTTTGGCCGCGAGATTGTTTTGAAGTGTACGGAGTTGATTTTCCTTTAAGATTACATTGCGACGGCTTCGGGCAAGTTTGGCCTTGGCCGCTCTTAAACTGTTTTCAACACTTTGAAGTTTTACCAGAGCATTGAGCACTGTTCCCATGAACGCTCCTTATCTATGAAATTGTCACAGAAATATTAAATAATTCTAAGCCAAGCATTATCTGCGAATGAAAAGAATATTCAACAAAAAATTTTTCTTTTTTCCTGCGATTACTCTAATATACTTACTACCTGTCATTGCGAGGCTTTTTTTAGCCGAAGCAATCTCAGCTTTTTGAATAATTTACATAAGTGGATATGGTAAAATCGGAATTAAAATCTGAACTTGTCGCCCCGGCGGGCACTCTGGAAAAACTTATCTGGGCAGCCCGATATGGAGCCGATGCCGTCTATTTTGGCACAGAATTCGGCTCTCTAAGGGCTTACGCAGGCAATTTTTCGCTCGATGATGCCCAGAAAGGCATCGATTTTTTGCATAAAAACGGCAAAAGGGCACTCGTTACACTCAATATTTATCCATATAGCGATGAATACGAAAAATTACTCAAAACAGCTCAAATCTTGAACGAAATGAAGGTCGATGCTTTGATTGTCGCTGATATAGGTCTGGTATTTGAGCTGAAAAAAGCAGGCATCAAATCGGCAATCCATATCAGTACGCAGGCAAACACGACAAGCAGCCAAAGCGTCCTGGCATATCATCAATTAGGAGCAGCACGTGTAAATCTCGCCCGTGAATTATCCTTTGAACAGATAAAACAGATTCGCGAAGATACAAGCCCAAGCGGAATCCAGTTGGAAGTTTTCATTCATGGCGCGGTATGTTTTTCATACTCCGGCAGATGCGCGATTAGCGATTATCTTACCGCGAGAAAAGCAAACCGAGGCGAATGTACGCACCCGTGCCGATGGGAATACAGCCTTGTCGAAGAAAAAAGACCCAACGAATTTTTCCCTGTCTTCGAAGACAAACGCGGCCAATATATGTTCAACAGCAAAGACCTCGCGCTGTTTGAATATATCCGGCCTCTCAAAGAAATCGGAGTCGATGGTTTCAAAATCGAAGGCAGAATGAAATCTGTTCACTATATCGCTTCTGTTCTTTCTCTTTACAGGCAATTACTCGACGGCAAAGAAATCAGCCCCCAGGAATGTTTGAGATTATTAAGCAGGGTGAAGAATCGCGGCTATAGTACCGGCTTCATGAAAGGTGAAATTTTGCAAAGCGATTACAGCACCGAAAAAAGCGATACATCTTCCGAAGCCGTTTTCGTGGGCGATATAGTAAATGAAGAAACAGCAACCGGCTGTATATGCCATACCCGCAATAAAATTTTCGCAGGCGAAAAATTGGAAGTATTGACTCCAGCGGGCGAAATGTCTGAAATTACAATGCCAAAGCCTTTAAAAACTATCGATGGCAATGATGCGGAATTTGTTAACAATCCTGAAAAAATATTATTAGTGCAAAAACTTCCTGCATATTCGATTTTAAGAAGAGTAGTATGATTTTAAATGAAAGGAATGTTTATGAAAAAACAATTAATTTTGATGTTGGCATGTGTATCAATGTTAAATGCGTTTTCATTTGCCGCACAGGAGCCAAACAGTTTTTCCATCTCCATCGGAAAAATGGAATCGCAGACGGTTCTTTATACGATTTATCGCGGTCCTTATGAAAAAGTCGGTCAGTCGATCGGCAATCTTTATGCGCTTGCGGGGAAAAATAGAATAGCACCCCAGGGCAATTTTAGGTTTGTTTATTTAAACAATCCCCATCTGTTCTCTTTGAATGGGCAGCACTGCCTTGTAGAAATTCAAATTCCTGTCTCCCCCGATGCCCTGAAATTGGCTGGTAAGCTCGGTGAGATGTCAGATGTTAAAACTTTAATTGCTATGGATACAGTTACTATAAAAAAACCCGCAGGCTGTAAAGATTATGGTGCTGTCTATACTTATCTTTTTGCATGGATTGCTCAAAATGGTTACAGGCCGATAGATAATGCGTTTGAAGTTTTCGAATCGGGGGGTCAAAATCAAAGTTGTGAAAATATTTCGCAATCAGACATTATAGTTCCGGTTGCAAAAGTTTCTAAATAAAACAATAAAAAAGCAGCTAATTGTAAGGAGCTGCAATTAGCTGCTTTGCTTTTACGAAATACTCTTCACGCTTCACGAGATACGCTTATTCGGTTTTAACTTCGATTTTCTTA
>JBDKUM010000176.1:0-24036 GCA_039679715.1 Phycisphaerales bacterium
ATTGGAATTAGAATTAATGTCCGATAACTAAGCGAAAAATTAAAAATAAAAGTGCAAAAATGAAGGGTGATTTTTCGATTTATCTTGACTCGGGGGTTGTTTTTTTGTTATATTATATATGCAAAAGCTGGGTTTGGCACAGACGCTAAAAAGTATAAAGTACAAACACCAGCAATAGAGGCCGGGCGGTCCGGCCTCTTTCTTTTTGCGCTGATTTCCCCCCAAAAAAATTCATACCTGTGTTAATCAACGAATCTGCGATGCGTTGCCTTTCTGGCGACGGCTAAACGAATACATTTGCGCAGGTGAAAACTTGCGCAAAACGAAAAAATAAAAAAATTTATTCCTTTCAAATTCAAACCTTTACAGAAATTCATATAATATTTTTCCCCCAAAATATTCAAATTCGCGCAAGTACTTTCTTAATATGGGAGGACAAACGGAGATACTTTGAATTATAAAAACGCGCAAGTTTTTTTTGATATAAAATGACACGAAAAAGTGTGAAAAAAGCGAAAAAAAGTGAACGAAAAGCGATCAAAAGTGAGCGTAAAGTGTGAAAAAAGAGGCGAAAAGTAGTTGAAAAGTGTGAGTAAGGTATTATCGAAAAAATATAATATTTGAACGTTGAAGGTAATTAATTATTTTAATTTTTGGACCATTTCGGCGAACATATTGCCGCGCTGGACGAAATTTAAAAACATATCGTAACTTGCGCACGCAGGACTCATAAGCACGACATCGCCGGGGGTGGAAATTTCGTGTGCTTTGTCAACAGCTTCCTGGAGAGATTTCGCACGGTAAATCGGGGGGACAGTGCCGGTGTCTCTAATACATTTTTCAATCTTATCTGCTGTTACGCCAATCAGAATCAAGGCTTTCAATTTGCCGCTGATAGCTTTTGCCATTGCTTCAAACGGGAGGCCTTTGTCGTAACCGCCAGCAATGAGAATTTTGGGTTCTGTGAAGGCTTCAACGCCAACGACGGTGCTTTCAGGTGTAGTAGCTATCGAATCGTTATAATATCTTGTGCCGTTGACTGTGCCGACTAACTGCAATCTATGCGGCAATGATGTGAAGCTTGCGACTGAATCGACAAGCTCACTGTCTTTCAAGCCGAAGTAATGCGCTATCGTCAAGGCGGCGGCGAGATTTTCGCGATTGGCTTTGCCGGGAAGTTTGAAAACGCTTGTCAAACTGCTGTCAATTTTTTCCCTGTCGAACAGGAAGCACTTGTGATCAGTTTTTTTATATTTTTCGTACCATTGCAAACAATTTTCATCGTAAGCATTGAGGACAGCGGCATCGCCTTTGATCTGGAATCGCAGAATGTTTTCTTTAGCTGCGCAATAGTTTTCCATTGTTTTGTGGCGGTCGAGATGGTTTGGCGCGATGTTCGTGATGCAGCCGACGTTTGGAGATTTTTTGATTCTCGCAAGCTGCTCGAGCTGGAAGCTTGAAATTTCCAGAACTACGATATCGTTTGGCTTAATCTGGTCTAGCGTTTCAAGCAGGGGATGATAGCCGATGTTTCCGCTTAGCCAGATATTTCCATTTTTGTAATTTTTGAGCAGGTGAGCTGTCAGGGCGGTTGTAGTGCTTTTGCCGTTTGAGCCTGTTATGGCGACGATTTTAGCGGGGCAGAGCTGGAAGAAAATTTCCATCTGCGATGTGATTGTTTTTCCGTTTTTTACGGCTGCGCGGATATATTCATTATTTTCATCAACGGCAGGATTGACGATGATTACATCAGAATCTGTAAAGTCTTCGATTTTGTGGCCGCCGATGTGGAACTCAATATTTTTGAATTGCTCGAGTTCCTTGATTGAGGAGCTAAGTTTTTTTTCGTCGCCTTTATCTGTAACGATAACTTTTTTTGCGAAACGGGCGGCAAATTTTGCGGTGTCAACTCCGCCACCAAAAACGCCAAGGCCCATAATGACAACTATTTTGCCATTTAAAATGTTACAATCCATTTTAATATATCCACATATTGAAATTCGAAATTCGAATATCTAAATCCGAAACAAATACGAATTTCCAAAATTCAAAACTTATTGTGCTTTCGAGAGTTCGATTTTAGCGTCGATAACGGCTTGTTCAACGCATTTTTCCCAGTTGTCGCCGTACTGCTGCTGGTATTTTGCGTCTTCGTAAGCATAAATAATAGCCCTTGAAGAATTAATCAAAACGCCTGTACCGTCCGATTTGGCGAAACGCATACACTCGGCGGCACTTGCGCCTTGCGAGCCGAAGCCGGGGACGAGGAAGATAACTTTTCCATATTTTGAACGTAATGCGGTGATTTGATCGCCAGTAACTCCGCCGGCAACCATGCCGATATTGCTGTATCCGCATTTACCGATTCTTGCGGGCTGATTTGCTATTTCGCCTGTAATTTCAGCGAGCTTTTCGTACATTTTAACGCCAGAGGCATCTGCGAAATCCTGAACAGCGGCGGCTGAAGGATTGCTTGCGCGAATCCAAACGAAAACGCCTTTTCCCTGTTTGTCTGCAACTTCTGCAAACGGCGTAATGCCGTCTGAACCTGCAAAGCCGTTGATGGTTATTGCGTCAGGTGCGAAAACATCTTCGAGTCCTTTGAGTTCTGGATTCTGAAGGTGTGCTTGTGCATAGCTTTCCGCTGTGTGGCCGATATCGCCGCGTTTTACGTCGCCGATGATCTCAACTTCAAGGTCTTGTGCTTCGCTGATGAGAGAATAATAGCTTTCGAGTCCTTCCCAAAGATAACGTTCAAAGAAAGCGATGTTAATCTTTATTGCGGGGACGTGCGGAGCGACAATTTTCAGGATTTTAGTACTGAATTCGAGAACGGCATCAATTTGTGCGGCTGCGCTTTTAGCATCATTCATTCCCTTTTGCTCGCGAATAGCTGCCGGGAGTCTTGAATAGACTGGGTCAAGCCCAACAATCAATGGAGTTTTCTTTATCTTTACAGCTTTACAAATACGGTCCGCAAAATGACTTGCCATCCTATACCTTTCAGTTTAGTATTTAGTATTAAGTATCTATTATCTAGTAATTTTATGAAAGATAACATCATAAACATTAAATCTCCTTTGGCAAGGATGTAATGGAAAAAAATTTAGGTTCAAAAGCTGAAAAACCATTAAAAAAAACACCCAAAATTACAAAGATTTGGATATGGGCGATTATTTTTATATTTTTTTTTGTCGCGAACTGGATTTGGGGGCTATTTCGAACGCCTTGCTGCTTCAAACCAATAGAAATTATTGATAGTAATGAGATAAGCCAATATCTTTCGAATGTGATTTTGCCGCAATTTTATAATAAATCTCAAATTCCAGAACCTTTTGAAGTAGTTTTCACGCAGGAGGGAATTATCGATATTGTTTCGAGACATATCAAAACTGATGATATGAAGAAGTGGGGGCTTTCAGATATTAGTATTACTTTTTTGAGCGGAAGGATTTTGCTTACGGGCAAAACAAAATACAAAGGCCGTGATTTTTTTGTAACTGCGGTGTTCAAGCCCGATGCTAATGAGAAAGGAATGAAAGCGGGATTGTCGAAGATAAAAGTGGGGACACGCAGAATTCCGTTTGGTGTAAAGCTGTTGCGGAACAGAATACTTTATGAAATTGCGGGAAAAAGCAGAGGTGATGATATAGTTCATTACGCAGGTGTTTTGCTCAATGATGACAAAACGCCGGCAGAGTTCAGTTTTAACCACCGAGATATAAAGATTAAAAATATAAGCGTTGAAGAGCAGCAAATAAGAATTACATTTTTACCTGAATAAAATGACAAAGAATATACTTCCTCAATTTGAAAACTTAAAAGACGGTTTGCTGACCAGGGCGCCTGCAAAAATAAATTTGTCGCTTCTTATCGCGGATAAAAGGCCGGACGGTTATCATAATCTTGAAACTGTTATGGCGAAGATAAATTTCTACGATGAATTATTTTTTGAACTGAATGATTCAAAAAAACTGGAACTTGTGTGCAAGGGGAACTGGTCGCCAGAAGGAAAAGACAATCTTGTTTTTAAAGCGGCTGAAATGTTTTACAAAGCAGCGGGTGAAAATCCTTCGGTGCGAATAACTCTGACGAAAAAAATACCAGCAGGTTCAGGACTTGGAAGCGCAAGCAGCGATGCGGCGACAACTGTGCTTGCTCTGAATAAATTGCATAATGGAATATTGGCCCAAAGCACAATGTACGAAATTTGCGCTCAACTGGGCAGCGATGTATCATTTTTTTTGAATGGGCCATTGGCTCTGTGTAGTGGCAGGGGGGAGAAGGTGGTCAAGATAGATAAAAAGTTGGATTTTTCGGCAATTTTGATGTTGCCTGATGTAAATATATCTACAAAAAGGGTTTATGAATCATATAAAATTGACATGGAGATGTTCAGGGCTGAAAGCGAGAAAATCCATAAAATCATAAAAGAGGACAAAATAGAATTATTACAAAATTGTTGCGTAAATATGCTTGCTAAAACCTGCTTTTTGCTGGATAATAAGCTTGCTCTATTACAGGTAAATACTCAGGAGAAAACGAGAGTGCCTGTTTATCTAAGCGGTAGCGGTTCGGCCTTGTTTGTCCTCCTTGATAATTCAAACTACCAAAATATTGATTTTATCCGGCGCGAAATAAATTCGCTCGGCTGCAATTGTATTATAGTATCCAGCAATGAATGGTAGTTTAAATTGAGATCAGTATATAAGGCGGCCTGATATGGAGATTACAGAAGTAAGAGTAAAATTAATAGCGAACAAAGATGAAAGATTAAAAGCATTTTGCTCAATGACAATAAATAACTCTTTTGTCATTCGTGACATTAAAGTTATTATGGGCACAAACGGGTATTTTGTCGCAATGCCATCACGCAAGATGAGCGATCATTGTCCGAAGTGCGGCGGGAAAAATCATCTTAGAGCGAGATTCTGCAATAATTGCGGAGCATCTTTGGGCGAAGAGAGAGCTAAAAAAGATTTAAAAGGCAGAATGAAATTGCACGCCGATATCGCTCACCCCATCAATGCTCAATGCAGACAGTCAATTCAAGACAAGATTGTCAAAGCGTTTGAAGAGGAACTTGAGAAATCCAAACAGCCTGGTTACAAGCCAATCGAATTCGACGAGCCGGATGACGAAGTACCAGATGATGTATCGGAACACCTGTAAACTATAGTTTACAGGCAGCCCTCTAAATATTTAGAATTGAGATTGCCGCGTTATTTCTGCACGGCCAAGGCCGTTTGAAATTCCTCGCAATGACACCCATTATTAGTTCAGCGGCCAATCGTCTGTCCTGAAAGAGGAAGCGGGCAGAAAGGCGGCATTGTATAAATTCGGCTGGGCACAATTAGTCCATGCGAAACGCACTGCGACAGGTTTTTCCACTTTCGGGCTTGAGACGCGAACAGTCTGGCCATCGATAATCGCTTTTGCAGGATAAAATTTCTTATCCGAGCCGGCGATGGTAAAGTAGCTTAATTCGCTGCCTTTGATGCGAAGGCCTGTTGCGGCATAATCGAAGAATATTCTTATGGAGTTGCCTTCGATTTTCATTTCCTTGTAGATTGGTCCGGAGAAGACAACATCGTTTCTGCCGTAATTTTTATTCAGTGCCCAGCGAGCGAGTCTATCGCCAACATCGTGCTTGTTTTTCGGATGGATATCTTTTTCTTCGCCGATGTCCATTGTAACTGCCATGCCTGTGTTTGGTTCGGATAATGTCATCATCTGTGCTTCACGAAGAGCCTGGCTGAAAGTGCCGCTGCCATAATCCCACGGAGCGATTTGAACGTAATAAAACGGGAAATCGCCTTGTGCCCATCTTTGACGCCAATTTTGAATCATAGCGGGGAAAAGGGTTCGGTACTCAATCGGCAGCCAAGCGTTCGCTTCGCCCTGATACCAAATCACGCCGGCGATTTTGAAAGGAATCAAAGGCGCGACCATTCCGTTGAATAATGCGGATGGGAAATTCTGATTCAAACCTGAAAATCTAGGTTCGTCCCATTGAGTTTTTGGATTTGAATTTTTGTATTTCCAAATTCCGGCAAGACTGATTGGTTCTTTACCTGCGGAATAAATTTTCAAATTGGCTTTATCGCCTGTGAAGCCGCCATCGCCGCCGGTATCAATTACGCGCACCGCGATAATATTTTTCCCTACGTTTAAATATTCAGCGGGTACCCTGTATAATCTGCTGACATCGCAGCCGATAGTAGAGCCGATATATTTATTGTTTATCCAGACGGAATCGATGTCGTCGATCTTTCCCAAATCAAGTTCCATGTTGGAATTGTTGTTTGTTAAATTAAATTCTTTTCTGAACCATACAATTCCATGTACGCCTTTGAGTGAGGTATTTCCCCACCAATTAGGGTTTTCGATGTTGAACCAATTAGAATCGTTGACATCATTTTTATACCATTTATCTTTCATGCCCTGATCCTGCGAGGCAATTTTTTTGAGCCAGGTATCTATAATTTTTCCAAAAGCGATATCAGGGTCTTCGTTTTTCTCTCTTACGTCAGTGATGATTTCAGCGGAGATTTCCATGCGTTTGAATTTTTTAATCGCATTGACATCCATCCAGCTTTCAGCAGGTGTTCCGCCCCAATGGGTTGAGATCAAACCTATAGGTACGTTTAATTCATCGTTGAGCCTTTTGCCGAAATAGTAGCCGACGGCGGAGAACCATTGAATGTTATCAGGAGTACAGGTCATCCATGGTTTCCATGAAGGCGTGCAATCTTTTTCTTCGAATAATGAGAATTTATCTTTAACATCAAAAACTCTTATTTGATTGTTGTCTGATTGCGCGATATCCATTTTGCTGCGCTCTGTTCCGAGCCAGCCGATAGACACTTCCATGTTGGATTGGCCGGAGCATATCCAGACTTCGCCCGCTAAGACATCGGAGATGTTGACTTCGCTGCTGCCTTTTACTTTGATATTGTATGGGCCGCCGGCAACAGGTGTTTTGATTTCAGCTTTCCATGAGCCATTGCTGTCTGTAACCGCTGTTACGCTTTGAGATTGCCAGGAAGGTGAGATTGTGATTTTTTCATCCGGCATTGCCCAGCCCCAAATTGGCGCATTGCTGTTTTGCTGAATGACCATGTGGTCGCAGAAAATCGAAGCAACTTTAACTTCACTGTATGCGATTGAATTTAATATGATTAATGACAAAACTATGAAAGAAATTTTTTTGAGCATAGAATCAATCCTAAAATCCAAGTTGACGAACCCCCAGAATAAATCTGAAGGCTAACGGGCAGACACATGGGTCTGCCCCTACGATTTTATTCATTTATTATTAACGGTTTTACGAGTGATGTCCAGAGTTCATAGCCTTTTTCATTCAAATGCAGGCCATCGGAAAGAAAAATATCTTTGCGGGGCTGACCGGCTGAATCGAGCATAACTTTTGAGACATCAACGAAGGCTGTATTTTGCTGTTTTTTACAAAAAATTTCAATGTAATTATTTGCTTCCAACATCTGGGGCCAAAATTTCCATCTGGCAATGCTTGGTTTTGTTGAAATGACAACAATTTTAGTTTTCGGCAGTTCTTTGCGCACTTTGAAAAACAGTGCCTCGAAATCAGCAAGAACCATTTGTGGCGGTTTTTTATCTGCGGCATCATTATCGCCTGCATAGAAAACGATTGTACGTGGTTTGTACGGGGTAATTATCTGGTCAGCATATATATAGGAATCAATCACATAGGAACCGCCAAAACCACGGTTAATGTTCGGGATATCCGGGAACCATTTGCTTGTATCCCACATTCTAATGCTGGAACTGCCAACAAAGAGGACAGCGTTTTTTGGCGGAGGATTTTTTTTGTCATTATCAACAAATTTCTGAATAACAGCTTTCCACCTGTCCGGATTTGCATAATTTTGGACCGATTGATTGTTTAAAGCGTTGCGTTGTTCGATAGAGCATTGTTCCTTATTACATCCTGAAAGTAGTGAAATGTAACTTATTGCTATTAAAGCACTTGCGGTTCTAATATTTGCATACATATTTAGCTCCTATAAAAACTTTGATTACATGCGAAAATAGTTACACAGAAGAGTATAAATAAAATATTGATTTATTCAAGAACGAAAAGCTATAAAGCATTGAAAAATAAATCAGATTGTAAGTCTTTGTTTTAAATATGGTTGTGTTGCTTACAGATAGAAAAATATATTCTTTTACATTTATTAATATTAAAAAAAACCTAAAAAAACATTGACAAAAGAATTGTAAATTGCCATAATACGCATGTGTAAGTACTTGCACACGAGAAATAAAAGTTATTTGGAGTGACAAGAAGTGGCGGTAGGCGTATCAAGTTTGAAAGATGTAGCACAGGCGGCCAATGTTTCAGTGCCGACAGCATCTCGCATCCTTCGCAAGAAAAACATTACAAGATTCTCCGAGGAAACACGTAATAAGGTTTGGGCAGCGGCTGCAAAGCTTCGTTATCGCCCGAACATGTTAGTAAAAGGTATTCAAACAGGACTGACTCATACAATAGGAGTTATGGTTCCTCCATTCGATTCATACTGGTCGTCTATATTATATGGCATTCATGATACACTCATTTCAGTAGACTTTGTTCCGATAAATCTTTGGGTTCGTCATGGCGATAATTTTTCGAGCAGCGGCCCGGTTGACGATTTGGAACAGATACATAGATTAATAGACAGGCGAATTGACGGCGTAATTATGTGGCCGCCGATAACACCAGATTATTATTCACACAACGAAGAATTGTCTGCACGCAATGTTCCTGTAGTAACAATAGACCATGAACTTCCAATTGAATTCGGAGCAGATTCGATAACTACCAATGAAGAGCAGGGTGCGCAGCTTGTAGCGAAACACCTTCTTGAACTTGGGCACAGAAGAATCGCGCATCTCGGCGATGTTGGTCTTGATACATACAGTTGGGCACGCAGACGAAGAGAATTTTTTGAAAAACAAATCGCAGATATTCCAGGGGCACAGTGCTTTGCGGTAGAAAAAGGCAAGAACGCGGACGGACTTGAAATAGCTAAGAAAATATTAACTGCTAATCCGCGGCCAACAGCAGTTTATTGTGCAAGCGATCTTCTTGCACGTTATGTTTATCTTGCAGCGGCTGATTTGAAATTACGCATACCGGAAGATTTATCTATAGTCGGTTTTGCAGATCTTGATTTTGCAGCGTATATGATGCCGCCGTTGACGAGCGTAAGACAGGCGGGATATGAAGTCGGCCGAAGGGCGGCTAAACTATTGATAAATCGTATCCAGGGAAAATACGCACAGGAAGGCATTCAAAATATAGTAATGAATTGTGAACTGGTTGTACGCGGGTCCACCGCACGCGTGCCAACAGAAGGATAAAAATGAAAAAGCATAAGAAAGAAGAAAAATAGAATTTAAGGAGGCAAGTAATGAAGTTAGGATATTTTGTAAATTCTGTTATTTTGATAATGGCGATTTGCGGGCTTTCGCAAGCGGCAGATTTGCTAATTGAAGATTTTGAATCATACGCTGATACAACAGCACTGACAAGTGTCTGGAAAGAGAGAAATCCTGACGTTGAAACTATGAGTCTTGAAACTACCGAGTCCTATGACGGCACAAAATCAATGATAATTGATTATAACTGCCATGCCAGTCCATATTGGTCAGAGGCTTATACAATCTATAGTGGGCTCCAAGACTGGGATAAATATAAAACCATGAAAGTTTGGCTGAAAGGATATATCGGTGATGTACCCGGACGTGAACCAAATCAGTCAAATGAAAATATGTATGCAGTTTTTTACACTCCAAAACCGGGGATTGTAATACCAGTCGATCAAAGCGAAATGGATATGATTGGAAAAGCGAATATTTTCAGAGCAACAAAGATTGCTGACTGGACAGTTCTGCATTTCTGCCTTACTGCAAATTTTGAACCAATGACGAAAATATGTGCGTTCGGAATTGGTATGTCTCCAGATTCTTACGGGCGCGGAATAGTGAAGATTGACGCTATAACTCTAAGTGAAGAAAGTTACGGCGGCGTTATTAACAGTTTCGATGATTATGCAGATACAGCAGCATTAAGAAATGCGCTGGATGTAAATGAAGGAAATTCTGTAAGTTCATCAATGACTTTGGTAACAGCAGCAGAAGATGGAAATGCACTTAACGGTAAAACATTAAAATTCGACTTTAATAATGGGATGTCGCCTTATTGGGCGAAAGTTGCGTTTAATTTTCCATTATACATTAAATATGCATGGGGGCCTCCAACTTTCGCTCTCGGAGGAAACTATAATCCATTAACGATAAACTTCAAAGTTGTGAATGCAGACTCAAGAATACAGGCTGTATTGGTTGGAACAGATGGTACCAACAAAGTGGTTTTCCATTATCCTGATGAGGAAACAGGTCCGACATACCGTGTACCGGAAGGTGATTGGATCAGGTGGGATATTAATCCTCAATCAGTTTATGAACGGGCCGGAACAAGTTACGATGAACTGGACAGCTTAAAGCGTTTGGAAATACAGTTTGTCGGAGGCGATAACGGTGTTGGCGTTGTGTATATGGATGATATTCATGTCAATTTCTGCGGTCAAGGTCTTGACGGTACTTTGGCCGGTGCATTGCAGGCAGATTTAAATCATGACTGTGTAGTAGACTTCAGTGATATAGCTTTATTTGCTGAACACTGGCGTCAAACAGGATGCACCGAACCGACTAATTGCGGCGGAGCTGATATATCATACCGTGGAGTCAGAACCGGCAAAGTCGGGTTTGAAGATTTATTGATGACTGCTTATAGATGGCTTGACTGTAATTACTTCTATCAGCAGGATTGTTTCTAATAAGTTCTTTGATGAAAAATAAAATTGTTCTAACTCTGATATGTTTTGCCTTGTTAGTTAATGCAGTTAATGCTGTGGATATTGTAATGAATGTAACTAATTTATCACATCCGTTTAATGGTTTTGGCGCACAGGTTTGGCCTGGAGATATGCGTGTAGAGAATCTCTTTAGCCAACTGAACCTGAAATATTTCAGGATAGCTCCGGGCGGATGTCCGGAACCTCCAACAGACGCGACTGTTGAGCAAATGGATAGTTATGTTAATTCACAATATAGCGGCACAGGCAGAGGGAACAATGTTATCTCTTCTCTTGAAATTGCAGAGAGCCAGGACATAAAAGTGATTTTCGTGAAGTTTGGCGGCCCGGATGTTTATCTGAATGACAGCAATGAATTGCTTTCGCAGTATACTGATGATTATGCCAGACTGTGGGCTTCTGAAGTTTACTTTTTTAAAAGCCGTGGTTACAAGGTTGATTATGTAGAGCTATTTAATGAACCTGAAGGCCACTGGAACATTTATTGTCCGCCTTCCAAATACAACACGGTTGTGAAACTTGTTCGGGCAGAACTTGACAGCAGAGGGCTAACAGATGTAGGCATTATAGGGCCGGGACTTGCGTATCTATTTTATGGCACATCGTGGATTAGTTCGCTGGATACGCAGGGCAAAGCGGCTTTAGCAGCATGGTCGACACACGCATGGGATGAAAGTACCAGTGCTTTACCGAGTTTTCTTGACCAGCGGTGGAAGAATTACTTCGGTGCAGCGGTAAATTCAGCGGATCCGACACACAGCAAACCAATCATTGTAACAGAGTATGCAACGGGTGTCAGGACTTATAATGGAGTTACCTTCGGTGATGAAGCAGCATGTAACAGCAATCAATTTGCCCAGCGGTGTTATGAAAATTCACTGACATTAGTCAATAACAGGGCTAACGTTCTTTGCTATTGGGAAGCTGCTAATCAGAGCTGGCAGGATAGTTATTATGGTTTCTTACGTGTAGATTCGACATACAGGCCTGTTTATTATGCCTTTATGACTTTGGTTCCATTCATTCCTGACGATGCAATGGTATTAACGAAGACATGGAATGATGCGGTAATCAGCGCGGCAGGATTCGTAAACGCGAAAAAAATTGTTCTCGGGTTCGCCAACAGCTCGGCTAATACGGTAACGCGAAGTGTCCAGATAACTGGAAATCAGTATTTCGTAATTACAAATGCACTGGCTTTTCAGTCTGGTTCGATTGTAGATAAGATGTCCGAAGTGTCTTATGATACTGCGACACACACTTTGAATATCAGTTTGCCGAGGGAAAGCACTCTCACAGTTGTTGCATCTTTGGAAGAATGCGCGGTAAAAACGGGCGGAGATTTGAACGCGGACTGCAAAGTTAATTTTGAAGATTTTGCAAAGGCAGCTTCTGACTGGATGATTGATAATCGGCAGCATCCGGTGAACGTTATTGAGAATTTCGAATCCTATTCGAGCACATCAGCAATGCTCGGATATTGGGTACCGACAGCAAATGTAACACTTACTCTCGATAGCAGCATTGTTCATAGCGGCAACAAAGCAATGAAGTACAGCTACGACAATGGTTTGGATCCGTGGTTTTCGAAGGCGATGTTTTATTTATCATGCGTTGATTGGACAAATTATAATACTTTGACAATATGGTTTAAATGCACTGTTTCAAAAGAACCCCTTATGGCGAAGGTTGTCAATTGTGGAGGCGAGAATATCTTAAGTTCAACTTACGGTATTGCACAAGTTGGCGACTGGACAAAATGGGATATTGATTTGTCTTCTTTGACAGTGAGTCAAAAGGCGCAAATTGGTCGTGTAGATATTTTCTTTACAGGACAAAACTGGGGAGCGGGTACTACATATTTCGATGATATTTCAGTTTCTAATCCCGCAGTAACAAATTGCGCACAAACGATTGAGAATGATGTAAATAATGATTGCACAGTAAATTTTGAAGATGTCCGAATTTTGGGAATTAATTGGTTAGATTGCACATTGGTTGAGCAATCTGAATGTTGGCAGTAAGTGAAAGTTTAAACATGAAAGTATTTTTTATTAACCCTTTTTTTTGGAGGAAACACTCATGAGAAGAAGAATTAGTAGTTTGTTGTTAGTATTGGTTGTGGCTGCGATTTGTCAGGCGACCGTTATTTCGGTCAACGATTTCGAATCATATGCAAATACTCTTGCATTGAAAGGCGAATGGACAAATACAGCGAATTTAACTTTGGCGCTGGAAGCGACCCAGGTACATGGCGGCACAAATTCAATGTATTATTCAGGCAACACATGGAACACTCCATGGTATACAAAAACTGAATGGCGTTTACCAGGTATTGTATGGGGAAATGAAGGCCATGGCCAGGATTGGACAGGTACTACCCAGATGTCAGTTTGGGTAAAGCCGACAGCCAGCAAAGGCAATATGAAAGTTAACCTTGTTAATAACAATGGCGACAACATCTATATCCAGAATTTTGGCGTTCTGCCAGTCGGAAATTGGATAGAGTTGGTTCTTGATTTAACCGTTGCAGATTCAACTGGACATTCATTAACAGCTATTGAAATTGCTAATGTCGCCAGAATTGATATTGTAACAAAGAAAGAAACTGCTGTTGCTCCAACAAGTCAGGACGGCACAAACACATTCTACGTTGATGATATCACACGCGTTGTTCCAGAACCGGCAACAATGGTAATTCTTGGCCTTGGTGGTCTTTTATTAAGAAGACGTAAATAATTTAGTTTGTAAAAAGCGCCGGGTTATTTCGGCTCGGCGCTTTCTTTTAAAAAGCAGAAAGAGTATAATAGAGATTAAGGAATTCAATTATGAGAACCGGCAAAAAAGCATTCACATTAGTTGAGTTATTGGTTGTAATTTCGATAATAGCTCTGCTCCTTGCAGTTTTAATTCCAGCTTTAAGCCGGGCAAAGCTCCTTGCAGAAAGAGTTGTATGTTCTGGGAGAGAGAAGGATGCAGCGACGGGATTTTTAGCTTATGCCGCAGGTATAGGAAACGGAAGACTGCCAATAGGCCAAATGGGCAGAAATACAGCCGGCACAAACATTGAAGACGAGACGATTTACTTGCAAGGCAGAAAATGGAGTTTGTTAAGTCATTTTGCGGTTGAACGCTGGATTAATTTAAAAACCTATATCAAAGAGGGCAGAACACTTATATGTCCTGCTTATGCAAAAACAACAGACTGTACTAGCGACCCTAACTATGATGGGACAGGTCCATGGATGCCGAAAAGGGCTACTTGGAGAGCTGTAAAGTTCGGTTATAATTATCATGGAGGACATTTCGCAGAAAAATGGACAGTTGTAAATCCGTCGATTAATTCCTGGAAGTCTCCTTATAGGATGACAGATTCGGGTAGTCTACCGTTATTAAGTGATTTTGCCAATGAATTTTCCAGTGCAGCTGGTGCCCCATTTATATCACATGGTAATAGTGGTCCCAAAAAAGGCAAATACCCGGAACTACTAAGTACAATCGCAAGCAGAGGCGGGTCTAACATAGCATGCTTAGACGGTTCAGTTCGATGGAAGCCAATAAGAGAAATGAAAAAATATTACCGAGGTAAAAACTTTGCAGTTGAGGTCAGGAACATTGTTCAGCCTATTGAAGACGGAACCGGCGGTAGATATTATCCTTATGGATACTGGTAATAGTGAAAAGTATTTTCAAACCATATTTAAAAAACATTTTAATAGCACGAAATTAATAACTATATTACTAAAAGCTTAAGATGGTACAAGAGGGCGCTATGTATTTTATGGCGCCATCTTTGTTTCTGCGTGGAGAAAAAATGCAATATTTAGGGACATACGATTACATTATCATCGGAGGATACTTTCTTGCCTTGATAGGTCTGGGCGTTTATTTAAGCCGAAGGGCTTCAAAGAGCCTTGACGAATATTTTCTTGGCGGGAGGTCTCTGCCGTGGTGGGCATTAGGTATCTCCGGTATGGGCTGGTCTGTCGATGTTACAGGCACAATGCTAATCGTATCGCTATTATATTTGCTGGGGCCGCGAGGATTGTTTATCGAGTTTCGCGGAGGTGTGCCGCTGGGGCTTATCTTTACAATGATTTGGACAGGCAAATGGCACAGGCGCTCGGGATGCATGACCGGCGCGGAATGGATGTCCTTTAGATTTGGAAATTGCTTCGGCGCAAACTTCGCACGAATTTCAAAAGTAGTCGCACTTATAGTATTCACAATCGGTATGCTGGTTTACACAATCAAAGGCACAGGTTTATTCTTTTCGATGTTCCTGCCTCTTTCGCCGCTGCAATGTTCGTTGATAATGATTGGTGTAACGACGATTTATACTATTCTCTCCGGTTTTTACGGAGTTGTGCTTTGCGATTTACTTCAATGCGGCCTGATATTGATAGGTATGTTTACTGTCAGCATTCTTGCGGTAATGAAAGTTGCGGGAACTGATGGCGATTTGGCCGGACTTAGTCAAACTGTAACACATTGCAGTCAGTGGCTTTCGTCTTTTCCGCAAAGAATGGCTGAAATGCCGGAAGGTTATAAAGTATACGAATCGTTATTTATGTTCACAATCTTTCTGCTGCTTAGAAATTTGATAATGGGATTCGGCACGGGCGATGATCCTCAATATTTCGCTGCACGCAATGAACGTGAATGCGGGAAAGTCGCATGCTGGTGGATGACATTGAGCACTTTCCGCTGGCCGATGATGATAAGCTACGCGGTGCTTGGAATGTTTATTATCAAAGATATGTTCCCGGACCAGGCGATTCTCGCACAAGCCGCGATACTTATCAAACAGCAGATTAGCGGTATAACGCCGCCGGTATGGCCGGATGTTATGTCCAATATAATGAATAATCCTTCAGCATATCCTGCTGAATTTATAAATAATCTCAAGAGTCTGCTTGGAGATAACTGGACCGGCAAACTTCATATGCTTAGTTTCGATGGTACAATTAACGCGGAAAAGGTGATGCCTGCGGTATTGCTGTACGGCATTCCTTCGGGTCTTAAAGGCATTATTATGATTTCGCTTATCGCCGCGGGTATGTCGACAATCGATGTTACGATAAACAAAGCGGTATCATTTTTCACAAAAGATATTTATCAGAGATATCTGCGTCCTAAAGCTGTGCATAAAGAGCTTATGGGCGCAACATATACTTTCACAATCGCTTTGGTCGCGGTAAGTTTTATTCTTACGTATTCGGTGAAGAGCATTAATGATATATGGGGCTGGATAACGATGGGGCTTTGTTCTGGTCTTGCGGTTCCATCGCTTTTGAAAATGTATTGGTGGAGATTCAACGGCGGCGGTTTCGCAATCGGTACGATAGCGGGCTGCGTTGGTGCAGTTGTACAAAGACTTTTCTGGCCGCAATTGCCTGAACAGTGGCAATTTGTTTACTTGACATTGTTTTCCGGCGTATTTTCGATAATTGGAACATATATAACAGAGCCGACAGACAGAAAAGTTCTTGAAAATTTCTATAGGATAACAAGGCCGTTCGGTTTCTGGAATCCATTGATTGGAATTTTGCCGAACGATGTCAAAAAGAAGATGAAGAGGGAACATTTTTATGATATAGTTGCTCTGCCGTTTGCAGGTACGTGGTTAGTTTCTATGTTTCTCATGCCGATGCAGCTTGTGATAAGGCAATATAAATCATTTTATATTTCTTTATGTATTTTTATTGTAAGTGTTATCTTATTGTACGTTTTGTGGTACAAAAATCTGCCGTCCGACGAAGATGTCAAAATTACTGAAACTCATTTGGAAAATCAGAATGTAAAGCGGGAAGAAGTCGTTTGTGAGAAAAGCTGATTTTAAAATTTATTTTTATATTTTGCTCTTTTTATCTTCTATATGCTCTTTAGCTGCGGGAGAAAATTATTCTATTGCTATTTTAAAAAGCAATAAATGCTCAGAAGAATTAAAATCAGCTCTAAAAGTTAAATTCAATGCAAATCTTATTTCATACGAAAACTTCAACGATATAAAAAAATATGATTGCCTTGTTATTTCAGATGAAGTCAGGCTTTCAAATTCTCAGCAGAAGACTTTGTCAGGTTTTCTCAAATCGGGCAATGATTTAATTCTACTAGGCGCAAAAGATATTAATTTGCCGCAATTACCTGTTTTTGAAAACAGAGACGTTTATCGTTATGAAGACGCAAAAACGGTAACGACATACGATCATCAGGATATTTTAAAGACGAAAATTCAAATCCAAGGATCTTTTTCCGGCCTTTCAGCGGTCGCATTCGAATATCCGGAAGTTTCAAGATTTATTCCGGTTTTAGCTGTCGAAGGTAAATATTGCAGGCATGCGGGTTTTGCGTGCGGAGTCCTTATTAATTATGCAGGTAAATTTAAGAACAGCAACTGGGTTGTATTCGGGGTTGAAAATGTAGAGTTTTACAAAGCCGCGGAATTTTCAAATATATTAATTGAAATTATTAATAAAATCAAAGATGGCAATCTCGCGAAGCAATTGAAAAAGCAGGATATTGCAGACGAGAAGAAATGTTTGCCCATAAATTCACCTGCACCTGAAAGCTTTATAAAATTAAGCAGTGATGGAAAACATTTTATTTTGCCCAATGGAAAGAAATTTTTTGCGTTAGGCTGTAACTATATCGGACCTTTTGAAAGAAAAACCGAATACGGCGAAGATTATTATAATGTAAAACGTCTGGAGCAGGATTTTCAGAAAGCCAAAGAAGCGGGGATAAACTCTTTTAGATTCTGGAACGTTCGTATAGACCAGTATCCTGAAAGATTTAAAACAATCATAGAGCTGGCGCGAAAATACGAGATATATTTAATTTTGCAGCCGAGAGAACATCCGCTGCCGACGGATAAACAGTTATTGAAAATTTTCCGAAGAAACGCGGCAGTTGTAAACAACGAAACAATCGTGTTGGGTTATGATTTAATGAACGAGCCTTATATCACGATGATAGGTTCGGTTGATGCAAAAGGAAAACAATCAGAAATACTGAAACATAAAGTATATGAAAATTATTCTGATGAATATTTCGATAAAAAATGGGTAGAGTCGGTTTATGAAAATCCGGGCTGGCCTGAACTTGGAAAATGGAAGAAGGGCAAAGACGCAAAAAATCTTTATGCAGCGCATTCAATGGCGAAAAGGTATTTTGAAAAATATAATCCTTCCAGCGATTATTCATGTTTATACGGTATAGACGGCAAACTTCCGGTTGAACCCGAATACAAGGATTTTATTTCCGCAGTTGACGATACTTTCGCTTACTGGATTTATTCTCATCAGCAGGCAGTCAGAGAGTTCGACAAAAAGCATTTCTTTACGGTTGGTTATAATACATCTCTTGCGGCATTGCCATGCAACGCAATGCTTGATTTCACGAATCAGCATATTTATCAGATGCCGTATTCCTATGAAGATATGAATAAGGCTGTAACGACTTTCGACCGTTTGCGTGCGTTGTGGCCTAATAAGCCTGTGATGCTCGGTGAATTCGGCTTCTCAAGCGGAATAAAAATGCCGGATGGAAACATGCTTGGAATCGATGCGGCGTCGGTTGGCGAGATGATGGTTTATTTGTATGCTTTCGCGAATGATTATTCCGGCGCATATTTGTGGATGCTTTCTGAATGGCCGGTGGCGAATATTAAATATAATGCGCCGTGGATTTCAAAAGAAAAACAGATATATGAATCTCGCTTTGGTATGTATTATTATGATGGTACTGAATACGGGCATCCAAAGCCGATAGCATACGCGACCAAATTCTTCAGCGAATACACGGCTGCGCATAGTCCGGGTGACGGCAGTATTGATATAATTCATGCAGATACGCCGATGAAAACCGGCTATGTCTTTACAGATAAAGACGCGATGTTTGTTGGAAATACGAAATTCGATTCCAGTCAATTAAAATTTTACAGCCCGCTGCCTGTGAACGTAATGCTTCTTTGGAGTGCGGATAAACTGAAAATAATGGCGACGGCAGACACCGAAGTCTGGATTGATATGACGCAATTCGGTTTTTCTAAAGATTGTAAATTCAATTTGAACGGCGTGTACGATTCGCTGGAGAAATCAGGCAACGCTTACAAAATAAATTTGTTAAAAGGACAAGTTGTTACATTTTTAGCAGAAGGAAACAAATGAAATTAGAAAGATACAAGGGCAATCCGATTCTTTCACCAAACCCCAAAAATAAATGGGAAAGCTTAATTTCCACGAACCCTACAGCATGGTATGATGAAGAAACTCGCGAAGTTAAGCTCTTTTACCGCGCAGCAGGGAACGAAGACAAACATTACATCTACCTGGGGCTTGCGACAAGCAAGAATGGTTTTGATTTTACCAGGCAGAGCAAAAAACCGCTTATTTCACCAATGCCTGAAAAATATGTCGGGGGAATCGAAGACCCGCGTATAATTAAAATGGACGGCGTATACTATATGACGTTTGCATACAGGCCATTTGCGCCGGGCAAATATTGGATTCCAAATAATAAACGAAAGTACAATCCTCCAACTTTGGATGCGGCTTACCCAAGATTTTTACGTGAGAATCTTTCGGCGACAGGATTGCTTATTTCAAACGATTTGAAAAAATTTACGTATGCAGGCATGCTTACGAACCCGGCATTTGACGATCGTGATGTTATTATGTTCCCCGAAAAAATTAAAGGACAGTATGTAACTCTTCATCGGCCGATGGAATGGTGCGGGAAAAAATATGGTACTAATTACCCCGCAATGTGGATCGCAATGTCTGATGATTTATTAGGCTGGAAAAATCTAAAATTACTTGCAAAAGGCAAACATGCGTGGGAACAGAAAATCGGCGGTTCGACGCCTCCGATAAAAACAAAATACGGCTGGCTTGTACTTTATCACGCTGTAGGAAAAGATAAGTTTTACCGCATAGGCGCAATGCTGCTCGATTTGAAAAATCCTTTGAAGATACTTCATCGAAGTCCTAAATTCCTGCTTGAACCTGAAGAAAAATATGAAAAAGAAGGATTTTATAAAGGCGTTTGTTTCCCATGCGGAAACGTTGTTATAGATGGAAAATTAATTGTGTACTATGGCGGAGCAGATAAATATGTTTGTTCGGCCAGTTGCGATTTAAAAAAATTGCTTGATTATTTACGCACTTGTTCTGCTTAAGAGAGGTTGACTATGAGTGACGGACTTGCAAATACGATAAAAGACGTGAAGATGAAAAACGAAACGGTTTTGAAGACGATACCGTGGGAACCCAGACCTGCCGATTGCGGCGATGTCGTGTGGCGGTCGAAGAATAATCCTGTTATCCGGCGCAATCATCTGCCGAATTCAAACAGCATATTCAACAGCGCCGTTGTTCGTTTTGGCAATGGTTTTGCGGGCGTTTTCCGCTGCGACGATAAAATGAGAAATATGCAGCTTCATGTCGGCACCAGCGATGATGGGCTGAATTGGAAAATTGAACCTGAAAGATTGAAATTTAAATGCGAAGATGGTGAGATCGGCAAATGGGAATTCGGTTACGACCCGCGAGTCTGCTGGATCGAAGATCGCTATTATGTAACATGGTGCAACGGCTATCATGGGCCGACAATCGGTGTAGCATACACAAAAGATTTTATAGATTTTTATCAGATGGAAAATGCTTTTCTGCCTTTTAACAGGAACGGCGTTTTATTTCCGCGAAAAATCAATGGCGAGTATGCGATGCTTTCAAGGCCGAGCGATAACGGGCACACGCCTTTTGGTGATATATATTACAGCCAAAGCCCGAATATGATTCACTGGGGCAGACATCGCTTTGTGATGGGAACTATAATGGGATGGCAGGGCACGAAAGTTGGTGCAGGCCCGATTCCGATTGAAACGCCGGAAGGCTGGCTGCTGTTTTATCATGGAGTTTTGACAAGCTGCAATGGTTTTGTTTACAGTATGGGCGCGGCTTTACTGGATTTGGATCAGCCCTGGAAAATACGTTTACGCAGCAGTTCGTATTTGCTTTCGCCGCAGGAAATTTATGAATGCGTCGGCGATGTGCCGAATGTAGTTTTCCCTTGCGCGGCATTATATGATAAACCCACCGGTAAAATCGCGATTTATTACGGTGGCGCAGATACCGTTACCTGTATGGCATTTTGCAAGATTGAAGAAGTGCTGGACTTCCTCAAAGCAGACAGCTGCGTTTAAAATCTTTAACAAAATGAAAACCGTCAAATGGTTGCGGTTTCGCGGCTCGTCCTGTAAAACGTTATACGTCAAACATAACGAGCATCGCAACCGTAACCGAAATACGTAAAAATCTTAATTATTTCTTTTTGTTAGAAGTTCTTAGTATTCACTTTATCTTTACTTTGAGCAATTTGATGAATTGTATGGTCAAAGTTTGTTAATTTAACGTTACTGCTTTTCGTGTAAGTTAAATTAGATTTGTTCGAATTTTGACTGCCATTGTCAATGCCCCCAACAAGCTGGACGAGCTGCTGAACGATTACATTCATCTGCTCTGCCTGTGCATTCAACTCTTCAGAAGCACTGGCTGATTCTTCAGCGTTGGCGGCGTTTTGCTGCGTTACTTTATCCATTTGTGCTACAGCGGTGTTTACCTGTTCAATGCCTTTAGCCTGTTCAGTTGAAGCGGCGGCGATTTCTCCTACGAGATCCGACGTTTTTTCTATACTATGAACGATCTCATCCAAAACTTTTTCCACTTCAGAGGCGATGTTTACGCCATTTTTCGCATTCTTAACAGATTCCTCAATCATGTTAGTTGTATTTTTAGCAGCTTCAGCAGAACGTATAGCGAGGTTGCGTACTTCTGCGGCGACAACGGCGAATCCCTTGCCCGCTTCGCCTGCGCGTGCAGCTTCTACCGCCGCATTTAACGCGAGTAAATTAGTTTGAAAAGCGATTTCATCGATTACCTTGATGATTTTTGCGGTTGCATCGGATGATTTCTGTATATCATTAATTGCCGTACTCATCCTGTTCATGGCATTTGCGCCATTATTAGCGGCTTTACTAGTTTGACCTGCAAGTGTATTTGCCTGATTTGCGTTGTCCGCGTTTTGGTTTGTCATAGATGACATTTCTTCAAGGCTTGAAGATGTCTGTTCAAGAGTCGCAGCCTGTTCGGTAGCGCCTTCAGCTAATGATTGTGAAGCGGATGAAACCTGCTGTGAGGCGGAAGCTACCTGCTGGGCGCCATTGACAAGATCATTGATGATAGTAATTATTTTCTTTACCAATCCGTTTGATATCAGCCACCATGTAATGATTGATGCAAAAAGTGAAAGTACGCTTATAGTCGTGAGAATTATATTATTATGTCTGCCAATGGCAGTAACTTTATTCTTTGCTTCATAAAATTCATCAGTGTATGAGCCTGCGCCGATTACCCAGTCCCAATCCTTGAAATACTTAATACGTGCGATTTTTTCCATAGCGAGAGAATCGCCTTCATTCTTCCATGGGTATCTTTGTTCGGCGATTTCACCGGGTTTAAGAACAACAGCTTTTTTACAAATTTCCTGTACAAAAAGATTTCCGCCGGCATCCTGCGCTGACCAGATGTTTTCGCCATCGCGTTTGCCGCTTTTAGAAATTACATAATTTCCCTTTGAATCAAGAATATATACATATCCTGTTTTTCCAACCTTTACGTTCATAACCGCTTGTCTTAAAGTTGTTGTGCTGTCCTGGGGAATACCGACATAAAGCATGCCGACAACTTTTTTATCTTTATTCAGGATTGGTTCATAGGATGTGATATACCATTTATTGACTACAAAAGCTCTGCCTGAATATTTTTTGCCCTGTAAAATATCTGAAAGAACCGGGTTGACCTGGCCGTCAGGATTTGTTCTTGGTATATAGGTTCCGATAGCTCGTTTTCCGTCAGTAGTCTGAACATTCGTACAAGTGCGAAGCATATCTCCCTGATCATTCATTTTCTGGAAAATAGTACATGTGGCGCCGGTCATTCGAAATACTTCATCAACAACTGGAGATTCTTTTTTCGTATCAACGTTCTGGCCGATCCATTCACTTTTTATCATTATTTTTGGAATATCGATATTTTTGGAATTTTTTGTAAATTGATCGACGGCATTCCATGCAACTTTTTCAGATGATTCAAAATCCAATTGTGATTTATCAAGGATTTCCTGTGCAGCTTAAAGACATCTGTTTATATGCTGCTGCAAAAATTCCGCTTGATTTTCACACATGCCATATACGTTTTCAACGATGTGGTCAAGATCTGCGTATGATAGTTCTGTTGCGGATTTCTCGGAAATCTCTATCATTTTAAGATTTCCTTTAAAAATTACCGCAAGAACAATCAAAAGTGGAGTAACTGTTACAACAATTCCGGTTAGAATGAGTTTTGTATTCAGTTTTAAATTTGCCATATTTCCCTCATTAAATTATACAAATAAAATTGATTATTTGAGCTTTAGTTATTATTCTTTTATTAAATCGACCATTTCTGGTACTTAAATTAAGAAAAATTAAGGATACCTCTAATTTTAAAAGCTGACAAATTATTCTATTATATCTAGAGGTTCTTCATTGTGTAACTCCTTTGCTATTAGCCATTTACATCGCAAGAGATACTTCGTAAATATAGCAGCAAAATCGGGTCTCTTCTGTGATGAATATTTTGGTTTATTTACTTAACGAAATGGCAAAAATAACCGAAAACATGTATATGGATTGTTATATTTGTAATAAGCATAACTCGAATATTTGGAGATAGTTACATGGCTAAATCACTTATGATTGTGGACGATTCTGCAACGATGCGAAAAATCATTATGCGCACAGTAAGAATGTCCGGCCTGGAATTTGAACGTACAGAAGAAGCAGGCAATGGCGCAGAAGCAATTGAAAAACTCAAAGCTTCGCCTGTCGATTTGGTTCTATGTGATATAAACATGCCCGAAATGAACGGCCTTGAAATGGTCAAAAAGATTCGTGCAGACTTAAAGACTTGTGACAACACCAAAATCATTATGGTTTCAACAGAAAGTTCTCAAGAGCTTATTGATGGTGTTATAAAGGACGGCGCAAATGGTTTCATAACTAAACCTTTCACGCCCGAAAAATTCCAGG
>JBDKUM010000177.1:0-4783 GCA_039679715.1 Phycisphaerales bacterium
GGGAGATAAGAAAAAGTAGAATGAAATGCAATCATTCCTGTACCGCCGCCATCCAATACATAATCAATGGCATTTGCTATAAACTTCCCTATATTTTCGCATTTTTCTGGAGCCCACTTATCTCCATAAGGAAAATGGAAATCGGCATCATGGCCGGTCAATATAACTCTGCCGTTAATATATGCTGCTAAATCATCGGAATGCAAGCCATTGTTACTCCCATTTTTATTCCAACCAATAATTAAGATATCATGAGTTTCTAAATCAGTCGGTGTAACCGGGTGAGCAGGATCCCGCAAATCATAGGAACGTATGCCAAGATCGTGCATTGTTTGTTCAATACTTCCGTTACTGTCGCTTTGATAATCTCCTCTCGGAGTATAGACAAGAAAGGTGTATTTATTCGGGTCGAACGGCAAACTCGCGAATAATGTTTGCACAAAAACAATTGAAAATAACGCTGTCAGACAGATCGATAAAAAATTTATTTTACTGGATTTAATTAAATTAAGCATGGTAACTCCTGTTGAATTGGATTGTAATGCATTTTAGTTTAAAATTGCGCGCAGAGACCCACTCTTTTTATATATAACCTTTTAAGAAGTTATCGTCTTCGATTACAGAGAATTAGCCCTATTGCTAACAGGCTAATCGTCAATGGTTCGGGAACAGCTTCTGTAATTGTTCCAGTTATAGAAAAGTCCCCATTATTACCGGAACCAAATATATAAAATTTATTAAATTCCCAATCTGTCAGTACTGGGGCAGTTACAGGCAAGGCATCTGAAGAAATGGCAGTGTATGAAGTATCATGGAGATTCCATGTAAAAGAATTAATCGTAATTCCGTCAATAGGAATAAAAGCATTACAGCAAACGAGATAATAATCTAATGGCCCAATTAGGGGCGGACCTGGGTCATCGTTTCCGATTTCAATATCAAAGCGACCGATATGGTTTGCGGCAGTTTGAAATTGATATCCGCCTAAAGACAGGTTTATTCCGTATGGTGAACTATGTTGATAATAGCCTGAGTAAGCTGAAGAATATGAATCAGGTGTTGAAGTATCATAAGTATAAGTTCCCAAAAAGCTGACACCATCATAAATTGTACTTGGAAGGCCAGAGCCACTTGCGGAAGTTATGTTACCGCTTATCTGAATTGTAACAGGTACCGCTTGAACCAAATCTGCGATGCAAAAAAGCAAAACTACCAAAACAAATTTCATTAATTTTATTTTCATACTTCAACGCTCCTTTACTTAAAATTCTCTCTAAAACCCTAATCCCACACATCGCAGGAATTGAAGGGCATTGCAACATCATGCCTATCTGATCCCCGGCAATGGACATCAAAGACACGCAAGCAATGCCCCGTATCGGGGCACTGTTCTCTTGCATTCTTTGATTTTTAGAAAATTTGCCGGTTTTCAGATAGAACGCATTAAGTCCAGTGGACTTTCAAAATCCCCGCTTTCGCGAGGACAAATATTCAATTTTCAGTATTATTATAGCATATTTTCAAGCAAAAACAAGTGTAATTTGTCTATAATAGTCTTAAAGAAGGTGCTTTCAATTTAAACTCTTGACTGCAAAGCAAATATGAATAAAATAAACACTAACCAAGCTGCAAATTCCAAATTGAATTGGTTATTATTTTGGGAATATAATATGAAAACACGGAAAGTTTACGCATTAATTTCAATCGTATTACTATTTTGTCTGGTCGCCTGCGAGGGGGCGAAAAAAAAGAGCAAGACAAAAGATGTCAATGATAGAGAACCCGTTCAACTCGACAGAACCATTGGCGATCTTGCTGAAGTTGTCGCAACCGCTCCTGTTCCTGTAAAAGGGGTTGGGCTTGTCGTCGGCCTTGCCGGTACCGGCTCTTCCGAATGCCCTACCGCTACCCGCGAATATTTGCGCAAATATATTCTCACTCAAGTCGGCAGAAAAGACCTTATTAAACCCGATGTTATGATAAACAGCATTGATACCGCTGTTGTTCTCGTTGAAGGCACCATTCCTGCCGCGGCGTCGAAGTATCAGTCGTTCGATATTACAGTAAAGCCATATCCAGACACTCAAACAACTTCGCTTGCAGGCGGTAGACTTTATACCACTGATTTAAAATTTATGGCGAAAATTGACAATTCGCTCGAAACTTCCAGAACACTTGCTTATGCGGCCGGTCCTATTTTTATAGACCCGCTTTCTGATTCAAAGAAAAATCAATTAACCGGAGTTGTGCTTGGCGGCGGAAAAGTAATCGAAGATTACACAATCACGCTTTCATTGTTAAAACCAGATTTCAAAGCTGCCGCGTATATCCGCAATCGTATTAACCAGCGTTTCGGCAAAGATGTCGCAAACGCGGTATCAGACAGCGTTATCAATATATCAATTCCCAATTTCTATAAAGATAAAAAAGCCAAATTCATGATGCTGGTTAAGTCTTTATATATCGCATCGGCGACTGCTAAAGAAGATGCAAGAATTAACGAACTTATCGAGGGACTCAAGACTTCTGAAGATAAAACAAAGTACCAGGTCTCTTTGGAAGCTATCGGCAGACCAGCGGGCGAAAGGTTGCTTACTCTTATCGATGCGAATGACCCAAAAACAAGATTTTCCGCTGCCGCAGCGCTGCTGGCTATCGTAGACGACAGAGGCCTTAAAACTCTTCGCGAATTTGCGCAAGATCCCTGCTCAAATTTCCGCGTTTTGGCTATTAATAATGTCGGTGAATACGCAATGAAAAAAGATGTTCTTACTTTGATGAACAGACTGGCCAACGATGAAAACTTCGATGTTCGCTTTGCCGCTTACAATTACTTGCAAAAATTTGATTCGCCGTCAATCGTTCGCACAGTTGTTGCGGATGATTTCTATATCGATCAGGTAATCGCAAATGGGCCAAAAACAATTTATGTATCGCGCAAACAGGAAGCCGGCATTGTTCTTTTCGGCGTTCCAATAGATTGTGAAAAAGGAATCTATATTGAATCAGAGGATGGCGGTATTATCATTAATTCACAGCCTACTGACGACCGCATTTCAGTTTTGCGCAAGCATCCGATTACAGGAACATTAATGGGGCCATTGAAATGTTCGACAAGAGTCCCGGATATTATTAAACTTCTTGGAGACCCGCCAACACCTAAAGATGATAAAAAACGTCCCGGCCTTGGCGTGCCATATTCAGAGATAATACAATTACTGAAAAACATGGCTGATAAAGGCGCGGTAAATGCAACCTTTATCGCTGGCCCTGCTAAGTAATTTATATTACAGCCTTGAAAATTAAATCCTCAACAACCCCTTAATTCAAGGGGTTGTTTTTTTTGCATCAAGAAGAAGCATATCGCGCAAAGCAAAATGGAATTTTGCGCAAATCCTGCACAAACAAGCATTTAGCATTGAACCGACGTTTTTTATCTGATAAAATACCTAATCTAATGATTTATTAGGATGGTGGTATGAAAAAGAGTCTTTTACTTTCGGGAGTTGCTCTATCACTAATATTCACCTTTTACGTGCAAGCATTCGATAGCGAGCCTATTGGCTGGGCAAGCTACTCCGGCGGCACAACCGGCGGAGCAGGCGGCACGGTTGTTACTGTCGACAACGCAACTGATCTCATTAATTACGTGCAGGGTACAAAACAAGTGCCTTACATTATTTATGTAAATGGCAATATTGACCTCGGAGGCTCGAATATTCGAGTTCGGGGCAATAAGACCATCATCGGTTTGCCCGGTTCTCATATTACAGGCAACATGAAATGCTATAAAAGCGAGGAAAGCAATAATATCTTCAGATTTCTGGATATGGATAATCAAGGCGGCTCAGGCGATGGCGATTGCATCAGCATTGACGGCGCAAATCATGTCTGGGTAGATCACTGCACATTTACCGATGGCGGCGACGGAAATGTCGATATAAAAAATGGCGCAGATTTTGTAACAGTCTCCTGGTGCATCTTCAAATACACATACGACAGCGGCCATAATTTCAGCAACTTAATCGGACATGATGACGGCAACAGCGGAACAGATATGGGGCATCTGCTTGTTACTTTCCATCACAACTGGTATTCAACTCTTTGCCGTGAACGTATGCCTTCAGTGCGTTACGGCACGGTACATATATTCAATAATTATTTCAATTGTCCGGGAAATAATTATTGCACTCGCACGCGTTTGTATGCTCAATGCCGGGTAGAAAACAATTATTATAAAGATATTAAGAACCCGTGGGAACGTTATGTTACCGATGCAGGCGGCGATCCCGGGCTGCTTGGAGCTACTGGAAATATTTTTGATAATGTTACATGGCAGGTGGGCAGCGATTCGCAGTCGATGCTGATTCCCGGAACCGATACAGTTTTCACGCCGCCCTATTCATATACGCTTGATAACGCAGCGGATATTCCGGCAATTGTTCAATATGGAGCAGGTGTGGACGGTCATGATGGTTTACCGCCGCATTGGTATTTCGGATATTATGGCGATTTCAACAAAAGCGGTTTTGTAGATTTCAATGATTTTGTTCAATTTGCGCAATATTGGGGGGCATCTGAATGCTCTGAACTTTGGAATGCCGATTATAACGGCGACTGTAAAGTCGATTTCCGAGAACTTGCGCTGTTTTGCGAACACTGGCTTTATATCGCACCCGACGTTACACCCCCCGCCCCCCCAACCGGACTAGGCGCAACAGCAGCTGATGCGATAGTGTCGCTTGATTGGAATGATAATATTGAAGGAGATTTGGCTGGTTAT
>JBDKUM010000178.1:0-28887 GCA_039679715.1 Phycisphaerales bacterium
TGTAACCAATCTTTTATTAACATAGCCACATCACCCAAATCAACATAACAATTATTATCAAGGTCTCCCGACAAGTAGAAACCATTTTGACAAACCGGCGATGAGTACCATGGTGTTGCTGTCACAATAGTATTACATGGATCGGATTCATGAACCGCACTTATATCCCCGTACCCCCCATAAGCAGTTATTTGGCCTACAGCAACCAGCGCACCCACCGCTACTGTTTGGTCGCCAAATAATCGCCAAACCCCTTTCGTTATATCTATGGATGACCCGCTGCTCAATAAAAAACGGCCATTGGTATCCAACATGCCGCCATCCAACTGAACATGCCCCACCCCTGTTTCTTGATACCCAAGTATTAACCAACCCCCACTACGAAATCTGCCATTTTGTATATTCAGGGTTCCATTACCAGATACACCCACTTTGACCCAACTATACGTGTTTACATCACCAGCTACCAAATTAACAATCCCAGTATCTATATCATGGTAACCGATGTTGAAACCCGAACCAACATTCAAAGTCCCCCCTGCTATAGTTAATTCTCCCTTTGCAGGAGTCGTTAAATCCGGTCCGGAACCTAACCACAAATCATACGTTTCCGCAGTGATTCCGCTATTAATCATTGCCCCATTGGGCGATGCACCGTTCACAAGAACCTGATCATAATATACCGGAACTGCCTTACCATGCCAATTGTTCGGGTCTTGCCAAAGATTATTAGCAACACCATTCGTCCAAATTGCCTGGCCTGCCAAGACATCTCCAACTCCAAAAAACAATAAAACACAAAAAACAAAAATCTTCTTACCTACATTCATCACCAATCTCCTTAATATTTGTTAAAAGCCTTCTGCGAAATACATAAACCTGTATCAGATAATGAGTTACATTCATTATCTTCTTGCAATCTCCTCCATTTCGGTTATTATGTAACTATCTTTCATCAAACAAGTTACAGCCAAAACTTCAGAGATTTTTTTATGAATCATTTTCAAACTTCTTTCTTTTATAACCTGTAAGAACTTATCAGACACTCATCGCTGCTGCGAAAATATTACTACATCTTCAAAGCTCTCGACCTTTCAGCACTGCCTGACAAAAATCGCTCCAACGGAAGAACTGGATATTCAAAACACGCCATCCTGCGGGCATTGATTGTTAAACATCTCGACAAATCAAATCCATCCCAAAACTAATCGCGTTTTTAGATGCTGTTCCGACCCTGCTCGAATTGTGCGGCTTTGAATACAAAAATCTGCCTGATGAATCGCTATTTGTCTTATCGAATTAACCCTGCCCAATAACGTTACTGATCAGGAAGTTGCCTTTAAACTGCTTAAAGAACTCAAGAGAAAATAAAAATTCGCCAAAGGTGCCGTATTCCTTGCCGACAAGGCTTATGATGTCAGAGATTTATACACATTCATAGTCAAGCAAATGAAAGGCAAACCGTATATACCCATAAATCCGAGCGACAAGACTTTGGCCCTCACGGCTGTCCGATATGCGATGGCGGTCTTGAAATGAAATCTGTCGGCATGACAAAATGCGATGTTATAGTACGTTTGCCAAAGCCGGCTAAAGCAGTTTAGTGCTGAAAGATTTTAACTTTTTAAAGAGCTATGACAGATACATTACTGATGCTCTGTCTTTTAAAAGGCTTTTTTGCCTTAAAATTCCTTAAAACTTATACTCAAGCTGTAAACCAATGACTTCAATTTCAAATTCATCTCCGATCGCCTCTGACTTCCATAAAAAATTATTCATTTTGCAGAAGTCTTTTTGTTAATAAAACATATTCATTACCGACAACCAACTTGGGTACCAGGTACCCATTCCACATGCGTATCAATAAAAATAACGTTCGTACCACCTATGCCCTTCTTTTTATGACTGCCGTAGTTGTAAACATAATCTAACCAACCATCTGATTGCCCCTGAATACAGAGAGCCACTGTAACTCCCGAAGTACCAACCCCCTTGACAGCTTTTGTCGCTGCAGACCCCCAACGCACTGGAATATCTTTTATTATGTTAAAGCCCTCTTCAGAACTCGGGGTATGCTTCCAATAGGTCGGAGGAATAAAACCTAAATTCTCATAACCGCTATGCCAGGGAAGAGTACCATATTTTACAATTCCGTCTTTGGAATCTCGTGGAGATTTATAAAACCTTTTGCGTTGGCCAGTTGTGGTACGCCACAACCATGTAGAATACGACTCCCCACCACTTTTTCTATCCTTAGATTGCAAGCGAATACCACCAATCGTGCAAACAGTTGTTGTCCACTCATCCGTTGGTTCCATGCCCCTAACAAAGGGGCAAATAAAAAACTTAGGTAAATATTTTCTACAATACTCAGTATATTCATTTGACCCCCAAAACCACGGTTTATCCGGACTCAGGTTATCGGGGAGCCGAACATTAGAAACACCAGACAATGCCACTGACATATATGCGTTCTTAGGTCGAATTGCGGACGCCATAGTATTATTAACACTTGAATTAAGCATCACTGGCACAAAATCATCGTTCTGTGCCCGATATTGGCTGATCAAAAGACCTATTTGGCGAGAACTGGCCGCACAACAAACGACCTTAGCACTTTCCCTAGCTTTACTTAAGGCTGGCATTAAAATTGACAACAACAATGCAATAATCGATATGACAACCAACAACTCAACAAGTGTAAAACCATTGGTCAAAGTTTTGGATAATTTGCATTTTTTTGCGTACCTCATATATTTTCCCTTTTTCTTAAAAGTACCACTCATAAAACAGCACATAATGCTTCGCAATTTTACACAACTATTTATAAATAAACCTACTTAGCATCCAATACTGCTGGCACGGATCATAAGCTTCGTAGGAATAATTTTATTGACGGCACACTGATTATATTTAATTTTCTGGTACAACAAAAAAGCTGCCTCATAGCCAACTTTCTCGTCAAATTGAGCGATAGATGTCATTGGAACATTAAGATTCTCACAATATGGATTATCACCAAAACCAACAACAAACACATCTTTACCTATTTTCATACCTTTTTGCTCTGCAACTATATAGACTAAAGCTCCCGCGTCATCATTCATAGCAAAAATACAATACTTTTCTTCCCTGCTTTCAAATAACTGAGAAATTATTGGGCTGTCCAATTGCATCCAATCATTAACTTTCATGACTGCCGTAGCGGCTTCCTCTAACGGAAGTCCAAGTGTATATCTAGCAATGTCTATATTGCAATCATACTCTCGCATCGCTTCCTGCCATCCGCGATATCGCAGGTGACCCGAGCTGGGTGTATTGGGATTCCCCAAAAAGTAAACTGGACATTTCTGGGCATCGATAAGATGTTTAGTAGCTTGGTATGCCCCACCAAAATGATCAGCAGAAACTGAACCCACATTTAAGCCAAGCAGTACTCTGTCTACAAATACCATTTTCAAGCCTGATGTTATCGCTTTCACAACCGCCTCACGGTAGTCGGGAGCATCCCATGGATAAACTATAAGACCATTAATATTGGACGGAACATTTGTAAGCACACTTATATAATTCTCCATGTTTTCCATTACATCGATAATTGAAAAATTTACCGCATGTTTTTCAGCAAACTTTTCAATGCCTTTTGATATCGCGTAAAATTGCCGACTTCCCGTCCATCTCGGAAAGCAGATCGAACAATCAATAGAAGCATTATAACAGTTCCTGTCGCCTGCTCTAACAACAACGGCACCCTTCCCTCTACCAGGCTTACGGCATATCAGACCCTCCTTTTCAAGAATATCTAATGCAGAATTAACAGTACGATAATCAACTTCCCATTTACATACAATACTAGATGCTGAGGGTAGAGAATCACCCACGCTAATCACGCCATTCTCAATTTGAGAACGGAAATAACTCTGTATTTGATCATATAAAGGCTTGCTTTTTCCCCTTCCTCTTTCAAGCCTCTTTTTACTCATATTAACTTGTGGCATATTTTACTCTCAAACAAAATCAAAATTTAAACTAATCAATTGTCTAACTTTAATTAGACTATCACAAAAGAAATAAATGTCAAGTTAATTTCCAGTATTTTCCAGTATTTTCTGGTATTTTCTATTTACATTCAAATTTTGAGAATTAAGAAATGAATTAAAAAGCAGTAAATTGATAATTATAAATGAGTTATAATATCAATTTCAGTTAATTAGAGCCGATTTAATCCATGAAAATAAGCACAAGCTCGAAGTTCATCTTGTTGATTTGATAGCCACAGCCAGGCTTCATCCACAGCAGATTCTAAATCAGCCGCTGTCGGATATAAACGGTTACTCAGTTTTCGCTGCCGCAATTGCCGCCAGATAAGTTCAGCCGGATTTAACTCCGGTGAATAAGCCGGCAGCAATAAAACTGAAACATTGGCAGGGATTCGTAATCCTTTGGAACTGCCATCCATTACCAGCAAAGCGTGGGTATTTTCAGATAGTTGTGCGGCAAAGTCTTTCAAATACAAATTCATTATCCATGTATTTGCGTAAGGCATTCGCCAGCCATGACACTGACCGGTTGAAGGCAAACTGAGCCGAACAAATATGTCCATTTGTAATTTGTTTGTCGAATTGCACGAGGACAACTGCCGGTATCAGCCCACATCCGAGATATCGTACCTTGCTGACCAATACGAGCCTCATCCTGAAACCACAATTGAATATTTTTGTCAGGAAAAAGCTCTTTTAGCTGTTTAACGGCCTCTGGAAGCAGTTTTTTTAAAAACATCCTCTGCTTGTGGATGTTGCGGACGCGGACAAAGACATGAAAATCCAAGACGGTGGAGCAGAAAATAAGTGCCGCCAAGAGAGTATTTGGCGTTGAATTCTTTTTTTAATATTTGCTGTAAATCTTTTCCACGCAGACTGCAAACCTTGTCTTGTTCAGTAATGCCCTGACGAACTCGTAGTTTGAACTTTTCTATTTGGCAGGCTTTTATCTTTTGCGGTTGTCCCGATCTTGGAGCATCCGCCAATCCATCTGATCCTTTTTTATTAAAGCGATGCAGCCATTTACGAAGCGGCCTTTCGGCAATATCCATTCGCTGTGCAGTTTGTGGTATTGATTGGCCGTGTAATATAAACTTCATTGCCATAAGCCGCTGCCTGATTCTGCCGTCTTTTTTGGTGCGTATAAGGGCAGAGATTTCATTTGGCGTAATTTGATAAGTAATTTTCAACGGTCGTCCCATTACAACATCTCCGATTAAGGTTATGATGATATTATCGACTATCGGCGTGAATTAACTTGAATTAATATTATTTCTTAATAGGACGAACTATTATGACTCACGATAGCCTGTATTCTTTTGAAGTCTCAATTATTCTTGCAAAATCTTCAAATGTAACATCTTCCGGTACCCCGCTAGAATCCATAAAATGAAACGGCGATATTTTCTGCCAAGTTCAGCCATTTGATTCAAATAATTATTTTGCTGTTGGTTAGGCCAATGCCAGAAAGTTCCCGGGAAACCGCCAACAACCACAAATTTATCTGAATAGTTTTTCAAAATTAATTCAATATCATAACCTTCATCAGGATCAAACGGATTTACAAAATCAAATCCACAATCAACCAGATCATCAAGCAATTCTTGAATAGCTCCATGTGAATGTAAATGAACAGTGACTCCCATACTATGTGCCAATTCGCAGAGTCTTTTATGCCATGGTTTGAAAAATCGGCGATAATGCTGCGGTGACATAAGAAGATTTTGTTTTGAGCCAAGGTCGTCGCAAATGGCCAATCCGTCAACACCAGCTTTAATCATATTTGTCGCGGCCGCTAAATTCCAATTTCCAATTTTCTCTACAGCAGCTTCAATCAAGTCTGGTTCTGTTAACAAGGCCATCAAAGTATCTTGGTAATCCATCATAAAATAATGGATTCCTGAAAAAAAGCCGTTCAATGAGGATACAACATATTGACCTTTTGATTTTAAATATCTAGCATTATCAGCAAGCCCTTTGTACCGATTTTGATTGTCAGCATCTGGAAATGCCAGCTTGTTAAGATCTTCAATTGTTTTTACAGGATGTCCAAAGGAATGATAAAAATGTGGCTGAAACTGGACTTTAGATTTCACACCAGTTTCATATTTGACTACAATATGATTTTCATCATATTCGATTCGCTTGCAGAAAAATTCGCCTGGCCCGCCATGACCGAACATAATTGCAGCACCTTTTCCCAAACAGGCAAAAACCCTATCGGTATATTCATTGAATTTTATCAGTTTGTCGAGATCATCGTGTGACATACCATTCATATCAAAATCGTCATCGCACTCATACAAACTCATACCATTGAAATGACAAGTCGGCGGTGAAATTTTTCGGGCAGTATCGGCGTTAAAAAAGGACATCCAATATTGAGCTGTTGGAACTGAATGATCATTGTTAAGAATCGCTTTAATCCATTCTCTGTTTGTCATGGTAACCTGCTATTTTTAAGAATATTTTGATTTTTTACCATAAATACAATTATTAATGCTGCGAAAGGATGCATAAAACCTATTGCGCTGAAAACAGGTACATATCCTATTTTGTCCAAGATAATACCAAAGATCCCCGCAAAAATAGTACTGCCAATAGCTCCGCAACAGGCTGTAATTCCAAATGCAGTAGCTACCCGATTTTTCTCGAAGATATTAGCAGGCAAAGTAAGCACGCTTGCAGCTCAACTTTGGTGGCTAAACATAGCAATGCAGATGCAAACCAGTGCAACGGCCGCACTTTGTGATCTAACAGCAATCAAAGCAACAGGCATGCACAATGCAGAAATAGACAAAGCGAATTTACGTGCGGTTAAGACATGAAACCCTTTTTTTACAAAAAAAGTTGAAAGCATACCTCCCCAGAGACTGCCCAAATCTGCGGCAAGAAATGGCATCCAAGCATAAACTGCAATTTCCTTGATATTAAAACCACGAACATTTTTTAGATAATCCGGAAGCCAGAAAATATAAAACCACCAGACCGGATCAGAAACAAATCTTGCTGCTATGAGTCCCCACATGTCTTTTCGTTTGAAGAAATATTTTAAAAATCTTTTTTGTGATTCTTCTGGAGCTTTACTTTCTAAATCTGATTCGATAATTTGAAGTTCTTCTTCGCTTAAATGTGGATGTTTTCGTGGGTTATGATAAAGTATAAGCCAAATTATAACCCAAATAAAACCAACTAAACCAGTTGAGATAAAAGCAGCCCGCCAACCCCAAAAAGCAATAATTGTCCCAACAATGGGAGGCGCAATTACAGCTCCTATTCCAGCGCCCATATTGAAGATACCAGTTGCAAGTGCACGCTCTTTTGATGGGAACCATTCAGAAACTGTTTTGATAGCTGCACCCAAACGTCAGTGGCAATTTTCAAAAAATATGAATGTGCAACTACCTATTTTATCCTTCAGTCTGCAAATAATAAACAAGGAAGGAATACTAAAAATCTCACATTGACTTTAATTTATTAATATACATACCTCGCAGCATTGCTTTAGGGCTTATCAGCCGCTGAATTTATTAAGTTATTTATACCATTCTTCAGGAATCAATTTCTTACCCATTGGGGAAAAGACACAAGAATTTACAAATCAAGAACTTACAAAAACCGACAACTCTGTCTTTGCCGCTAGCTTGGCCAAATTGATACAAAATAGCCCGGAGTTAAAGAAAATAATTGCTGCTTGGCCAAAATTACCAGAACATATCAAGACAACGATTATAACATTGATAACTATGAATCAAAGCTCTTCATAGGCAAGGCCAATAGCCAGCAACATCAAAGCTGTTGCAAATATGCTGCAAGGCATATTTTAAACATTTTGAGACTATAGAGTCTGCAAATATAAGTGCTTGTCAGCAAAGTTTTCGCCAGTTGCTTAGCGTGTCCTTGTCGCCGTGCCATCACTGCTACCCCGCCGAAGGAAATTGTCGTTTCAGCCAATGTGCGACAATCTCTGCTGCCCTCGACTCTAAGTAACGGTCTCGGCCTCCAGAGTCATTCCGTTTCGAGGCTATATCTGCGTTCACACATATTACAGCCCGCGACTCACTTACCATCCTTATGATGGCTTTGTCAATGGGCTTCAGGTCAATTGGTTTCCCGCTTTCCTGTCATTCAAGTTAAAAGGCGTTGGCTTTTACCCTTGGGAGTTTAACCCTCTGAACACACCAGCCTTTACTGGTCTCACTAGTTAGCCGGAATGTTACGACTAATTTTCACAGCCCATCTTGTCTTTTTACGAGTTAATCCGTTCTTATTTTTCCTTTTCCGCATGTTATCGTATACTAAATTTATAAATCGTCGACTGTTTATATTGCTGGCCTGGTCTTAAAATAACCGATGGAAATTCCGGATGATTGGGAGAATCCGGATAATGCTGTGTCTCAAGACAGAAGCCGTTTCTAAAATTGTACACTTTACCGCTTTTGCCCACGTTGCTTCCATCCAGAAAATTGCCGGAATAAAATTGAATTCCAGGTTCTGTTGTCCATACTTCCATATATCTACCGGATTGCGGTTCATAGACACTGGCGGCAAAAGTCAACTTGTTAGACTTTTTGTTAATAACCCAATTGTGATCATAACCACGCCCGTATTTAATTTGCTGATCATTCGCATCGATCCTTGCTCCGATTGGGGTGGGCTTTCTAAAATCCATTGGAGTATTATCAACAGAACGAATCTCACCAGTTGGTATAAGCCCCTCATCCACAGGAGTAAAATTGTCGGCGTTTATCACAATTTGATGTTCAAGAATGTCTTCGCATCCGTGACCTTTCAAATTAAAATAACTATGATGAGTCAGATTGCATACAGTTGCTTTATCTGTGGTTGCCAGATAATCTATTTTTAACTCATTTTCATCTGTAAGTGTATAGGTTACATTTACATCCAGATTTCCAGGATACTCTTCTTCTCCATCCTTGCTTAAATAGTGTAGCTTTAAAGATGGGCCTTCAGGTTTTTTTATTTTTACGACATCCCAAACAACTTTATCAAAACCTTTAAGACCTCCGTGAAGATGATTCCGACCGTTATTGATTGCTAAATCATAAGTAACATCGTCAAGTACAAATCTCCCTTTGCCTATTCGATTACCATAACGACCAATCAGTGCTCCAAAATAAGGACTATCCTTAACATAATCTTTAACTTTGTCATAGCCAAGAACAACATCCGCCATTTTCCCATTTCTATCCGGAACCATTAGATTGACTATGATACCGCCGTAATTGGTCACTGTAACACTTACTCCATTTTTGTTCGTCAAAGTATAGAGCTTGGCCAGTGTACCATCCGGCAAATCGCCAAAATTGCGATTTTTATCTTTTGTGCCAGTTTTTGCGTTCTGGCCTGCAGCCGTACTGGTAATACAAGGCGTAATCAATGCACATATAATTACAATTAAAATTTTTCTCATCATAATAAATCCTTTTTGTTTCGCTTTTACAATTTGAATCAAAATATCAATCTCTCAGGCATTACTTTGCATACTGATATAACGTCCAACATCATACAACCGACAAGACACTATAAAAATTCCTCAATGCCCGTATCTAAGATGTGCCAGTATTTTCTCTTTTGCGATTTCAATATGGCTGACTGGAAATTCGTGTTCCATCAAAGGAGCATTAATTATTTCCTTATTACCAACGTAACTATTATACATAGCATATATACTGGTAGGTCTGCAAACTCGATCTACAAACCCAACGGTGAAAATCGCCTCAGCTTTAGCTTTACGTGCAAAATTAACACAATCGACATATTTTGCCGTCTCTAATATTTGCTTATCATAACTTCCTTCACTTGTGATTGGCACCAATTTAGGCCAGCCGTTAATAACACCTCCGTGATCACACATGGCAGGCACACCTGCAAATAAAAATGTTACATCAGAATCCAATCCTGCAGCCGCAATCGCCTGAGCACCTCCCTGGCTTGTCCCATATGCGACCAGATGTTTACCATCCCATTCCGGTTGGGATTTAATAAATTCCAGCGCCCGCATAACACGAAGAAACATTCCTGTAAAGTAGCAATTTTCTCGACTTTCCTTCCCTTTAAACTGATAGTTTAAAAGCGTAGTCGAACAAAGATTTTTATAATATTCCTCAGATTGGCCGTTTGGAATGCCATGGGCATTAATTTCAAAAGCTATAAAACCTTCTTTGCCGTATTCCGTAATCCTGTTTTCTGCAGCCGAAAAAACTCCGGCGCCCTGAAAAAATATAATAGCCGGACAACCGCCACCGGATGCATTAAGAGGCTTGACGTAATACCCCCTGACCGGCATACCAATGCAATCAACCTTAACATCATAGATTGCCAAACTATTTACCGAACTTGTAACAGACGTTAACACCGGATTCATTGGTATTTCAGACAATTCTTGTTTTTTCTTCCGCCAAAAATCATCAAAATCCCGCGGCGTTTTTTTGCCAGCAGGCACAATCTTGCTGGGTTCAAATGCGGCGGCAGCAACTGCTTCTTTCGTTTCGTTAACATCAGAAGCGGTAAATTTTATTTCACAATACAAAAAACCCGGTTTATCCAACATACCTTCAATAGCAACTGTTGTCTCTTTACAGTCTACACTGCCTTTTTCCAGGATGTCTTTGCTATCATGCGACAAAATATATTCCAGGCTACCCTGACGGGGCACCGTAACAACAAAAACCGCTTTATCCCCAATATCGTATATTGCGTCCGGCTTACTGGTTTTCACACAAAAATTCTGACCAAACGCAGCGTGTGTAACCAAAAAACAAATCACCAAAACAACATTGCGTCTTAAGCAACAAATCATATAACTCCTTATAAAAAATACTAAAACCCTTAAAAATGGCGTTTTCCGCATATAAAATCACCACTAAGGCCGAATGTCAACTTTAGTCAGCCGTCATAGTTTCGCATCCATGGTTCCATACAATTTTGCATCCTCATAGTACTAATAATTGCAGCACCGAAGTCCTTTATTTGACAAATAACACAACAAGAATACAACAATAAATTTAATAATGTTTAGTAATTTTATTTCAATATCATTTTATATCTTAGGCTCGCTTACTATCGTAGCACAAATTGCTATCTATTTATACTCACTGTTCGTTTGCCGATCCATTTACCGTTTAAATTATAAACATTCAATAATTTTTATAATAGATTCATAATTCTTTATGGTATTTTCTGACACAATACGGCCATAAGGCGACGCAGACTGCATCAACACAAAGCCTCTCCCATTACCAGACATACCTTCTTCTATGGATCGTTTAACTTTTTCCTCAAATTGTGCGTTAGGCAAATTTTCGATATCTGTAATTTCTAAATTCCCAAATAGCACAAGTTGAGATCCATATTTTTTCCTGACATATTCTAAAGTCACATCCCCATGCGGAGGCGGTTCTATAGGATCTATCGCCATGCAGCCAGTTGATACTATTTTATCGAGAATATCTCTAAGATTTCCATGCGAATGTACTCTTGCAAAACCTCCACTCTTATGGATCATATTAACAATAGGACTGTCATATTTTACTACATACTCATCAAAATATTTTGGCGGTAAATAAGGAACTGAAGCATATTCCGGGCCGTATATCCTCCATAAACGCCCTGGAAAATGCTGTGATACTAATCTGACGTATTTATATATCGGTTCTGCAAATTTCTCCAGCAGTTTATGAAATAATGCAGGTTCAGTCATTGCGATCATAGTAAATGTACCCATATCAAAAAGGCTGGCAGCATTACAGAGCGGATCGCCCAAATCCAGCATAACGATTCCAGTATCGCCTAAAGACTTTTCAGTTTCATGAATTCGATCAAAATCCAATTCACGTAACATATCGAATGACGGCAATTCAAGAAATGCTCGGAGATCGTCAACATTCTTTAGCAGATGTTCTGTTTGCCAAATCGTGAATACATCCGGGTCCCGGCGTGATCTGGATGTTAAAATCTGACTACCAACACGAATTGTGTTAATTGTAAAAAGACTGCCATTTTCGTAATATTCCTTTAGGGACATAACTCCTGACAATGCACTCTTTTTATTTACCTGACGCATTACGATCCGGTCGGTTTTATCTCGAGCCAAAGTCACTAATGGCTTCCAGGAAGGATGAGAAAAGACATTAAACGGATCACTGTGATCAGGACTTTCGTCCAAACCATTAATTTCATAAAATGAAACCGCAGGCCGGTCGACCGGTTCACCTTTCAAAGTGGACATTAGTCTTTCACGCCGGCTCATCATTGCGGATACCTCCAAAACTAATCGAAGCTTCGTATAATGTCCGAATATTTTCTACAGGTGTTCGGGGCGCCACATTATTCGCTGCAATCATAACAAATTTTCCACCGGCCATTACTCCTGAATTACAAATTCTTTTGACTTGTTGACGGATATCTTCGGCAGTTCCGTCTTTGATAACCATCACCGTAGGACCACCTTTGATTTCCACATCCATTCCCAATTCCTCTCGCAGCCGGCCGTGGTCAACAGGAAATCCTGTATCAAAACTCCTGACATTAAGGTGATTGGCAAGAAAACTGAAATGCCTGGTTGCGTCTCCACACAGGTGTATGTCAACACTTCCATCGCAGAATTCGTCCACCAGCCGCTTGTGGTAAGGATAGACATACTCCCGGTACTGTTTCGTAGAAATAAGAGCAATCGCATCATCGGCAAAGTAAAATTTTGCCTGCTTGAATTTATCCTTATCCAGCGATTCAGGAAATTTATCCCATCTCCGCTGACGCATTCTTTTCATCCGTCTGATAAGATTATCTGTAACCCATGTCATCAGATCGTGGAAGTATTTCTGATCCGTCAGCATATCAACAAGCAGGTTATCCGCTCCCCGTAATTTATAGGCTAAATCCAAGGGGCCATCAGTTCCCTCGCCGCAAGTCGTTTGCATAACATGCACAGGTCTGCCTTCATATTCTCGATGCTTGCAGGAATCAATCATATAATCCTGAAATTCCACAACTCGCTTCATTAAGCCGTGATCGGCAGGCAGTTCTTTTGGAAATTCGTAAAGCTTTTCTTTATGCTCGTTGAGAATTTCTCTCGTATCAGGAACCTGGTCTGGTATGTATTCTAATGGACAACCTGCCCAACCGGCATCAAAGGAATTTTGAAAATCGACATTCACACACCAGCCGTCTTCAGGCAAACCCATCGGACGATCACAAACCCAATGAAATCGCTGCCATTTCTGATATTCCAACTGGGCTTGAATATGAGTCTCGGGATCTTCGAAAAAATCGCGAAATGACCAGCTCTTCGTATTAACATGATGATTAAGCAGATAATTAGTAATACTACCGACCACACTAACCGGAACACGATACGCCCGTCCTTGATAGTAAGCTTGCCATACTCTGGCAACCTCTTCATTATGAGCACGAAAATCAATTTTATTTTTAATGAAAAAAGACATTTGTCATAGCCTCATGTTGTTATCTTTACAGGGGTTAAATTCAGCTAAGCCAAAGACCTCTCTGTAAGCATTCACTGCCGCAATATAATTTTCAAATGGTACACTGCTTGTAACCGCGTTACTAGCACAGAGAATGTGCCCGCCATTCCCTTGACCTTGCTCGATACACTTTATTACAGCATGCCGCACCTCCTGCGGCGAGCAGAACGAAAGCATATTTCCACAATCCAGGTTTCCATAAAATGTAACCTTGCCGCCATAAAGAGCCTTAAGTTTGCCTAATTCCATTCCTGCATGGAGGTCGATTTCAAGATAACCGTCAACCTCACATCCGAACAGAAAATCTTCTATCACAGACCAAAGGTTCCCGTCACTGGCGTTGATTGCATATCCTCCCAGGCTGTGAATCTTCCGAGAAAGCTTTTGAACTTCAGGAACAATAAATTCCCGGTATGCTTGTGGCGAAATCATAGGACGATTACCGGCAAAATCGCCCCCCACCCCAAATTGGTTGATTCTCAAACTGAAATATTTATCGATCATTGCCAAAACCTGCTTTGTGGCCAGTGCGAAATGCTGATGGGCAACATCAGGCGCAAGCAGCATTGTCTGCATAAGTTCAACATCTGTCCATATTCCATGAGCATAGGCCGGAGCAAGTATCGGCAGGTCTGCATCGCGGCGATCCATTTCTGTGTTGAGACACTCATAAACCAAAAAACTCTCGTCAGCTAATCCGATATTTTGAGAAGCGATTTCATTTCTTTGCCGGACAAATTCGACAGGATCGTCACGATTCAATTTCCGTAATGCGTCAAACGGATCGTACTTTTTTGGGGGCAGTCGATTTGGAACAACATAGAGCATATCCCACCCAAGAAGTAAGGCCAAGTCCAGTTGATCGATCGCGCTTTGCCGAACTGCATCAAGCCAGCTTTTTTCGCGTACAATCGCATCCCAGTTATTGGGATCACCCGCATATTTACGTCCAAGCAGGATATCCGCAATCGGCGACAATAAAACATATTCAAAAATTGGTGTTCGATCCGGCTCTCTATGATTTAGAGCGGCGTCTATTCGCTGTCTGGAACTTAACTTCACTTATAATCTTTCTTAATTTGTTACAAATTAATATCATTTACAATTGCCTTTGTTATTTGATCTTTTGTTGTTATTGCTGTTTGTTTTTCTGTCGAAAGACTTCTGGCCATATGCCAATCGAAAACCCGCTTAAATACAAATATATCTACAACAGATATCACGGCCAACAAGCTGGCTTTGAGATAATTTGCTACGAACAGAGATGAAAGACTAAGTACCGCGGAGTCAAGCCAGATTACGCCGGTCAACACCGCTACAATTCCAGAAAAGAATACGCGACGCGATGATAAGCCTGATACCTCGCCATCCTCTTCCAACACTTTCTTCTTGACCGGTTCCCAGAAGCCTAAAGGCAATGCACGCCTGTAAAAGGTCTTCAACACGTTTATATCTTCAGGCTTTGTCAGCAATGTTACAATTACCCATAGCATAGTTGTTATGCCGATAGCAATAAGAACCTGCAAAACCTCAAGTTGCTGGATTGAAGACTCATCCCCGCCAAGATGCATTCGCCAGCACGGAATAAGCCGTAGCACAAAACCAAGAATAAGAAATGTGATTGGCCCCCCGATACAAGCCGTAAGCCACGACCAGATATTAACTCTCCACCAAAGCCATTGCCCCCAACCCAAAAGAGCGGCCGGCGAAAAAAGACCGGCTATTACGATCATCATGCCAAATAAGCTTTTGGAAAAGAAGAGCAGTGTAACCGCCATCACAAGCAGACCTACCATCGAAATCCTGCCGATCCACATTGCCTTACGATCTGATATATTACCCACAATCGGACGGAAAATATCATTAACAATTGTTTGGGAACAATAGTTGAGATGTCCGCCAATCGTAGCCATCACTGACGCTACTACAGCCGCCATCGCCAATCCGAGCAATCCCGGAGGTAAATAATCCTGTAACATAAAGCCATATATTTGTTCTCGTTGCGAAGGAGTTGCCTTATACATCTCTGGATGTTCCACAAGAGCACCAAGAGTCGGTAATGTCATTACTAACAACATCACAAACAAAGCTACTGCAGTCCAAACATATACCTTGCTCGCCTCGCGAGGCGATTTACACGAAAAAATCCGCTGCCCTTCCGAGCTGATATTGCCGCCCGCGCCTAGGCCGTACAAAAGCATAAACGCAATTGCCATGAACGGTCCAAATACACGATGCCCTCGTACCGGCAACAGTGATAAAATATCCTGTGAAGCAGCGCCGTGTGTCTGGGCAATCGAATCTGCTAGTCCGGCAGGCCCATGAAAGCGAACCAAAACCAATATAAGCAATGTAAGGCTTGCAAGAAGTATGATACCTGTTTGGATGAAATCATTAACAACCACACCACCGTATCCCGATATCCATACATATATCAATAGCACAGGTAATATAAGTGACAAGGTAATCAGCTTGTTTTCAATCCCAAAAATGGGACCCACAATCATATGCACACCAAGCATTCCCATACCCATGAATGGCACCAAACATAATGAAACCATAGAAAAAGAACTCCATACGCGAACAAGCTTTGCGCCTTTGCCTCCAAAACGAAAGGTAAAAAACTCCGGCCCTGTCGAAATTCCAAGACTCCTCCACTTTACGGCAAAGAACATACCAGCTATTAACAAGCTGAATGTGAATGTTGACAGATAATACCAGCAAATGGATAAACCGACTACGACGGTCAAACCACAATATGTTGGGCCTACGTTGGCATTCATGCAAGTTACTGCAAATGAAATTCCGTTAAGCCAGCCGGGCATCTTGCGTCCTGCAAGAAAATACCCCTCTTCTTTATGAGTATTGCTATGGAGTATTTTACTTGCAAACACACCAAATATAAACGTTACAAAAAGGTATAAACCAACAACGACAGCATCAATTCCATGTTTAATATGCATTTGCAATCACTTTTAAACAACACACTAAATTTCAGCTAATTTTTCAAGCTCTTTAGAGCAAAGCGTCTACGCTCGCGGCAGATGGAAGCATCCCTTCCGCTTGCCTCCCTTTGCCTACAGGAGAACATCGCCATGCCTGTTAAGATAGCCGAACCATTCGCCGTATTTTTTGTCATAGAAACGACTCCACGAATGATCGTGAATCTTTTTAAACCAATCCCAATATTTATTTTCGCCCGTATTCGTGTAAGCCTTTATCAGTGCGACAAGTGTTTCCAGATGCACCCACCAGAGCTTCTGACCCTATTCGAGCTGTTGTGTCGGATGCCTCTGAATATCCATAAAATAAAAGATGCCGCCATATTGTTTATCAAGCGAATTGTTAATCCAAAAATCCAGTACATTGCGCAGGGCATTCTTGTAAAATGCCGCAAGTTTGACAAAATCCTTTTTTGACATATTTTGCTTCATAAATTTTACACCTTCTGATAAATTCAGAAGGTGTAAAAAAATTATCCGTTCTTTAAAACCAAGACAACCTAACGTTCACTTTTCGTTGTATCAGCACCCATATCAATGGTGGGAAATGCGCTGATTCGCAATCTTGTAGCTCCCATAGGTATCAGGGTAACCGTCTCAGCAGGCTCACTTGAATATACCGGACTTTGCGGCAATAATCCAATTAGATTTTTCGCATCCTTACACCACCCAGGAATCTTCTTTGCCTTGGCCGTGAGTGATATCGGCACCGATTTAGCCGTGAAAGGCTGATCATCTTTAGGCCATTCCTTCTTGTTAACCTCAAAAGACTCGGCTGCCTTATCAGCATTGACAATCAATCCGTAATTCCATTCGCTTTCAGGATAGATTTCCCATCCGGGCCATTTATCAGTTCCACCTGCACGAACATAATTCTCATTTATAAGTAGAGAATAGGTTACTGGTCCGCGATCTACAGAAACACTGTTCTTGTTATCTTTCCATAAACGTACCGAAACAGCCATCGGTAAATTTAACTGCACACAATCACTGTTTTTCCACTTGCGATTGATACAGATATAGTTCTTCGGCGATGCAGATATTTTCTGTTCTTTTCCGTTAATCGAAATCCGCGGTTCCTGGCACCACCCAGGCACACGTAAATACAATGGGAATGAAACTGGCTTATCAACCTTTAAACTGAATTCTATTTTATCTTCGAAAGGATAGCGGGTTTTTTCAATTATCGCAACCTGCCGGCCGTCTGCAACCAGAGCCTTAAGCTCGCATGGAGCATAAAGCACCGCAGCCAGACCATTGTCCGCGGATGCCTGCCAAAGATTTTGCGTATAATACGGCCAACCCTGACCAACATTATGCTGACAGCACCTGTGTGCGTGAGGATTCATACAGTATATCGGCCCACTGTCAAAGAGTTCGGGTTGCTTGTCACTCGAATCAGAAATTATCAGGTTGGGGGCGGTGAGATATCGCAACGCCTTAAAATCAGCAGTAACAGCCGCAGGCAGAGAATTAAATGTAACGTCTTCGCAACGGTCTGCCCAAACAGGATCGCCTGTAATGCGAAGCATCACTTGGCATGAAAACATCATTTCTACTATACCGCAGGTTTCAATTGCCTGACGGGGATCGGTAAATTCCGGTCTGGCAACCTCATCGCCGCAAAACATACCGCCGGGAACCTGACCATAAAGCTTGTACAGATTATGCCTGTCTCGTTCGGAAGCGGCAAGATGTTCCGGATTCTTTGTCAAAAGAAAATATTCTGCCGGCTCACGGAATCCCTGAGACACATTTACATTATGCAAATCCACAATTTCTTTGTCCCAGCGGGCGGATTTACGATGCACCTTGTGCGCGACATCAAGCAGCGATTTGTCTCCGGTACGATTATAAAGCCAATAGACGCTGTAGAGGATATCTCCGGCTCGCATCGCCTGCCAGTAATTATTGAGAAATTTATCTTCTGGAATTTTCTGAATAAATTTGAAATAATTGCTCATAAGCTCGATTATGCGGGGATCCTTAGAATATTCATAATAATCCTGCAAAACAAAAGTCATCACCATATTCGGCCAAAGATCTTCGCACGGAACGACCGAATTCTGGTCAGGAGCAATCGCGCTGCTGGGGCCAAACCAGCCATTGGCCTGTCTGCTGTTTATAGCAGCTTCGATCCATATGCGAGCCTCTTTTAGTATTCGTTCGTCACCAAGCACATAACCGGCATTGCTAAACCCTTTGAGCCAATAAGGAACCTCTTCCCATCCATGAATACCCTTGCCATCCTTGCTGAGCCATGCGTTATCTTCCTTTTTCAAATATTCACTTATCTCTGTAAGTTGCCCGTGAAACCCCTCCGCTTGCAACTGAACTTGTTTTAAAAGCCAGCCTTGAGGTTTAACCGCTCCCGGCGGCAGTTTTATAAAGTGCGAATAAGCCAGCGGCTCACGATTCCCAACATAGTTTTGATTCTGGGCTTCACTACCCGGCTTTTCTACATAGTTAATTGAAGCGGACATACATATATTACCCAATAAAAAGACACCCATCACAAACGCTATCCTCATGATTCAATTCCTTTCTAAAACTAAATTAAAAACTAACACCGCGTAACAGCAGCCTGGAATTTTTGCCTACCAGGCCGAAACAATCACCACAAGGACAATTTCACTTTAAAGCGGTAGCACCGGATACTTTCTGCTGCGATTCTGATTCAACCAAGGATGATTGCGTTACTGTCGGCGGCGATAGAAAACTCACGTTTGCTATCGACCTGCTTAATACATACCCGCTTAGTGCCGCAATAACAAAACAAACTAACGCTGACAACCATTGTTGGAACAACAATTTCCCTATAACGAACAAAACGGCATAGATCGTAATGACACATGATATCCAGCCGACAATGTTATTGCGGAACTCATTTTTTACTGGTTCAACACCGGTAAGCTTCCTGACTTTAGCCCAGCCGAGACCACCAATTTTCATTTTTTTATAGAATTCAATTGTTTTATTGCCGGGAGTTTTGGACGTGAAGATTGTTACAACAACCCATATTACTCCAACAGTTCCGATATTTATAAGAGCTCTGACGGCAAATAAATCCTGCCCAGGTTTATTTGGCATAAATATTTCAAGCATATTGCCAATCAGCAAAGATGCCGCAATCGCCGACAGTTCCGAACAAGGATTGACTCTCCACCAGTACCATCTCATTATAGAAACAGTTCCTGCAGCACCGCCTATAACCGCCAGATACTTGTATATATCAAGAATGCTCTTCAACTTCATCGAGATTAATATTGACGTAAGAATTATTAAAAGCATACACAAACGAGAAACAAAAACATAGTGACGCTGCGACTTGTTCTTGCTTACAAAAGGCATATAAAAATCGTTGATAATAAATGACGCGCCCCAGTTCATCTGGGTGTCAATCGTATCTGTAAAAGCCGCAAACATTGCGGCAACCATCAGCCCTTTTAAGCCTGTCGGCAAAAACAGATGAATCATTTTCGGAAATGCCATTTCAGGGTCCTGCAAGCCCGGCAGATAATACATAGACATTATACCTACAACAATCCAAGGCCAGGGACGAACAATGAAATGACAAATATTAAACCACAGAAACCCAAAAAACGCGTCCTTTTCAGATTTACAAGATGCAAGTTTCTGAACAAAGTACCCCCCGCAGGCCGTGCCGTTAATTGTTGCAATTAACACATAAGCTAAGAATGTAAATACGGCAGTACCCATCTGTTTAAAATCCGGCAGAAAATTCAAATGTTCGGGCTTAAATTCAGCAGTACTTTGCAGCTTAGCTAAAATACCCTCACCGCTGGCTGCATCGAGATATACGATAACACCGAGACCTATACACCCTGCCATTGCCAATGCAAATTGAAATACGGCGATATATGCCACTCCGTACTGTCCCGCCAGCATAGTGTATCCGATTGCCAAGACGCCCAGCCCAAGAGTAATCATAGTTCCTGAATTCAAGTCGCCTATGATCGGAAGCGTACAAATTGGTGCGGGATTTAATTGTAATAAAGCGGTTAGGATTTTAGACATACCCAAAAATATCGAAGCGGTAATAAGCACATTTGAAAATGTGCTGAAAAACACATTGAAAATCCTTAAGAAATTTCTGCTCTTGCTTTCATCGTACCTTTTTACTACAAATTCGATGTCGGTTATCACTTCAGAACGCCGCCACAACTTGGAAAAGAAAAATACCGAAGCCACATAACCGATAGCAGCAGACCACCAGAACCAATTGTCAAAAATTCCAATTTTCCGAGACATACCCGCAACCATTAGCGGCGTATCAGAAGAAAAAGTCGTTGCAACTATACCTGTACCCGCAACAAACCAACTTAACGTCCGTCCGGCGACAAAGAATTCGCTTACGCCTGACGCGCCTTTTTTGCTAAGGTACGCACCAATGCCAAGAGGTATAATAATGTAACATCCGACAATTAACCAATCCCAAAAGGCCATTTTATTTTCCTTAATCTATTTTTCAAAAACTTCAATTCCCCATAACCCGGGCATATTTATCGCCTTGTCAATTACATACCTGATTCGTGATGTCAGGCAGGGATTGTCAAGCTGGATGGCTTTGCGTCTATCAACAAATGTCCCGCGCTTAATTGATGTCATAGTACCGGCTTGTTCAATCTCCAAATGCCATTCCTGTATTTGTGTGAACTGACCAGTAAATTCATCCAACACAACCCGGTTAATAGTTACCGGATTATCCCATACAAGCTCAATCCATGCACCGTTTTTATCTTTTACAGTGCTGCACCAGGCTGTATGTGAATCGCTGTCGGTTGCAAAGTTAGGGTCGAATCCAGTCTCACAAGTAGAAACTCTTATTTTTGCATTCGCGGCAAGATTTTTTTGCAATACAGGTATGATAATTTTAGATTGACACCGGGTATTTCCTGAAACAGCATCGATAACACTAAGCATCGCTTTGTAATGACCTGGTTCTGAAAAACTGTTTATATCTGCGACAGCAGTAAGTTTGATAGACTCATGGGGGGCGAGCCTGCCGGAGACAGGACCGATGTTAATACGGGGATCAGAGATTGAAATACGCCAATCTGCCGCATTAGCATCCGGGTTTGCTAACTCAAACTGGACTGATTCACCTGGTTTCATCTGTGTCTGTTCGGGTGTCAACTGCAATGTCGGTTTACTGATATGGGCAAATTCGATTCTCCAGTTTAGACAGGATGATTTCGGCACAAAATTTAAACGTACTATGCCGTTGTTAGAATCGACCGTACTGTTGACATCGGCTTTAACATTGACGGGCTTGTAATTGAAACTGGTAAAAACCAATTGATAATTTTCACCAGCAACAAGGTTTTCTGAAGTACCGCTTACAATCCAATCATTTACATCGCCTGTATATTTTATATTGTCGATATCAAGCGATCCCTGACTTATGTGCCTGCTTGTACTTAATAGAGTCGGCTTATTATCTGAAACAGGAACAATCGCAAATACTTCGACGTCATAAGGCATTAAGTAACGCTGCAGTTTCGCATTGCGGTCAAATCTGCCCAGATACTTTGAACTCCAGTACTCAAAAACGTAAAGATATTCAGAAGTGAGCCGAAGTCGTGAAAGGTCCAGAATTTTCGATGTTGCAACTCCGCTATAATTAAACAACGCCGCCACATCCCATGAGCCCCATTCCTTAGCAATTTTAAGGTCAAATATATCGTAGTCTCGCCAGTTTTCGATCTTGTACAGGTTTCCCGGCCGAATATCCAGCACTGGCATACCTTTTTGCATAATCTTAATAGCAGGTGCGGGCATTCGTGTCCACATATCGTCTGTTAGGAATTGCTGACCGGTAAGAGCACGGGCGGTAACATTCGAACGAATAATCTCCGTAGGCTTTTGGTAAGAATTGGCAATAGCATCAGCATCGCACCATAAGACTATATTATTAAGAAAATTCCATCGCTGCATTACATCTATTGCGTGATCACAGGCAGCACTATCCAGTCCAATGCGAGATCCCTGAATAAGGCCGATCGCCGCGGCAATGGGCCCCGGTGAACAATTATTTATAAATTTGTCAGGGCCGATTATGTCTCTTGCAATCTGAAGGCCTTTTCGGTATCCGTAAGGTCCGCCGCCTTCGATAGAGGTATTATAAGCATCGAAAGCATTTAAAGCCGCGTCCAGTTTGAAGTAATCATAATTCCAGGTCATGCTTGCTTTGCTCCAAAACATTTTATACCATTGGCTTGCTGCTTGCGGATCGTGAACATTTAATATATAAGGCTGATCGTCGGCCTTATAACCCCAGTTGCATCCACCAAAGCTGGTCAGCAATTTGCCGTTGTTATCATGCAAAAACCAGGCAGGATGCGACTCTGCAACACTTCTCGGTGCTATAGAAAAAGGTGTGAACCAGATGCCCGGAATCATCCCTTTTGATCGAATGTAATCCGAGATTTCACGCATATATTTATCATCATTGAAATAGTAATTGTCATCAAGCTGGAAAACCATTTTGCCGGCATAAGGTAATAAATTTTGAGCAACGAAATCGATCTGGGGATAAAGCCATTCTTTTTTCTGTTTGCTGTCACCGCCATATGTGTTAATGCCGTACCACGTAAGAGCAACAACAGGAGCGGTGCCCCAGAAACTGGTCTTTTGCAATGGCGCAAAATAACCAAGACCAAGCTCGTCCCTGTAATAATGACGATTTACTTTAATGGAAACCGTAAGTTCTTTACTACTTACACCGGTTTGTATCTGCCAGCCGTTGTCCCATCGCCACTGAACTCCTGCTGAAGATTCGACTACAAGCAGACAATCCCGGCTGATATCGAATAGAGCATTTGAACTAAGTTCTGCTGCTCCCAGGGTAGTGAAAAGTACGTTTCGATCCGTTGCTCTGGCTTTCTGACTTATTGCGGGAATCGCTGAATCCGACGATGAAAAACTGCGAAATTGGAGTGACTTTCCGCCCGCACTTTGTGCGATTATGGTTACTATGTCTCCTTGTTCGCACTTAGCCCATATTTTCACTTCATTATCTGCGTTAATTATAAGCTCTCCATTAACAGAGTTTACATCAGCGGTAACCGGCAAAGCTCTGTCAGCGGTACTTGAATCACTGATGGCAATTACGCCGTTATAAAGCACCGTTCCGATTTCTGTATCCGTAATTTCGATAGTTTTCGAAATATTGTTAAACCGTACCCCCACCATACCATTGGAAACAGCCAAATCGCACATTGCCGCCTCAACAAAAATATGGCCAATGATTAAATAACAAAGAAATTTGAAATCCTTTTTTAACAAATTACGCATACGTTATTCCATTATAATTTTAATTTTATCACCGAGCCAATACGCTTGTTTATAACCCAGACCATTAGCCTGATTTATCAACTCTAATTTTACTTTTTGGTTCGCAAAATCTGACAAATCCACATCTGTTTCGAAGAGGTAATCTTTCGTCACATCCTTGGTAACAAATTGTCGCAGCAATTCTTTTCCATTTGCCCGGACTAAAAGCATAAAATCCCCCATAAAATAATGGCAAACAGCAACATGCACATGTGTTTTTCCGGGTCCCACCATAATTTGAGATGAAAGAATGGCCCGCCCCATATCAGGCGGGATAGTTTCCAGGCAGGTCTTGTGAGCACCATACGATTCATAAAAATTAGAACCGCCCTTTCTGGCATTTTCTATTTCCCAGCCGGGTATTAACTTGGTTATTTCATTCTCATCGCCAATCTTCTTGCCTAACTCAGGTTCATGCTCTGTTATCTTTGATATTTCCTCCTCAGTAAAAACGGAATTTACAATCGGACCAGGATTTGCTGAGCATTCTAATTTGGAAGGTTTTACCTCTAAATTTGGAATGTAAAAAAGTTCGCTGCCATCCGGCATTTTTTTGATTTCTCCGCCTCCCCGCGTAATAATCTGTCTGGCCAATTTGTCTGAAACATCCACTAGTTGAGGGTATGTATAATTTGTAAATGAGAAAATTTTCGTCTGATCCATTCCGGTCTTATACTCTGCAGGAATTGCATTGTTACCTAATACTGTGAAAATAACGCCACAGGCACTCGAAGGATTACAGTCAGAATCCTGCCCGCATTGAATTGCTATCGAAATTGTCTTATCAGGGTCTGATTGTCCATACAGCAGGCCTATACAAACATAACCTCCATTCAAAACAGCGGAGATATCCCAATCGGGTGCCTTATGCCCTGCACCTAAATAATATTTATCAGTCAATAATTTCCATGTTTTTTTCCAATCATCCGGATTTTCTTTATACCACATCAAAATATCATTTATACAACGAGCATACCTGCTCTCCGAAGGTATCGACTTAAGAGCTGTACGTATGATTTTTTCGATATTTGTCTCAAAGAATGCCTCGCTATACATCGCCCCGACAAATTGTCCGCCATAAACACCATCGCCATAGCATACAAATCTTCCAAATTTCTCGCCCGCCTCGATTGGATACTGAGGCATACCGGGAGCTATCAGGCCTGAAAAATCAGCTTCAATCTGATAATCTAAATCACCGTTTTTTTTATTAAACTTTGGATGCGCGCAATCTGGCGGAGCGATGCCCTTTCTGAGATTGTGGCGACCTTCGAAATTGGCGCCATAAAGAATATACTTGCTGTTAGCAAAATCAATAGCCGCCTGCTGCTGCAATACACCAGGACCATACACCTCAAGCGTCCTTAGAAAGGTCATTTCAACGTATAAATCATCTTGCTCGAAACTTCCGTTGATTACATCGGGCGTCCATTTCGGAATTTCATTTTCTGGAAATAAAACACCGCAAGCTTTAACTTCCGTTGGTGCGCCCAGAGATACGCCTGCCATCTGTCCAAGCCAGCCGCCCATCATCTTGTCTTTGTAAACTTCTGCATTTAAGGTTCGATAAGCCTGAACAGAATCGGCCCCGCTTGCTAAAGAATTGAGCGCCACAAATAGCAAAAGGACTACACAACAAAGTCTCATATACTTCCTTTCTAACCAAAATCCTATTATTTCCTTAATGATTACATTCTATGACAGAGCTTTGATGTCTGGCCTTTTCAGCGGCAAAAACCATCAGATGGCTTTCCAAAGTTTCTAAAGGCCCTGAAAGTATATAGCTTTTATCATTTTTAACCAAAGCTGTGATAAAACTTTTCATCAAAGCGTAATCCCCTCCGCCGTGACCTGTATTGATAGTCCCATCCGACTGATTAACATCAAGTTCAATCGTCTCATCTGTTAAAAAATTATGGTGCTTGATAATCGAACCATTGCCATACAATTCCCCCCGACTGCCGAAAACACGGGTTTTGCGGTCAGCCGCCTTGGTAAAAGCCGTCATTGTAAAGACCGCGGTAACACCATTTTCAAAAAGCATATTTACGGTTTGATTATCAACCACATTATTGTCACATTCATATACACATCTTCCATATGGTCCGGTTTCTAACGCTTTAGTTACACCGTCCAAAGTTAAATCAGCAGTAAGTATATCGACAGGCCATCCATATTCACCCCTTTTTGCTCTTTCGAGATAAATTTTCCCGGCCGAATACGGACACTGAGACTCGCAACTGCAGTCCATACACCTTGAAGAGGCGCCTATCGGTTTATTCTTTTTGACAAAATGTTTTAAGCTGCCAAAAGAAGAAATTTTTGAACAGCGAGTCCCGACAATATATCTTAACCAATCTAAATCATGACAGGATTTGGCCATAAGCATAAAAGTTGATTCGTGTTCATTCCTCCAATTTCCGCGAACATAAGAATGTGCCTGATGCCAGTAGCCAAGAGGCTCAAGATGCTGAATGGATATCAACTCGCCAATTACACCGCTATCGATCAGAGACTTTAATTTTTGTGAATATGCCGTATAACGCATAACATGGCAAACAGCAAATATTATATTATTTCGCAAACCGGCCTCTGTTATATCCCGACATCCCTTTTCAGTTTGCGTCATTGGTTTTTCAAGAAGTATGTTATACCCCTTGTCGGCAAACGCAATCGCAGGCTCTAAATGCTGATTATCCGGTGTCGCGATAATTACAGCATCCGCAAGTTTGGGCCGGGCCAGCAATTCTTTCCAATCATTGAAACAGTTTTCCGGCTTTATTGAATGCTTTAAAGCCATCTGCTTGCGATAAAAATCCCGCGGCTCAGCAACCCCTATAATCTTTGCTTCTTCAGGATATTCTGATGCATAATTTGCATAGTTGTTGCCTCTACAGCCGGCACCAATTACGGCCAAGCTAATAATTCTCATCTGAATACCTCACGCCCACCTCTGTTTACGTTAAAGCTCTTCATTTTTTCAAGCTTCGACAATGCCTGAGCAACTTTTGTTACAGGCTTTGTAATTGGGCAATTCACATTGATTCCGTAATGTTCACAGTAACAATCAAATAAATCTTTTGCAGCAGGCCAGCAGGATTGAGGACTCATAAAATGAGAAAACTCGAAAGTTATCGCCTTCTCCATACCCGCTTCCTGTGCCGCACAAAGTTTCCACCATAATTTTCTCCAATCGATTGGAGGGAAATTAAACGGTTTATCTCGGTCAAAACTTTCTGCGTTTGACCAAGCTTTCATACCATGCTTACGTATAAGTTCAGAATTAACTTCGAGATATCCGGCAAGATCTTGATAATCTACCTGACCATCCTGAAATGCAACTATATCTACTATCCCTCGCAGAGAGGCGAGAATCTCATCCCACTCTACTTTGTGTTCTGCGAGACTTATAGGATTATTAACAAGCTTGGCCCCAAGCAAAAATGGAGAAATCAAAACAGGCAAATCAGGCGATTTTTCTTTGCAATGCATGCCTATGTGCTGAATACACTTTTGCCCAGGCAAATCTTTTCTTCCTAATTCATGAGAAAGGTACCAGCCGCGAAATGCTTTTCGATGACCATAGTTTTGCCAAACCTCATCGACAAATTCACAATTAATATCTATTTCCTTTTGATAATTGCCTTGTGCTCTGTAAACACCTGAATCATAGACGCCAAAAAATAAATCCATTCTGTTTTCTTCGGCAAGACCAAGAAACAAATCGACTAAATCTTCGTAAACAGGCAGAATATTAATACGCTTTTTCAGCACTTTGGAATTAAAAGTTGCCACATTTTTATAACCTGCTCTAATTAAAATCACCGTGTCGATGCCAATATGATGCATTATTTGAAACTCTTTCGCCCACTTTTGGGCGTTCCAGTTATTCGACGGGATATCATGGCTGATTTCATCTATAAATGTCCCTGTAATACGCATTTTTTTCCTTCTCAAATCGCAATTTAATACTTGTTATTAAAACATATCTATTTAAGCCAGTTCTCAACAAATTTCGCAAGGTCTTTGAAATTTACAGTACCGTCATTAACTAAATCATACTTCGCAACACTGGAACCTGTTTTAAACCAATTTTCCACAAACAGAGCAAAATCTTCAAATGTTACTGTTCCGTCAGGATAGAAATCGCCTGTATGACCGACATAGGTCGGAGGAACTATGAACGCGTTTGTGTAATTGTTGTACAACTGTACTCTGGCCGGATCAATCTGCTGATAATATCCAAGCTCATCGGGATCCATATACCAGAACGTAAACATTACCTTCTTATAAGACGATTCCGCAGCAATCTGACCGGCTATTCTGGATATCGGAGCCAGAACAAACTCTGTGTAATTGTTCGCCCATGCGAACATCTCCATATCGGTCCAAAATTCACAGCCCGTCGACTCTACTTCTGGAGCGATGGCGAACATATAAGCCGAGATTTGAGCAACTGTTGTGTCCCAGCAGGTAGAATCTTGAACCAACATCAAATCAATATCTGTAAGTTCGGCAAATCGCTTGGCTTGATACGCCATTTCCGCCGGCGTCCGGTCATGCCACCATTGTGTACCTCCGTTTGCGGCCAAACGCGCACTTGCATCGGCTATAAAATAAGGCGCTATAGCTGTTTTCTTCGACGAAAAATTAGTATGTAAATACGTCGTAACATCTCGGAATATCTTCAGGCTGCCTGTGGCTTCACCTTCGTTGAGCAAAGGTTCTTGCAGTATATAGAAACCCGTAAAGGACGGATGTGTACCGTATTTACTCATTAACTCGTTCGAAACAGTTACTGTGTTATTATAAATTTCGTCATCAAGCGAACCAGGCCGCTCATACATGCCAATATAAACATTGTAGCCCCGTCTATCCGCGATATCCAAAACTGTATCGATAGGCGTAAATTCATAATTAAATATCGGGTAATTATCGCTGTGAAAATACGCACTGATTGTTCCATATTCTTCATAAGCTCCG
>JBDKUM010000179.1:0-2594 GCA_039679715.1 Phycisphaerales bacterium
CTTAACCAATACAAACAAGTGTTAGTACCGGAACTGGCTTATATATTCCCCGCCGGGCTGACAGATTGATTTTTCGATCTGTTTGCTTGGCGGTTTTTTATTGAAACAGTAACAACAAATTTAACCCGAAACCCACCGGGCAGGTGGGTAAGGGCAGGGATCAGGAGAACAAATGGATTGTAATTACAGTATAGCAAATAGTGTTCATTTCGTTGTACCAAAATTAAAAATGACACCGGTAGCGTTTGGGCGGATCTTGCCTATCGGAACTTGGATAACCGCGCCAACCGGGGCTTTAACTTATACAAAGTCATTGCGGATTGAAGTCAAGTGCCCGTATTGCGGAAAGCGGCATTTACATGGCTGGACCGATGAACCGGGTAAATTGGTTCCCACCCGAGGCGCGCACTGCGGCAAGGGTGAATACCTTTTGGCAGTAGAAGGGCGCGGCGATGGCGACTAGGGCGATAACGAAAACCATGGACTTCAGACAGGCGTTTCTTGATCTGAATTCCCATTTTGCCCTGAATGAAGTAACCCGGGCGGTTGAAATAAACGGTAAGCCGTTTGACCGATTTGAAGAATCAAGGTTTCTTTGCCTACTGAGGGCAAAGGGCGCGCGTAATGAAGCTATTTCAATCCGTGAAATCGAATTTGCCGCTTATGAAAACAAATATCATCCAATAAAACAATACCTAAACTCTTTATCGTTTGATGGTCACGATTACGTTGGGGATCTATGCAGCTATTTCAAAGCTGATAAATTCTTTGAAATCTGGCTGCGGCGTTGGCTGATAATGGCAATTGCCCGGGTCGTTTCAGGTGCGCAATGCCCGGTATTAGTCTTGGATGGTCCTCAGAATAAGGGTAAATCAAAATTCGTTGCATGGTTATGTTCTTCCCCAAAAGTAAAAGGATTCTTTACCGAGGGGCAAATTAACCCTGGGGCAAAAGATGCACGAATTAGAGCTACACAGAAATGGATCTGGGAAGTACCAGAATTCGGAGCAACGGCGCGAAAAGCAGACCAGGAAGAGCTTAAGGGGTTTATCACCCTGGGGGAAGTCACGGAGCGTACACCGTATGCGCGATCCGATGAAAAGCGCCCGATGCTTGCCTGTTTTGTTGGCACTATCAATAACGGCGGAGCCGGCTTTTTGAGTGATCCTTCCGGGTCGCGGCGGTTCTTAATTGCACACATTGATGACATTGATTGGAAAGGATATACCGCCAATCTCACACCCGATCAAATTTGGGGGCAGGCGTATGCAGAATTTTTGACGGGTGAACCATTCGAACTGACACCGGTTGAATTGGATCTGCTTGAAAAGAACAATCAAACCTATGAGGTTGCAAGTCCTCTTCAATCTGCGTTTGAAAGTCTTTTTGAAATCCAAAAAACACCTGCAAACTTTATGCCGACCATCGAAATTATCCAAGCCTTGCAGGACGTGGGTTATAAAGCCGGCAATACCAACACACTATCTAAGGAACTTGCCCAACTGCTTATGAAGTTCGGTTTGCAGAAAACAAGGCAACGGCAGCAGGGAAGTACAAATTCAAATCCGGTTATGGGTTACTTGGGGGTAAGGCGGATCATATGATCATTTGTGCAGTGTGCAGGGTTGTGCAGGGTCTGAGACTACCTATTTATTTATTAAGAAAATAGTAAAGGGGAAGGAAAAACAGTGCACACCGTGCACACCCTGCACACCTCTTCTACTGAGCAACGCGGTATCAACCAGGGCAACCTGGATAAAAAATTAGCCGGCGGGCAAACGCAGAAAGATATAAGAGGTAAAGAAATGGAAAACTTATCACGAGCAGCACAGAAAACATATGATGAATTAGCAAAGAAAATGCAGGATCTTGTTTCTGCCGACAAAAAGCGGGAACCGAAATTGACCGAAGCGGAAAAGAATGAGATCAATGCACTGGAAACACGGATTCAATACCTGGAGCCGCGAAAAGACAAATTAGAAAAGATCCTTGCCGGAAAAGATGCACGAAAAAAATATATTGAAGAAAATTTTCTCAATTTGATGATTGACAAACAGGATGAAATTGACGCGCTAGTAAATGAGTATATGCATTTGGGCGTGGCTACGAATTTAATCAGTGAAGCGTTTTTGGCAAATAATAGTGAGTGTGAACTTTCGAAAACAAAAATCGGAATCATCAAAGAAAAAGCGCGGAGACGCGAATTGGAAGAAGAGGCATAAATGGACTCAAAACTTAAAGCATGGTTGGATAGTTTATCCGCTGCAGACCAGAAAAAGGCAAAAGCAGCCCTGGGTGATCTTGTGGGTGAGGTAGAAACAGATCCAATGCTCAAAGCAGCACGCCAGGCAGCCGGCTTGTCAGAGCATAAACCCGAGGAGAGTAATGACGTGGATAAAATGAGACGGTCCGCTGGATTGGAATAGCATTATGCGTATATTCACAATGGTAAACGAGTACAAAAGAAATAAATTTCGAAGACTGTTTTCGAAATATTATTCTTTGAACCCTTCCGGTCAAACATGGTCCGCAATGATTGACGTTATAAACCACGTTGCGGACCGGGAAGAATTCCGACATTCTTTCAATCTTTC
>JBDKUM010000180.1:0-7452 GCA_039679715.1 Phycisphaerales bacterium
AGACAGAGAGTATAATAATTATCATCTGCTTTAATCTGGTACTCATCCGGTCCAACAATATTTTCCAGATGATACAAACCATCTTCGCCTTTCGTGAAAACTGAAGCCCAGAATTTAGCGGTTTCAACAATGACTTCAATACCATATTTATTAAAGAACACATAATCGCCGGTCCATTGCAAATAATTCCAGAACGCATACGCAACCGCACCTGAAATATGAATTTCTCTTTTGGAATTTTTCGCCCAGTCGGGTGGAGTAACATCAAGACCGGTATGAGTGCTTGTCCAGGGGAATTTTGCGCCTTTAAAACCCATTTCTCTTGCATTTTGACGAGCTGAATCGAGACGTTTATATCTGTAAAGTAAAAGATTTCTTGCTGCCTGCGGCTCTGTTGCAATATAAAAAGGTATCAGCCAAAGTTCTGTTTCCCAAAAAACATGACCAAAATAACCATTCCCATATAATCCGGTCGCACCAATGGATGTATCCTGAAATTGCAGAGTTCCAAGCTGTATCAAATTTGAGATACACCATTTTGTACCAAGTTCTATATCTTTTTCACATTCAATATTAACATTGCTGTTATTCCAGGCTTTTTGCCAAAAATAAACATGATTTTTATAATGCAGAGAAATAGAATTCGCGAGCTTCCGCTGCAATAGTGTCAAAGCTGAATTGCCATTTCGATTTTTGCTCAAAGATGTAGTAAAGCAAACCTGTTTAGTAAAGCTGTAAGCAACCCCCTGCTTTGCTTCAAGTCTGAACCCCTCACGTATGCCGTTATCGAAAATTTCCATAAATGTCTCGCCGCGGCCGGAGGTTTTTGCAGCCAATTGAATTTGTGTCCCTGTTTCGGCAACCTCACTAATCATCAACGCAATGTCATTATGGTTTTCTAATTTTACGATGGTTGTCGGGGATATATAATCTCGTAATCGCGGCAGGCAATCTGGTTTTGTGTTCTGGAAATTAATGAATTTTATAATCAGCTCTTCTGAATAATTAACAGGCATAATTTCAACTGCCTGAGCACAATAATCGTAATCACATTTAGAAACAAAAAACAGTATTGTGACTTTTGTAAGATGCTGATGGGAATCTTCAAGCAGATAATTGCTTAAAATCAGATTTCTTCGTAAATCGAATGTTCGTGAAAACCCAGTTACCCGGCAATTTAAGAGATCTATGCTCCTTCCATTTTTAAGGATCTCAATATTTCTGAATACAGGAGCTTCCGCCAGTGCAGGTGTAATTGCTTTATTGTGAAGCTCAAGTCCAAATACTTTTTTTATTTCACGGGTATCTGGCTTATCAAATACCCCGGCAAAATAAGTCTTCGGGTCTCGATAGAGCGTAGCAAGTTCTACACTCCCCTTAATCCCTACATAACCGTTCGATATGGCCAATAGGCATTCCCAACTGCGTTCATCCATACTTTCGGGGCTGTAACCATTTTGCGTCAAAGCCCAATCTTTATCGATTGAATTCTTTATTTCAGTGATGTTCAGATACATAAAAATAATTCTTATTAATTATTGTTATTCTTAATATTCATTTTTTTGAAATTTTCGGAGAGCAGCTTTAACTCTCTTTTTTGAGTTTCGGTGGCAAAGCCGTCACAGAGGTAATCAGCCCAGATAATTCCTGGCGCCCCGCCTTCTTCGTAGGTAGCTTTCCACCATGGGTAAGCCGCCCTCAAACAATGTACCATAATTCCATTACCTGGTTGTTGAAGATTATAATTCGCTGTATATTCAAGACCATAATATTGATTTAATAAAGTGTCTCGCATGTGACCAAATGCCGGAAGAAACATCGGAATAATACCGTCAGAAACCATTTCACTCATAGCCTGACGCCATTGAGTCTGACTATAAGGCAGATTTATATAATCACTATAGAAATGCAAAATGTCTCTCTGTTTCACAACATCATAGACCATTGCATTGCGCCGCTGCGAATAATAAACATGACGAGAATGTATGTCATCAGATTTACCATCACCCCTGATAACCAGATTCGCACCTTCAGTTCGAACAGATAATTCCGCATTTGGAATTGTTTTACGAATAATTTCATTCGCCTGCCGGAGAATTTTCATTCGCAATTCCGTGCGGAAGATATCCCAATCTTCACATGCAGGCGAAAAATCAAAAAAGACGAGATTAGGATCATCATAGCAATATCCACCCTTCTCTGCTTTTCCTAACTGCGGATTTATGTCATTGAAATCTTTATATTTTGAATTCCAGGCTGCATTCGTTTTTTCTATTGTTTCGTATTTTTCTTTCACCCATGCTTTGAATTCTTTTATTCCCAGCGGACCGACAGCATAACGAATATTAATATCATCTCTTAGCCAGCCCCAGGTGTCCTCAATTTCTATTGGAACACGGCCATCACGAGTAGTGTACCATGTATCACCCCAGCGCTGGTATTGATATTTAACCCAGGCGGCAATAACTTCCGGCACGATAGGGTCGCTCAAATCCACGAACTCGGTTGGAGCCAAGTCTGATTGGTATCCGCCAATTCCGCCTTTTGCGTAATCAATCATTTTCCCCATCAGAGGCTGGGCATTGACGTACCATCCAGGTCCCGATGGCGGATATAAGCTCCAGCCGATAACCTTCATATCAAGTTTACGAATAAGCACATCATAAAAATATTTATAGCAGGCACTGCTCAACTCTACATTTTTTCTGCCGTTTATTTCAGGAATCCACCAGTTGCCTGCTGTGTTGCTGATTAAGTTTATTCCTAAATCTTTTTGTTCTTGAAGATATTCCATCATGTGCTTTTCAGGAAAAGGCCCAAGTTGAAATCCACTTCTCATACCAGGCATTGATTGTGAAATAATAATAGGTTCTTCGATACCGTTACGATTAAGAACCATATTATTTCGAGGATTGTATTTTATTGCCATCGAATCCGTACTGATTTCTATTGGTACTCTTACAACAGAAATCCCATCGGGACGATTAGATATTAATTTAACAGTTACAACCTTTGTCCATGATGCTACCTGGAGAAAGATAGTATCCTTAACAGTATCTTCTCTGAATTTATATGGATAAATATTAAAACTCGTCATAAACTCTTCGAATTTTGCGAAGTAGCCGGGCATATGATTTTCCGGGGCAACCATTTTCATTGTGGTCTGAACAGGAGTTTGTGAAAAATTCTTTGATACTGTAATAGGAACCTCAAGCCTGGCAAATTCAGTGCCTGACCATATATTAGCCATCCAATCATATCTATCATAAAATCTGCAAACGAGACGATAGTCTATCCTGTATTTGCCGGGCACAAGACCTGAATTAGATTCCAATTTAGGACAGTGAAAATTCGTCCACAACTCCACTGATTCTCCGGGATATAGATATTTAAGAAAACGCTCAAAAAGATTTACCGGCTGGGCTTTCCATTCGACTTCATCTTTATCATCAAACTTCGTCAGATATGGTGACGCGAAACAACCCGCGAAACCTTCAGGGTCAAGAATAGTATCTCCGGTGTTGGTGATACGGAATTTGAACCAGATTGCATCTGCAGCTCTGATTGTAGATGATTTAACCATTTCATCCCGCTTATAAGGAGGAAATGGGCTAATAGGTGTATTAGGATCAGGACCAAGAGGTATATATTTATCATTCTGACAATCTGCACTTATGCTGCCAAGGTATTCTATTTTTACATTCATATTTCCCGGAACAGACAAGTCATAAAGAGGTTTATCATTTACCTTTTTGACGTCTTCCAAAGAAACCGCCTCAACTGCAAACCAGCCGCCATCATATGGTTTTCTTTTTAAAGTGTAATTAATTGGAATAACATCATAAGCATTAGCCCTGGCAGGAACTTTAATTTCGAGCACTGCACCATCTAAAGAAATGTCTTTTGTAGTTATAGGTATATTTTTATATTGCTCGAGCTGATTTGTTTCCTTTGCCTCATCAGACAATGGTGTGTAAGTGAGCAAAGGCATTTGCTGTGCTAATGAAATATCAGAAAGAATAAACAAAATTAGTATTGTCAATTTTTTCTTCATATCAATAAGATCCTTTTTTATAGTCACAGATTTTCGCCTTACCGGGAGTTATTTGATTTCTGAAATAAAGGGTGATGCGGGCAACCCTTCCTTATTCATAAGATTCGGCATTGCCAGTTCATTCCATCCAAAACGTACGGCAATGGGATTCTTTATTTCAGTATTTGTAACAACTACCGTATTGTTTTCTATTTTAGCATTAGCTTTCATATACTTCATATCAGCCCCGGCAATCTCAAAGAAATCAGGGGCATTTCCGTCACGAGTTGTTAAACCGCTTCCAACACCATCAAAGAAAATTCTTATAGATCCACCTTCAATCGACATTTCCCTATACAACGGCCCTGAATAAATTATTTCTTTGCGGCCGTAGTCTTTTGCTAACGCCCACAATGCCAGCCGTTTCCCGACATCCTGCTTATTAACAGGGTGAATATTCATAGTATCATCTACTAAATCCGTAATCACTGCCATCCCTGTATTTGGAATTGAAAGACTTGTTAATTGGGCTTGCCATATCCAGGGCAAATTTTCGCCTTGACTGTATCTAAAAGGCGCCAACTGCACAAAGTAGAATGGAAAATCTCCCTGTTGCCATACTGTCCTCCAGCCGCCTATCAGCGATTTCATTTTTTCATAATAAAGCATTCCTTCTCCGCAGTTACCCTCTCCCTGGTACCATATCGCGCCGCGAATCGCAAATGGCACAAGAGGATTAATCATTGCATTATATAATCCGGTCGGAGCCTCTGGTTTAGCAAGTGCATGCCGCGGCCATGGCGGTGCATTGATTGTGCCTTCTTTAGCAACTGTTGTTTGTGCTTCATTAATCCATGATTTAAGTTTTATCAAGGCATCAGGTACTGCCTGGTTATATTCATTATTCTTCTGTTCGATTTCTTTTACATAACTATTCAACTGTGAAACCTGACCAAAACCAACCGGAGGCGTCCAGGGTTCGATACGAGTACCACCCCAACTAGTATCGATTAAACCTACAGGCACATTGAGTTTTTTGTGAAGTTCTCTGCCGTAAAAATAAGCAACTGCCGAAAATCCGCCCCAACCTCCCGTCGAAATATTTTTCGAATTACATACATGCCATGTCTCATATTCTTCTCCATGATTCGCAAAATCCTGCAGAGGCAAACCTGATGCGATTCTCTGTGTTTTAAACAATCTGATTTTCGAGTAATTTGCTTCTGCTATTTCCTGCTTACCATTTTTAACAACGTCAATACCCATCTCCATATTTGACTGGCCCGAACAAATCCACACCTCACCAATCAATACATCCTTCAACACAATAGTGTTATTGCCTTTAATTAATACTTCGACTGGACCGCCCGCGGACATTTTTGAAAGTTTGATTTTCCATTCACCCTTACTGTTTGCAATTGTTTGCGTCTCGTTATTGCCGATAGCAACTGTAATGGTTTCATTAGGGTCGGCCCAGCCCCAGAACGGCAGTTCCATTCCCTGCTGCAATACCATCCCATTGCCAAATATCTTTGGTAAACTCACATTTGCTAAAGTTTCTGCGCCAAAAGATAATAACAATCCGAAGAAAACATATTTAATATTCCTAACAAACATAAATTTACTCATAATGAATTCCTTTGCATTATAAACTGGAATACTCGAACTATGATTCGAACAATAATCTCATAAAGAAAGATTGAATGATATAGCCTACCAGCAATTATAATCTGCCGGGTTAGTACACTCCATCCAATTGGATGCTAACACACAAAAATCATAAAAATCTACTGACTGATCCGGCACAGATGATTGACCGGTAAAGTCGCACACAGATTCCTGATTTCGATTGAGCCATTCAGAGGCTATAGCGGCCAGATCGTACAGATTTACATAACAATCTTTAACGCCTGCAGCACCTGAAACGTCGGAAGTGAGATACCCCATATCTCCGCATTGTACGTTGTCATCCGGATGCCAGAATAAAGTTCCGGAACGGTCTTCTATTACATCAGGAATACCATCACCATCTGTATCTATATCCAATTCATTATTGGCGACGATAAGACTATTTTGCCACTCTATATTATTTGCTGCTCTAAACCATGTTACATTATCACGAACCATGTCATAGTAAATGTCATAATCGCCGGTAGTACTCGGCGCAACTATGTTGGCATCGAAAGTAAAACTTTGGCCGGGGGCTACAGTATCGTTTATAGTGTAACGCCCGTGTACATCATAATCGCCGGCATCAGGTTCAGTTCCTTTTGGTACTATAGCGTATGCAAGCCGATAACCCCCTGCTTCTGACCAAGTATCCCAACCATCATTACGAACTGTTATCGTTACAGGATAGTTTTTCCCTTTTTCCAATATCCTTGGAATATTATCTCCCATCCACGTAGCACGATAATTATTATTGCCGCCTTTATAATATCTGAAAAGATAATAGAAAGTATAAACATCGACAAATTTATGCTGTGAGCCTGCACTTTTCTCGAATTCATAAATCTTGCTTGGATACCACAGAACAGTACGGAACCAGTCAAATCTGACTCCGGAGGAATATACATCTTGTATTCTGCTCAAAGTCGGATCATCCGGCTGCGTACGGGCAATAGCCGGAATATTTGAAACAAGTGATTGTGTCGGAGATGACCAAGAAGACCAATCCAATCCTACACCATCACCACTGAATGGAGCAAAATTCAAGGCATCTGCAGAAGTCGGCAGCGGAAAATTACCATTAAGCAGCCATCCACAAATAGAATAGTCCAGCATTCTAAAATATTTACGACAGTGCTCCTGCCAAATAGGAATTCCGCTGGAATACCCCGACGGGCTCCGTGTTCCGGATAATTGATACGGGTTTATATATCCCGCACCAGAATCAGCCGACATAAAGAAATCCTTTGCTGTTTTGTGGCGGTACATGTAATCAAACACCGCCGAGACGCGGTCTATTGAATTTGGCGTTATACCCCAACTGCAATAAACATTCCCGCGGTTAGGATCATTATATCTATCATTACCCAGCCAGCTTGGAAGCCATGATGCACTATCATAATCACCCTGATACAGCAGAATATAATGGTTGTTCGCTACTGTACCGTTTTGATTGATATATCCTTTTGCGACAAGATCATTATATGTCGGTGCAGGATTTTGCACATATCTTCGCCCTTTTAAAGCCGGCATAAGCCCATTGAAGAATGATGCATTACAGAAGTAATTCTGTGGCACCGAATCAGCTTCCTGATAAGTATTATACGCAGTCAAAAGTTCGGTCATTTCCCATTCTGTTGCAACAGGCTCGTGGGAACCGCCTACACCGTTATTGTTTGTATATTTTTGATCCCAGCTCGTATAGCCGCAAAATTTAATCATTTTGCTGAAGTTATTCTTTACATTGCATG
>JBDKUM010000181.1:0-9060 GCA_039679715.1 Phycisphaerales bacterium
GAACTCTCGTCGTCGGTAGGTGTTTGCTCGGCTCGCTACGCTCGCCTCACCAACACCTACAGTATCTATGAGACTATTATTAACCATGACTTTTGTCAACATACAAGGGATTGTAATCGCAATGACACTACTAAACGCCATAATGGGTTTTGATTACGGTTCTTAACTGTTCTTCATCGTGGGCGGTAACAAGCTCCATTTTCAGCTTTCGTTTTTCGCCAGCGTGATGTTTGCTGTAATGCGCGAGGAATTTTCTGAAATACCAGACGCGTTTTTTAGGTTCATATAGTTCGGCTAACATATCAAGATGGTCAAGGATGATCCTGCCTTGTTCCTGGGTATCAGGCTGATATATTTCGGTTTGGCCATCGAGAAGTTCTATAATTTGTTTGAAAATCCATGGTTTGCCGATCGCGCCGCGTGCGATTGCGATGCCATCGATGGCGGCTGTTTTCATTTTTGCGATAATATCTTCAGCTTCGAACAAATCACCGCTGCCGATGATTGTGGTTTGCGGGTATTTTTTCTTCAACTCGGCAATAACAGACCAATCCGCTTTGCCGCGGAAATACTGTGATGTAGTTCTGCCATGGACAATCAAGGCATCGACACCGCCGGCAATTGCATGTTCGCAGATATACCAGAAATCTTCACGTGCAGCTTCGGTTTCATCGATACCTATTCGCAATTTCATCATGAGGGGTATTTTTACGACTTCACGAACGGTTTTAAAAATTTCGATCACAAGTTTTGGATTTCCCAACATCGCGCCGCCTCTGCGTCTTCGAAGAACTTTCGGAGCGGGGCAGGCAAAGTTCAAATCTATAATATCGTAACCCTGGGCGACAAAATTAAGAGCAGCCTGTGCCATGATTTTCGGGTCTGTGCCGAGCAGTTGTCCGCCGATAGGGTGATCATCGTCTTTGATTTGATAATTTTTCATCCTCATAACAGATTTGTGGCAGGCGGATTTATCGAGCATAACGCCGCTGAAAGTAAGTTCACATCCGAAGCGTCTGGCCAAAATGCGCATAGCTCTATCGGTATAGCCGCTAAGAGCAGCCTGGAGCATTGGTTGTTTGAAGTTTAATTGTCCTATTCGCATCAAGCTTTATCCGTTTTACGATCCGGTGCGCTGAAGCATACGAAAGAAACGAGAATCAGACCTGCACCTGCTGCGAATAGTACGATTCGGGACGATTTAAGGGTCGCGCGTAAAAGCCAGTCTGGTGTTTGCTGGGCAGCCAATACGGGATCTTGCGGCTGTTCTAAAACCGCTTTGGCATCGTAAAGGTAATCAGATGTTATTTGTGCTGAAATAGTATTTGGGTCGTTTGGGTCTACGCCAAGCTCGACCTGTGCCAGACGGCGTAGAATGTTGGGATCGGTGTTAATGAGGTTTATTAATTCCTGATGGTCGGTTAAAAGCTGCGAGATTTTTTGATTGTTCCGGTCGGACTGAATAGCCGCTGCTTTGATTTTATAGAGACCTTTCCATTCCGGACCAAGAACCGCAATCGCTACGGCCAGTACGCCTATCGCGGAAAATATGGAAAAAAACAAGGCTCTATAGAATTTTTCAAACATATCTTAGACACTGATTAACACGGAATAATTCCTATAACTACCATACTCACAAATTAAAAATTATGAATATATCATACGCAGTCATTTCATAAATCAAAAGCCAAAATTTTCATTAAGTAAGAAAAGTTTTATGCTTCTAAATTTCTGTACTTTATTACTCTTGAGAGTATAATAATATTTTAAATAAAATCTATAAGATTCGGTTCATGTCGCAAAATAATAACGGTAAGGATTGAAGAAATCGCAGAGCAAGAAACAGATTATGTACGATCACTTGGACTTAATTCAATCTGTCTGATAAGATGGGCAGTGCCAATTGGAATTGGAGCGTTTTTTTTATTGTTCCGGCTGTCGGATATAGCGGGGCTTCATCGTGATGAGGCAACCTTTGGCCTGTTTGCGGAACAGATACAAGCGGGTTTTCGGCCGCTGCGAGGTTACTTCAATTTTTATACATCACCAATACATTCTTATATAATTGCCGCTTTTTTCAGTATCTTCGGCGAGTCAATCTGGTCGCTTCGACTTAGCGGCGTGATTTTTAATCTGGTTTCGGTATGCGCATACATAGATGTCTTAAGGCGCATGTTTCCGCGCGAAGCTTTTTGGACACTTTGGTTTCTTGTGACATTGCCTGCGTTTGTGATCATGGCGCGAATCGCGGGCGAAAATTATGCAATGAATCCGCTATTTCTTTTTGGCGGAATCTGGTGTTTTTATGTCCTTGGCATCAAGGGAAAATCGAAATGGGTCAGCAGGAGTGGATATTTTTTAACAGGCTTTTCATTTTTCCTTGGCTGCTGGAATCACATCGTTTTCGTACCTTCGGCTTTGACCGTCATAATTGTATATCTGATTTTATCAAAGACAAACCCGGCAAAAATGATTATCCCAATATTATGGTTCTCGCTGGGTGTAATCATCGGCGCTTTACCTAAATTATGGGCTGCTGTTTTTCTTGGCTATCCTTTGTTGCCAACCGGTGGGGGAGCTATACGCCCAGATTTTCAAGCAGCGATTTTAAATTTCATAAACACACTGGGCGGCGATGCTCTTTATATACGAGCATGCGGCGAAATAATTTTTCCATTCAACAGGATATTACCTTTATGTCTGCTCGCTTCGATTGGAATTCTTTTTTTTCGTAAAGTTTCATTTGAACATAAAAAATTATGGATTGCGGCAGCGTCTTGTACAATTTTGAGCTTTCTTGGTACAGCGGCTATTACGCCGGGCGGATTGATTGGTTCAAGAATTTGGCTTTTGCCGTTATGGTTTGTACCTTTAGTTTTCGCGTCAGCACTTGCTGCCTGCCCAAAAAAAATCAGGTTCGCGATTGGTACAATAATAATCATTGCCAATATCGCTGCGATAAGTACAAACTACTTTTATAAATTTATTCAGGATGGAGGTTTAGCCAGAGAATCTGTTTATGTGGGCGGGAGATATGATAATAGCTGCGATTTCATAGATATGAGGCCTACAGTTAAAAAGCTTTCTGAATACAATGGCAGACCGATTTATATAGAGGATTTTAATATCAATAGATTAAAATTTCTGCTTCCGGAAGAATATCGATGCAGAGCAAGATTACTAAAAGAGCTTTTCACTGATGATAAAATCGAAGTGGGCAGCCTTATCGCTTTTTTAAACCTGCCTGACAGAGATTTTCCGCCGAAGATTGAAAAAGAAAAGTTTGTGGGAATAAAAAATGGTGAACTTTCAACAAATCACTATATTGTATTTGAGATTGTTGAAGTAAAATAAAAATATTATGCATGGAAATAAAATATAATGTTCGAGTATGCAGGCTGGATTTTATTCGGGATATCAGTTGGTATAATTGGCACCTTAATCGGCGTCGGCGGGGGATTTCTGATGATACCGGTTCTGCTTTTTTGCTGCAAAGACAAGACCCCGGCTGTGATTACGGCGATTTCATTGGCTGTGATCTGTGTTAATTCCAGTTCGGGAAGTATCGCATACGCCCGAATGAAACGCATAAATTACAGAGCGGGTTTGCTGTTTGCGGCGGCTGCGGTACCCGGCGCAATAGCGGGTGCGTACTTGATTCAATACATTCCGCAAAGAGTTTTCAATATTATATTCGGTACAATCCTGCTGCTTATGGGGATCTATCTTTTTGTATCGGCTCGCAAAATGCTCAAGCCTGAACACGAAGCGAAAACTTTTCCAAAATATAATATCCCGGCTGGAATGGCAATCAGCACATTTACCGGGTTGATTTCCAGCCTGCTGGGAATCGGCGGCGGAATCATTCATGTGCCTATGATGGTCTATCTTTTGAAATTTCCTGTGCATTTCGCGACCGCGACAAGTCATTTCACTCTTGCGATCATGACTTTTTTCGGAACGCTTGTTCATATTTACAACGGAGACCTTGCGGGGCAGTGGAAAATAATCCTGCTTCTTTCGGCGGGTGTAATCGGAGGCGCGCAGGTTGGGGCGGCATTGTCGCAAAAAATTCACGGCAGTATAATCATAAAAATCCTGTCTGTAGTTCTGGCGCTAGTGGGCTTTAGAATTATCTGGCAGGGATTTTGATACAATTTTTAATTTTGAATTATTAATTCTTAATTAAAAATACAATTATGGCTGCCAGCAAAGATTTTTGAAATTAACAAGGAAATTCTCTTATCCGTTTATTTTTGTGTTTGCTGGATTTTGGCCCATTCGTCGCGTAAAGTTGCGGTGCGATTGAAAATCAGTTTTCCATCTTTGCTTTCGGGGTCAACGCAGAAATAGCCCATTCGCTCAAACTGCCATCTGCTTAAAACTTTCGCATCTTTCAAAGACGGTTCGGCTTTGATATTTGGCAGCACCGTTAAGGAATTCGGATTAAGGTAAGCAACAAAATCCTTGCCTTCCTCTGCCTCATCAGGATTTTCTCTTGTGAACAGATGGTCATACATTCTGGCTTCGGCATCAATAGCATTTTTCGCGCAGACCCAGTGCAGAGTCGATTTTACTTGTCTGCCATCGGGTGCATCGCCGCCTTTTGTCGCGGGGTCGTACGTGCAATGGATTTCTGTAATGTTTCCGGCCGAATCTTTCACCACGCTTGTGCACGTGATGAAATACGCATAGCGCAGGCGTACCTCTCTACCGGGAGTTAAGCGGAAGAATTTTTTAGGTGCCTCTTCCATGAAATCATCGCGCTCGATATAAATTTCTCTTGAGAATGGAATTTGTCTTGTGCCCGCTGCCGGGTCTTCAGGATTATTAATTGCATCGAGATATTCAACGCTATCCTGCGGATAATTATCAATCACAACTTTAACAGGATTTAAGACTGCCATTACACGCGGGCTGGATTTATTCAGCTCTTCGCGGAGGCAATGCTGCAATAATGAAAAATCAATTGTGCTGTTAAATTTATTAACGCTAATTTTTTCGCAGAAATTTCTGATTGCTGCGGGCGAAAAGCCGCGGCGCCTCATACCGCTGATTGTCGGCATTCGCGGGTCGTCCCAGCTATTGACAAATTTATCCTGCACAAGGCGCAGGAGTTTGCGTTTGCTCATTACTGTGAATGTCAGGTTCAAACGCGCGAATTCGATTTGCTGCGGATGATAGACTCCCAATTGATCGAGGAACCAATCGTAGAGGGGTCTATGGTTTTCAAATTCGAGTGTGCAAATCGAGTGCGTGATTTTTTCTAATGAATCTTCAATGCCATGCGCCCAATCGTACATCGGGTAAATGCACCATTTATCGCCTGTGCGGTGATGTGTCGCATGTACGATGCGGTACATAACGGGGTCGCGCATATTGAAGTTCGGGCTTGCCATGTCAATCTTTGCGCGGAGGGTTTTTGAGCCGTCGGGAAATTCGCCTTTGCGCATTTTTTCGAAAAGGTCAAGATTTTCTTCAACGCTTCTATTTCTATATGGGCTTTCTTTGCCGGGCTCTGTTGGAGTGCCGCGAGTTTTGCGGATTTCCTCGCCTGTCAAATCGCAAACATAGGCTTTGCCTTTTTTAATCAGTTCAATTGCCCAGTCGTACATTTGCTGGAAATAATCGGATGCGAAGAAAAGATTTTGGCCCCAGTCCCAGCCGAGCCATTTAACGTCTTCTTTTATTGAGTCAACGTATTCCTGCTCTTCTTTTTCGGGGTTAGTATCATCAAAACGAAGATGGCATTTACCATTAAACTCCTTTGCGATACCGAAATTGAGGCAGATGCTTTTAGCATGGCCGATGTGAAGATAGCCGTTTGGTTCCGGGGGGAAACGGGTAACAACCCGGCCGTCCCATTTGCCGCTTTGGCAATCATCAGCTACTATTTGACGTACAAAATCTAATTTTTGATTATTTTCGTTCATAATATTTATCAACCACGAATCTGCGCTTCGCTCCGACACGAATTAAAATTAAATAAGATAAATCTTGTTCAACTAAGACCTTATGAAAGATAAACATTATAGTATAAGCTAATTTGCAGTCAAGAATATTAAAAATGGAAAAAACGTGCAAAACGAACGTATCAAATTAAAATAACCAAGGTACAAATTACAAATAAATGACCAATAACCAAGGTACAAAAATACAATTTGAAATAACCAATAATCAAGGTACAAATTCCAATATCGAAAGGAGCTGATTATGGCAAAAGGTTTGGTTGTATATTATTCGAGAACCGGAAATACACAGAAAATGGCGGATATTATTGCTAAGTCCATGAATGAAAGTGGCTTATCGACCGAATGCAAGAAAGTTGAGCAGGTGAAAGTTGATGATTTACTGGCGAGTGACGCAATTGTCATAGGTTCCCCAACTTATTATGGACAAATGGCACCGCAAATTATGCAACTTTTGACCGATTCTGTAAGTAAGCATGGCCGGCTGGCAGGTAAGGTTGGCGGGGCGTTTTCGAGCTCGGCAAACATCGGCGGCGGCAATGAAACAACTATTATGGGTATTCTCGAGGCAATGCTTATTCATGGAATGATAGTGCCGGGCGAACCAATAGGTGATCATTATGGACCGGTTTCTATCAATAAACCTGATGAACGGGTAGTTTCGCAATGCCAAAAGGCAGGTAAAAAGATAGCGGATTTGACTAATAAGCTCTTTAAGTAAGCATTGTTCTTTTGTCAAAAACAAAGATAATAGGTTTTTTGCTTTAAAAACGCAGAATTTGTTGACAACAGAAGAATAAGCGTATAAAGTTTTATGAAAATGAACCATTAATTAGAATGGAGGCTATGATTATGCAGGAATACGAAGAACTAAAAAGACTGATTGAAGAAGCAGACAGCGATATCAAAAAGGCTGAAGGCGGAAACAAGGCTGCCGGCACGAGAGTTCGCAAACAGATGCAGCAGATTAAACAAGCTTCTCAAGCTGTCAGAAACAAAGTTCTCGAAATGAGAGTCGTTGAATAATACCATTGGTGTAGGCCATTGGTATAATTTATTCAACCGATGAAAAACTTATTCCCCGTGTGGTGCGGGTAAATGACACTCGCTCGTATCCTTGTTTTATGGACGAGAGCAGGGGTGTGTTGATTTATTGATTAGAGATTTCATCTCCTAATATTAGTAGACATATTATTTAGTACATTTAAGAAAGGTAAATAATGCCGCCGACACTACTATTTGATTTATCCACAATTGATTTGAACAAAAGAGTTTTCACTAAAGAGCAAATCGAAGAAGTTAATCCTCAAAGATACGAAATGCAGCATCTGGATGGAATCATCTGGTATAACAAAGAAAAATTTCTGGTTTTGGGTTATAAAGACGTTACTGAAAAAGAATTCTGGGTTCGCGGCCATATTCCAGAAAGACCATTAATGCCGGGAGTGATAATGATTGAAGCGGCAGCGCAGCTTTCCAGTGTGTTTGTTAAGCGAGTGTATGAGCTTAAAGGATTCATAGGTTTTTCAGGTATTGAATATGCAAGTTTCAGAAGGACTGTTGAGCCGGGGCAAAGATTATATCTGCTTGGCTTTATATCCGAGTTTAAGAGCAGGAAATATACGGCTGTTGTACAGGGCGTTGTTGACGGGAAAATGGTATTTGATACATCGATATCCGGTATGAATGTCTGATGCAGCAAACGGAAACAATTTTTGAAAATTGTTTTTTAGTTGAAAGTAATATGCAAGACTTGCCTTCATCGGCAGGTCTTGTTTTTTTTACCAGCAAAGATGATTTACCAATCGCCCTATTAACTTCAGCTAATATCAGACGAACGGTTAAAACAAAGCTGGCAGAGCAACAGGAAAAATCCAAACGGGCGGATTTAAAAAGCATAACCGCAAAAATATATTACACCGTTTATGCATGCAAATTCCGTCTCGCGGTTAATCTATACACCGCGGCAAGAAAAATATTTGGGGATAAATATAAAGACTATGTAACACTTGTGCATCCATGGTATCTGACGATCAATTTAAACGATAGGATCCCATTTTTTTACGCGACTCGTAAACCGGCATTCAAAGAAAGTGAAAAAATAATCGGGCCTTTTTCTTCGCAGCGCAGCGCGGCATTATTTCAAACCATGCTCGAAGACGGGTTTAATCTTTGCAGGAACAGTGAATTCGCAAACAGTTCGGAACATTCGAAAAGCTGCCCTTATTTGCAAATGGATTCGTGCTGCGGAGTATGCGCGGGGAAAATCAGCGTTGAAACTTATAAGCAAATTCTCGATGAGGCTTTTGCGGCGGCGGATAATCCTGATAAAGCAATTGAGCTTTATCAATTGGAAATGCAAAAGGCGGCCAAAGAATTAAATTTTGAAAGAGCCGCGGGGTTGAAAAAAAGAATTGAAAAGCTTTCGTCTTTGAAAAAACCTGCTTTCAAATGGACGGGTGATTTGCGAAAACTAAAAATCGTACATGTGGATAAATCACTTAAAATCAAGCTGGAAGGCTCAAAGGCGAAAAAGCAGAGTTACGCGGTTTTTACAATGAATGCTTTTGGAGTTATCGACGCGGGAGATTTTCTCTGGGACAATCCGGATATTATAAAAGAAGTGATAAGAAAAAATATCGAGCTGCTACCAAATACTCCTGACAGTGAATCGCTTGAGCGATTTGCGATCGTTACATATTTTCTGTACAGAAGCAAACCGCCGGGGTTGTGGGTGAATGCGGAGAACATCGATAATCTTGAAGGCATAAAGTTGTAGAGATAGGGTTTAGGGCAGATTACGGATTTAGCTGACGGATTTCACATTACATACAAAAAAAATTGAGATATAATATCCGTTACAAAGCAGTTATAATAAAGAAATAATTGAGAGGTAAAAATGAAAAAAATGTGCGTGCTAATGGTTGTTAGTATATTACTTACCACCTGCTATAGCCAGCAAGAAGCAAAATTCGACGTGAAGCTGGTACCATCAATAGCAGACAGAGAATTGGATTTCTGGTTTTACTCGCCTGGGGAATATGGTCCTTATATACCGATGGTAAATAAAGTTTACCAAGGGCAAGTATTT
>JBDKUM010000182.1:0-38551 GCA_039679715.1 Phycisphaerales bacterium
CTATTGGCTCATGTACTTCCGCGGGCTGAGAAAATCGCCGTATGTGCGACATGATTGTGATGGGATCAGCAAATCCATGCGAGAGCGCCAACTTGCGAAATACATATTTCCACGGAAGCCATTTTAAACGCATCAAAAATACCTCAGATTAATTTATACTTAATCTTAAAAAGAGCGCCTTTTATAAGAAACCATCAATTCACTTGATTAAACGAAGGAATTTCCTTAAAGAAAAATTTTCCAATATAGTTAAAATTAAAAAACTTTTGATGGGAATTTTAAATATGGGTATAAAGATTTTATTGGCCGATGACCATGCTATAGTACGTGACGGACTGCGCAGATCTCTGCAGCAGGAAGAGGATATGGAAGTAATAGGGCAGGCTAAAGACGGCCTTACAACAATTCAACTGGCAAGAGAATTATCGCCCGATGTTGTGCTGATGGATATTTCCATGCCCGATATTAACGGAATGGACACATGCAGAGAGATAACTCGTGATTTTCCAAACGTTAAGGTAATTGGCTTATCAATGCATTCTGCAAAAAGATTTGTCAGTGAAATGTTCAAGGCAGGCGCGAGCGGATATCTTCCGAAAAATTGCGAGTTCGATGAGTTGGCAGCCGCTATCAGGTCGGTCATGGCAGGCAAAACGTATCTAAGCCCTGCTATCACAGATGTCGTGGTGGATAACTTCGTCCGCGTTTCAGCAGAAGAAAACAATTCCGTCTTTTTCACTTTGACCAAAAGAGAAAGACAGGTTCTACAACTTATGGCAGAGGGGAAAACAACGAAACAAATCGGTCAAAGCCTTCATATTAGCCCAAAGACCGTTGAAGCGCATCGACTGCGGGTCATGGAAAAACTTAATATAAATAACGTCGCGCAACTTACAAAATACGCAATCCAGGAAGGCCTGACCTCTGCAGAAATCTAACATAATTGTACTCGAAAGATGGTACGAGCAGTTTTTTCAGAGATTCCTAAAGTTTTTAGATATAACTGTTATCTTATCATCTTCTAAAACGCCCGCAATCAGCATATCTGCCATTCCTACAAACAGACCATGCCCCACAACTCCGGGTATGTCATTTAATTCACGATTCAATTTTTCAGGGTCTTTTATCGAATCGAATTTTGCATCTATGATAAAGTTTCCCAAATCCGTTATGACAGGCCCAACTTTCCCGGATGAGATTCTTATATTCTGTTTGCATTTCATTTCTTCCAGCTTTCGTATTACGAGCCTCAAAGCCTGCGGTATTACCTCCAGGGGAACTGGTGAATTTTCACCAAGCGTATCGACTATTTTAGTTTGATCCGCGATGATTATGAATTGCTCTGAAATGGAAGCTATAATTTTTTCAAGTGTTTGAGCTCCTCCTTTGCCTTTTATTGCGTTTCCAAACTGATCTACTTCGTCCGCTCCATCTACAGCCAAAGCAAGCCTGTCCACATTTGCCAGATTCAGAATCGGTATATTATTCCGATATGCCAGCATTTGTGCTTCATACGATGTTGCGACAGCTTTAATATCCAGACCCTGTTCCGCGATTCTTTCTCCCAGTTCGCTGATGAAAAATTCCGCCGTCGTACCTGATCCCAGTCCGACAATCGTATGATCTTTAACATACTTGAAAGCTTCCACCGCAGCCGCTTTTTTAGCTTCAGATAACATAATACGGATCCAAAAAATACTCGTGGGTTTTCCGCGGCTTAAGCAAAGCTAAGCTCAATGACTTACAAACCTGCCGACACGCGAGTAATAATACCAATTGGTATATTCAGCGCATAAGACTCGCTATAACGACAAACGTCATAACAGTGCCTAATACAAAAATAATCGCTCCTACAATTAAAGCTGCTCCATGAACCGAAATTGTTACCGTCAGAAAAGCGAAAAGCGCCGTCCCAAGAAAAATCAATCCCATTAGAACCAATAAAAGTGCGAACACATAGTATGTCCATAAAATCAACCATCGTGTAAATCTTTTTTTTACAACTTTGGTTTCCTTCTCCACTTTTGATTGTATGGATGAGAGGAATATTTGATATACATCGTTAATTACCGGCGATAAATCTTTCAATATGCCCATAGTTTATGTGTGAGATTTAAGCTTATTTGTAAAAACACCCAGTATCGCCCCGGCGCAAAAAGCTATCAGCACGGCCGTCAAAGGCTTCTCGCCAATTGTTTGCCTGCCTTTATCCATTGCCAGCGTACTTTGCTCTTTTATATTCTCGTAAGCGTTATTGGCTTTGACGCTTAGCTGCTCTTTTAAGGAATCGATTGCATCTCTTAGCTTGTCTTTACACATCATTATCTTTTCTCTTCCGCTTGTGCCTGCCGTTTCCAGCTTTGAATAGAGATCTTTCTGAAGCCGGCCCATATCCTTTTTAAGATCTTCAATCTCACGACTTAAATTTTCCGCTGCTGTATTTGCCATAAGTTTCCCTTTCTTTCTATTTATAATATGGCAGGATCACCATTATGGGCAACCCTGCCATGATGTGCTAAACAGCACCTTTTAAAAGACAGTGTATGTAAGAACTTAAATCTTCAATTATTAAAAAGATTCTTGTTCTTAACATATCACTGTCTTAAATAAATTAATATGAGCTTCCTTTATGCTCTTGTTTATATTCCTCTCTGCGTTCCTTCATTTCTTTTTTCATCTGTTCCCTCATTTGATCATCACTTTCTCTTTGCCGCGTTCCGCTTTCACCAGGAGCTTCGAAGCCATATACCTGCCAATACGGTTCTACACCAAAAACTTCATGAACTCTCTGTGCGAATTCTCTCTGATTAAGCTGAGCGATTCTGCCTTCCGGCAACGTCGCGCTTTCAAGCTTATCCTGTGTGGCATCGAGCTTCGCAACTGAATGATCAGGCTGAATTGCAAGTGCGGACCACGGTACCGCGGCAACTTTCTCACGAACGCCAAGAACGCCGCCAAAGCCCAGCAATCCGTAGGCTAAATTGCCTTTGCGTGTGTCTATCACGATGTCTTTTATAGATGCCAACTGTTCATCTTTAAGGTTCTTAACATCGATGCCGATCAAATCTGAAGCTTTCAGCAAATTCGCCGTCTGACCTTCTTTTTCAGTTTCAGTTCCCATTCTTTCTTTCATTCCTTGAGGCATCCTTTCCTTTACTTCGGTTTTCATCTTGTTCCACATGCTTTCGCTTTCCTGCATCTGTGAAGAATAGAAGCTGTCGATTTTTTGTTTCAATGATGAACTGCTCAAAGCTGTTGTATCAATTGAATCGATTGTAGGAGCGCTATGGAATTGATCCTTGCTCATATTCAGTGTAAGCCTTGTTGTCTTTTCTTCAGCAGCAGCATTAGAATCTGTTGGCTTATTGACGTCTTCACCGCTTTGACATTTTATAGCCGTAAACGGAACAGGGTGGAGCATATCTTCGCCGGATACAATTATATACTCTATATTATCTTTGTTCTGGTTTACAATTAACTCCTTTACGGTGCCGAGTTTTTCATTGTTATTATTCTTAACATCGGCTCCCATGATTTTGTTTGCGCTTTGAAGTACGTTTGTTTTGGCCGACATACTGCCGGTCATTCCGCTTGACATTCTACTTTGTTTTTCTTCTGTCGCAGCTATCGCACTGCCGACTATGAAAAGAAAAATCACTGCACACATTTTTGCTTTACAACACATTGTTTTTCTCCTAAAAAAGTCTTATTCGTTTTTTAATTTATACGATTTCAATCCATTTCCGTCCATCGGGGGAAATATTTGAAATTAAATCATAGAATTACTCATGTTGTTTTTTGAAATGTTCTTCACTTTTAAAAGAAAAAAAGACAGCCCAAATTTTCTTTTTGAGCTGTCTTTTGCGAGACTGACTAGACCTTTATTTGTGGATATAAATTTTTGATACGCTGTTCTTTAGCGATGTTTCCGTCATAAAAGTACCAAAAGCAAGCACAATCATTGCTATCAGGCTAAGAACCAGAGGGTTGATACCCATCAATGCCATAATCCCGAGTATTACACCTACAATCCCTATCAGGATTTCAAAAGATGTTTTTCCCGTTCGCACCTCTTGACTTTCGAAATGCGGTGTAAAAGCCGCCCCTAAAACCAGTGCTGCGCCATAAACTATTGCTGAAACTGCAATCAGTGTTACAGGTAAAATATTTGCCAGTGCCAGAATTCCCAACACCAAACCGGCAGCACCGCCGATTACTTCTGCGCTTAGTTCGAATGTTTCGATTGAACTTTCACTTGGTCTGGTTGAATAATGGAAAAATCGAACCATAGAACTGCCTTCCAGCAGAAAAGCAGCCGCCAGAACAATCACTGTAATCGAGGAAACCAGCAAACTATAACTCGCTAGTCCGATTATAGCTAATGCTATAGCAATGGCACAAAGAATGCCTACAATGATATACCCCATAAATATAGGTCTTTCATCACGCGTAATTGTCGGATTTTCAAATGTCTCAGCCATTTTAAAACTCCTTAAAAATAAAGCATTTCTATTATTTTCTACGATTTCATACCACATTCAGTGCGCAATTTGACCGATAAACGCTGGAATAATGGTTTTTCCTACACCTTTATGCAATTTAAATCTTGAGGCTAAAGGGTTTTGCTTATGACCAATGCACAAAAAAAATCCAGCATCATCTGCGAAGCTTGAAATGAATATCTGGGTTTCTTATATTAGAATTTAATAAAGGAGATATTTTGATCTAATTTTTAAAAACTTTTTAAGATTTTTCTCCCACTGCTGTTTTAATTTGTCTAAAGATTCTCTTTCTTCAATATTCTTTCTGATATTATCGCTGCCGCACAATAAATCAAAATGCCCCTCTTTCCATTGAAAACCTTCGGGATACATTTCATGTATAGTTTTTACAATTGCAATACCACAATAAAATGAATTTACTGCGTTTCTATCTGTTATTATGATTTCTGACCCTTGACATTTTTTTTCAGCATATTTTGATATTGTCGGCGTAAATTCCTTTGCCCGAAATTCTATACCCGGCAGGTTTAGAAGATTGAGCTTATCTGTTATTCGTTGGCCGGAAATCCACGGTGCGCCAAAAACTAAAAAAGGTCTATCCGTCCCCCTGCCTTCTGATAGATTAGTTCCCTCAAGCAAACAGGATCCCGGATACATCGCGGCAGCTTCCAGGCTTGTCATATTCGGAGAAGGATTTATGAACTTAAGTTCTGTTTGGTCATACCAGTAAGAACGTTCGAATCCCGTCATCTTAATTACAGTCAATTCAGGTTGTTTGACACTTTTCAGCCATCCTTCTCCTTTAATCATTGCACCCAACTCACCAATTGTCATCCCATATCGGACAGGTATAGGATACAGCCCGACAAATGAATATTTGTTTTGAATTGTATTTCCCTGTACATCCTGCGAATTTATCGGATTGGGTCTGTCGAGGATTACAAATTCTTTTCCACACTTTGCAGCTGATTTCATAGCCAGTCCCAAAGTCGAAATATAAGTATAGTATCTGCATCCGACATCCTGAATATCGAAAACAAGTATATCAACATTTTCGAGCATCTGTTTTGTCGGCCATCTATTTTCTCCATAAAGACTGTATACGGGAATATTTGAATCCGTATATGAATTTCCTATCTTTTGGCCGTCCTGGCATTTGCCTTCAAATCCATGTTCGGGCGCAAATAATGCGGTTATTTTTACATTTTCCAAATCCTCAAAAACATCTATTATAAATCTGCCTCTGCTGTCATAAGATGTATGATTGGCAATTATTCCGATTCGCTTATTTTTAAAAATTTCATTGTATGAATATATATTATCTAATCCTGTTCGTACCGCTGCCCCGGCAGGACTGATAATAATTTCATTAAAAAAATATCTCCACAAATCAATAATAATACCTATAATTATTATGCGGGAAATATCCCTGGATTTCAAGTTGAAGGATTCAAAATTGAAAAAAATATTTTTATGTTTAGTTATCATATCCCTGACAAATTCTGACTATTGTTCCGCACTAGAACCAGATCTTAAATCTCAGATCGAACAAATAGTCAAATCACAATTAAAGGATGAAAATATACAGGGAGCCGTGATATTTACCGGCAAAGATTCAAATGATATATTTTTCGATTCCTTTGGTTTGCGTATGTCAGTTCCATACTCCCAGGCAATGACTAAGGATACATTATTCGATATCGCATCTTTGTCAAAACCAGTCTCAACTGCGGTTTCTATTTTAATTCTTTTCGATAAAGGCAAATTAAACCTCGATGAGTCGGTCTCCAAATATATCGATCGATTCGGCTGCAATGGAAAACAGGGGATAAAAATCAAACATCTTCTTTCTCATACATCAGGTTTGCCCGCTTATATGGACAGCGAGGAATTACGAAAAAACTTCGGCACTCCATGTCCCGATAAGGTTATAGATAAAATATGCTCTTTGAATCTTTCATATTTGCCTGGGGAAAAAATGGAATATAGCTGTCTTGGATATATCATTTTGGGTAAAATCGTAGAAATCGTCTCCGGCAAAAGGCTTGATGTCTTCGCAAATGATAACATTTTTGCTCCCTTAGGAATGAAAGATACTTTCTATAACCCACCTGTCTCACTCTCGAATCGGATTGCCGCAACTGAAGTTATAGATGGTAAAGTAAATCTAGGCATCGTACACGATCCATTAGCAAAATTAATGGCAGGAGTTTCAGGCAACGCAGGCGTTTTCACAACCGCTAATGATTTGGCAATTTTTTGCAGAATGCTGCTAAATAACGGGACAATACAAGGCAGACAGATTTTAAGCCCGCGCTGCGTAAAATTATTAACCGAACAGCAATGTTTGGGCAGAGCTTACGGTTTTGATGTCAGCAGCGGTTATTCCTGGATAAAGGGAAATTGTTTTTCCGAGAAAGCCTTTTGTCATTCTGGTTTCACAGGAACATCAATTGTATGCGATCCTTCGACTAAAGTTTTTGTCATCATTTTGACAAATAAAGTGCATCCATATAATAAAGGTTCAATAAAGCAATTACGCATTAAAATTGCCGACGCTGCTTGTCGGTCTCTATGCAATTAATCATTTTTGTTCGTATAATTCGAGCTGATTCTCCATACGTGACAGACTGTCACTTAGACCCCCTCTGCGATTCCTTGACAACCATACTTTTTTATAATCTTTCATTATTTTTTTCATATCGAAAGCCAATTTATCACGAACGTCTTGAGGTATATTGATTGTCTTTTTATCTTTAGCGTCTAATCTGGCCATTGCCAAATCGCAGCCATGTTTAAGCATATCGGCCATAAATTTTATTTCAATTCTTATAATTGCCGCGTCCTGCGTTTTAATATTTGTTTTCTCCAGGTTTGCCAAAACGTTATCCACATATACTTTCGTTGCCTGGAGTTTGTTAATAGTTAATACCGATTGAGATTCTTTATCTAAATTGAAATCTGGATAAAGCAGCAGTTTCGCTATCAATGGATTGCTTTGAGTATCAGTTAGTTTATAAGCATTGCCAAGATCATATACTAAACTGCCCGTAACACAGGCTTTGTCATCGAAAGCGAATTCATTCAACACTGCCGGTAAATTAATATCTCTATTTTCATTTAGTGACCAGCTTAACGCTGCACCGTATGCAAATTCAGGATAACCGGCAATAATCGGCTCCCAGTCACCCATATCTCCCCAATCGGTAATGATGTATCCTGTTGCCCCGAACTTCCGGCCGTTTTCGGCAGCATTAAGCAGATTTTTAATCGCGTTATCTGTTCTGCCTGAAATGCTTCGCCATGTTGAAGTCCCCGGACAAACATAAAAATTTCGGCCGGTCAATGCGACTGTCTTACAATATTTATCGAACGGATGTTCTGCCTCGTAACCCCATATCAAAGCAATAGCATCATTTGGCAGTTTACTCATAATTTCCGGTTTTTGCTGAATCATATCCGCCCAGAACATCATTGTACTGTTATGTTTTTTTACTTCCTGATAAATTTTCAGCAGATATTCAACATAAACTTCATCCCTGTCCTTATGCGAACAAAGTTCTTTGCTGCGGCCATTGCCTAATTCCATTACCTCATCACAGCCGACATTAAAATACCTGCTGCTGAAATTCGGAAGCAGTTCGTCATAAAGTCCAGCGATGAATTTGATCGTATTCGGGTCACCCGGATAAAGATCATTGAGCCTTCTTTTCCCCCATTGGGTATCAACATAATCAGTCGCTTCGGCAAGATATTGATAGTCTGGATGCTCAAGCCATCGGTTCATATGTCCAAAAGAATTTTGGTTCGGCACAAGATCGATAAATCGTTCCCTGCAGAATTTGTCCAGCTTGCGAATTTGCTCTGCTGTCATTGGCGAAGCGTTCTTCCAGACTTCTTTGTGATTTTTATATGCAAATGTATGTTCTGTATAAAGCTCGAAATGATTGATTTTCCAACCGGCGAGCATCTCAACAAAATCATACAGCGTATGCATTGTTGGTACTTTATCCCTGCTGATATCGAGCATTACACCTCTTACCGGATAGTCAGGCCAATCTGTTATCGTCAGGCATTGTGATTCTTTCCTGCCAACCTGTTTTAATATTTGCTTTAATGTCTGATTTGCATAAAACACGCCTGCTTCATTATTAGCCGAAATTAGAATTTCGTCTGCCCTAATATTTAATCGGTACCCCTGCTCATTGCTTATGATATTGGGATCAATAATCTCAACTCGTTTCAATGAACACAAAGGTTTTATTGTATGACAATTTTCATAAGAAATATTCTTTGGAATGGGAAGCAGCAAATACGTATTTTTTTGCGATGCCCGGCTGGATTGATTAAAAAATATCGTGACAACGATGCTAAAGAAGATAATTGTAGATTTCATTGAAGCTGCCTTAAAATATTGATTACATTTGAATGACATTTAAGAAGATATTTTTGACTGTATAATCTTCAGGAGAGCTTTGTTATTTACAGGCTTTTGAAGAACTCCGCTTAATCCGAGTTCCGAATAATTTGCGTTTTGAGTTAAACTATCTCCCACACTTGAAAGCATATAAATAGGCGCTTTATTGTTGAGCAGCCGGATTTCTTTTACAAAATTCAAGCCTGCGTCAACTTCCTCCATCATCAAATCCACAAGTATGAAATCAGGTTGAGACTCCTTATATTTTTTTAGGCCTTCCTCTGCTGAATAAGCCTCTACCATTTCCATTCCGCTTGCTTCGAGAATAATTCTCAAACCATTTAAAACATCAGGATCGTCATCAATCGCAAGTATTACAAATTTCTTTTCTCTCATACTGCTATCCCTTCCTGAATTGTAATGCAGCCGATCGCGTTCAATGTCGAGGCATTTTAAACGATGGATATAATTCTTTGGCAAAAGGCCTTAGCGCCCTTTCAAATATACCAAGAATATAAGCTATAGCAACACCATAATTTGTAATCGGCACACCTTTTTTTCGACATTGCTCTATCCTTGAAAGTATTTGTTTGCGGTTGCTCATACACCCGCCGCACTGCAATACAAGCTTATAATCTGCAAGATTTTGTGGAAAATCGTTGCCCTGGCAGGTGTCGAATTTTAATTCCCCGCCCACATATTCATTCAGCCAGCGTGGTATTTTAACTCGCCCAATGTCATCCACTATAGGATGATGCGAACAGGATTCAGCAATAAGTACCTTGTCTCCCGATTTTAGTTTGTCAATCGCCCTTGTACCTTTAAAAAATTCGTTTAAATCCCCTTTGTACCTGGCAAATACAATCGAAAACGATGTTAGTGGTATCTCATCAGGCGTGTCGCCCGCTACTTTCAGAAAAGCCTGTGAGTCGGTAATTACAATTTTGGGCGGTTTATTCGCGAATCTTTCAAGAGCACTTCGTAATTCATGTTCTTTAACAACAACGCAATATGCGTCATTGTCCAAAATATCCCGTATACATTGTACCTGCGGCAAAATTATCCTGCCCTTGGGTGCTTCTTTATCAATAGGAACCACCAGCACCGCCATTTCTCCCGGCACGACAACAGCGCCCAATATGGATGAAGTATTAATAAAAACAACAGGCCCAGCATCAATCAAGGCCTGTCTGAAATCAAGAATACCTTTGCTCTGATTAGCGGCCATTTGCACACATGAAATCTTCATCGATTTCAATTTATTAATCGCCTGCTCATCGGCCGCCGCAATATCAGATTTATTAAAAACAGCAATTACAGGAGTCTTGCGGTTTTTAAGTTCGTCATAAATTCCCTGCTCGAAATTTCCCCATCGTCCGTCATCGGTAACGATTATTCCCAGATCAGTTCTCTCGAAGATTTTTTTAGTCTTCTTGATCCGCATCTCTCCAAGCGCCCCAATATCATCCACGCCCGCTGTATCAATAAACACTACAGGCCCGATTGGCAAAAATTCCATCGGCTTTTCCACAGGGTCGGTCGTTGTGCCCGCAACATCAGAAACTATCGAGACTTGCTGACGCGTTATAGCGTTAAGCAAAGATGATTTCCCAACATTTCGCCTTCCGAATATTCCTATATGCAAACGCAAAGATTTTGGTGTATTTATTATCATTTTGCTCTATACCTGTATTTAAAAATATAAATCTCTTTTTTCAGTTTCCCGAATAGTGTCAAGCCGTTTTTTAACTTCCGCTTTCATTTTTTCATCTGTAAATTTCTCCAGCTCTGATTCGATAAGCTTCAAACCTGCGGTTCTTGTCTCTGGAGAAGCGTAATCTGTAAGATATTCCATGAGTGTAGAAAGTGCGTTTGGCTGGCAAAATCGTTTGATAAAGCCCGGAATGGCAAATTCCATGAAATGCTCGCCTGTCCTGCCAAGCCTGTAGCAAGCCGTGCAAAAACTCGGAACAAATCCATCGTCAATTAATTCTTTCATAACATCATCAAGGCGTCGAATATCACCAAGTACAAATTGTTCACGCTCTTTTATCTGTTTGTCGCCAAAGTCGGTGTACCCGCCGATTTCAATTCTGCTTCCCGCGTCAATCTGCGAAACACCGAATCCCATCATTTCTCTTCTCAATGCCGGATTTTCCCGCGCAGTTAAAATCAGGCCTGTATAAGGAACAGCCAGTCTCAATATAGCGACAAGTTTCTTGAACTCTTCGTCTTCGACTTTCCATTTTTCATCAAAACAGACACCTGCTGCCGGCTGAATTCTTGGAAAACTTATCGTATGCGGACCGACGCCATTGCTTTTCTGCAAGAACAGGGAATGACTTACAAGCCCAAGCACTTCAAATCGCCAGTCATATAAGCCGAACAAAGCTCCAATACCTACATCATCACAGCCTCCTTCAAACGCCCTGCTCAAACCATCAAGCCTGTAGAGATAATCGCCTTTTGCTGTTTTGGCAGGATGAAATTTCGCATACGTGGAATGATGATAAGTTTCCATGAAAATTTGATATGTTCCGATACCCGCCTGCTTAACAGTTTTATATCCTTCGATGCTTAAAGGTGCCGCATTGATATTTACCCTGCGAATCTCACCTTTGCCTATTTTCACGCCATAAACCAGCCGCACACAATCAGCGATATAGTTTGCATCGTAATCCTGATGTTCACCAAATACAAGGATTAGCCTTTTATGGCCTGTGTTCTCCAATGTTTGTACTTGTTTTATGATTTCTTCATTAGTCAGCGTGCGTCTGATTTGTTCTCTATTGGAAGCACGAAAAGCACAATATCCGCAATTATTAATGCATTTATTGCCAATATAAAACGGGGCAAAAAGAACAATGCGATTGCCGTATACTTCCTTTTTTAATGTTCGCGCCGCCTCGAAAATTTCTTCGGTTAAATCTTTATCCGCCGCGATAAGCACCGCGGTTTCTTCAACTGACAAAGCCTGCTTATTTAAACTTTTCGCAATTATCTCGCGAACCGCATGTTTATCAGATTTTGTTTCATCGACTAAATTCTGAAGATAATCATCATTTATGAAATCTTCAACCTTACTGCTGAATCTGTTTTCATTTAACATAAAAATTAAACCCCCTTTTTTGAGTATAACTTGGAGAAGTCCCGCTTCCATTGCCGGCTTTTCGTCCAATGCTTTCAATTCTTTTTAGTATGCACACATTGCATTCTTCGGCAGTATCGAAAACACATGCCTTGCCGGGATATATTTCATACATTTGTCTGTATTTCATAGGTGTAACGTTAGGCATCACAATGTTCGCACCGCGGCAAAGACCCAGTTCGCGTCCCTGCGTTGGATTAATCGTCGCCAATGCCGTTGTACTTGGAATATTAGCTTTAGGGCAAATCAATCTTGTCAGTGCAACTACTTTGTAAGCCATTTCTTCATTGGCTGGAACCTGGTTTTCGTCATCGAGTAAATATTTTTTTAAATTTGCGCCTAATTCCGTTGATTCGTGAGCTATGTACGGCCCAACTCCAATCATATCAAGTTCCAGTTCCCTGAATTTGAGCAAATCATCAGCAAGCATTTCATAACTTTGCCCCGGCAGACCAATCATTATACCGCTTCCAATTTCATAGCCGATTTCCTTGAGCATTTGCAATGCTTTAAATCTTTCAGACACACCATCTTTGCTATCCGGATGCAATTTCCGATAAAGCTGATCATTGCTTGTCTCAAACCGTAAAAGAAATCTGTCCGCACCGGCCAGCTTCCATAATTTATAAACGTTGCTATCCCATTGGCCGACGCTTAAAGTTACAGCAAGACCGGTTTGCTCTTTGATTTGTTTAATCGTATCTGCGAAAGATTCGACATCAAACTTTTTATTTTCGCCGCTCTGCAAAACAACTGTGCCGTATCCAAGACGTTTTGTGGTATGTGCGCATTCTACGATTTCTTCTTTGCTCATCTGATAACGCTGCAATTTATTATTTTGCGCGTTAATGCCGCAGTATAAGCATCTTCTGCTGCAAATATTGGAAAATTCTATTAAACCGCGAAGGTGAATTTCCTGCCCGACATTTTCAATGCGGACAAGATCCGCCTGCTTCCAGAGTTTTTCAAGCTCAGTTGGTTTCGTCTGTTTTAACCAGGATATTATTTGGTTGCGTTCCACTTTCGTCTTTTATATTTTGGGAATTTTTCATAAGTTCGACAATAAAAGTACTGCCTTTTGTAAATTCGCTTTGAACACTTATTTTACCATCATACATTTGCACAAGTTTATTCACAGTCGAAAGGCCTAATCCGCTTCCAATAATATTTCTTGTCTGTTCGTTTTTAATTCTGACAAAATCCTTGAAAAGCTTTTTCGTTTCCTCTTCCTTCATACCGATTCCGGTATCGCTTACTTTTATTATAATAAAATTATTATTGCTGCCGATATTTACGTCAACTTTCCCGTTTTCTTTATTATATTTAATGGCGTTCGAAATTAGATTATTAAGAATTATATCTATTTCGAGAACATCGCCGTTCATCATCACATTATCGCCGCATTGCAGCTCGATAGAAATATTATGTTCTTTGGCTGCAAGAGCGGAAATTTCAATCGCTTTCTTAGCGTGCTCACAAACATTAATATTGGTAAACTCCCGTTTTCTCTGTTCAGATTCGATTCTTGTCATATCGAGCAGATCGAAAATAAGTTTCTTCATACCTTCGAGCCTGATAAGACTCCTGTCTATCATTGAATCGTATACTTCCAGATCATTACCCAGGATTCTTTCATGTACAATATTCAAATACCCTTGTATGGCTGCTAAAGGCGATTTTAATTCATGCGCAAGAACAGAAATAAACTCGAACCGCACTTTCTTCTTTTCTTCTGCCAGGCTCCTGGCCTGCCTTTTGTATAAAATTCTTGCCGAGGCTTTACGAATAAGGTTTTTCAATTCCGCCGGCGAAAAGGGTTTTGCCAGAAAATCATAAGCCCCGTTTCTTGTCGCCTCAACTGCCGTTTCAAGTGAAGCGTATGCGGTCATCATAATAGAAAGAATATCGATTTTCTTTTCGGCGATTTTTATAAGCAGTTCAAGTCCTGTCATACCCGGCAATTTATGATCGAGAAGAATCATGTCCGGCTTTTGCAATTCGATTATATCAAGCCCCTGCTCGGCGCTGTCGGCCTCAACGACTGTGAATCGAACTTCCGTTTTCATTTCAGGCAGACTCACGACGCATTCTTTTAACACTCTGGCTATTCCCGAACGCATGCCCGGTTCATCGTCTACGACAAGAACTTTGAATAATTCCGCCACAGCTAATTCCCTAAAAGTCTGGTTAGTTCCCTTTTAAGCTGTTCGAATCTGATTGGTTTGGCCAGGAAAGCATCTGCCCTGATCCACGTTTGTTCTTCTTTAGTCGCCGCGTCAAATTGAAAACCTGTTTCATTCGTAACAGCCGTTACCATTATCACTGGAAGATTATTATATTTCTTCTTTATATGATAGCAAAGCGCAAAACCAGAATCGGTATTTTCCATCATCAGGTCGACTATCGCCAAATCAGGCTTATTCTTCTGGAGATATTCCTCTGCTTCTGCCCTGCTGTATGTTTTATCTATTGAATAATTCGCCTGTTTAAGCATGATTTCCAGTTGTTCGATAAAATCTGTGTCATCATCAACGATCAAAATTTTCTTATCCATTTTTTTACCTTTAATTTTTTATTTCTATTGGTATCCGTTTGTATGTTTCCTTGGCAATATAACCGTAAAAGTCGCGCCGGTCGGGCCTTTGCCCGCATCGGCATTCGATTCCACTTTTATATCGCCCCTATGCATTTTTACAATTCCATAAGCTACCGCAAGCCCTAAGCCCGTTCCTTCGCCGATTTGCTTTGTTGTGAAAAACGGGTCGAAAATTTTCGAAACATTTTCTTTTGCGATTCCCGTTCCCGAATCAATTACCTTGACATTCACTTTTTTCTCATCGCCGCCGACTAAAATCGTAATCAAACCTTTAGCGTTTGTTGCCGCTATCGCGTTGGCGATAAGATTGCTGAATACCTGGCTCATCTGGTCGCCGTCCATTTCGGCGATTTTATTTTCGTATTGGTTTTCAACCCTTATTTCAACGCCTTTGCCGTTTGGCACTGCCTGTATGGATTTTTCAATTATTTCGCAAATATCCGTAGGCTGTAGAATCGCTTTATTCTTTCGTGCGAAGTTCAGCAACCCGCCAACTATCTTTTTGCACCTGTCAGCCTGTTCGGCAATTAGCCGCAAATCACTGCTAAGCGTATTATCAGATTCATATTTCTCTAGCAGCAGATGCGCATACATCAGCACAACTCCCAGCGGATTATTTATTTCATGCGCAACACCGGCGGCAAGCTGACCCATACTCGCAAGCTTTTCAGATTGCATCAAAGCCTCCTGCGTGCTTGCAAGCTGATGATTGGACATCGCAAGGTCATCAATGCTCTTGTGAAGCTGCTCAATCGTATAAGGCAGACACATTTCGCTTTCAGCCAGCCCCTTCCATATCGCAAGAGCATGCTGTCTGCATGTATTATAGCCGCAGGCTCCGCAATTCAGCTCATCTGCAGGAGAATCCTTGCCCATCCTTTTAAGAATTGCATCTAATTCATCTTCCTGCGAAATAGTAATGCGCTGGTCATAAATCGCGAATTTTCTGGAAAGGTCAATATTCTCAAATTTTTGTATATATTCGTCCCATTTATTCTGGTCGAAAGTTTTCATTTTTTCCTGAACATATTTTCCGACAGATGCCTTTCTGCTGAACAGAGGTTTCTTATTTGAAACTCCCGGCCCCATTATGCATCCGTTACACGCAAGCGATTCGAGCAGTTGAACATTCAATTCGCTTTCGTCGAATTCTCTAAACACATCGACAAAATTGTTTCCGCCTTCGATTGAAGCGACATTGCCGCTAACCAGGTCTTCCTTAATGCCGGCCGATTGAAACAATCCTCCGCTCACAGGAAATATCGCGCCAATACCAGCAAACGGCTCATCGAAACAGCTTTCTTCAACATTATCAGGTTTGATATTCTGCGCTGAAAGCATTTCTTTAAGCTCGATAAACGTCAGACCCGCTTCCACATCGCTTTTCATGTTCACACTTGCGATCTCGCCTTTTTTCGCGATACACGGCCCGACGAACACGATCTTTAAATCGTCGCCGTGAATCTGGCGAAGCACTTTCGCAGCCGCGACCATAGGCGATACTATCGGAGCAAGATGCTTCACAAGCCCGGGATGATACCTTTCCACATAAGCAATAATCGCCGGGCAGCTCGTCGCGATGTACCTGCAATTAGGACCTTTTTCTTCCAGCAGTTTGCGATACCTTCTGGCTACAAGATCGGCTCCGAATCCGACTTCATTTACATAATCGAATCCGAGTTTGCGAATCATGCCTACTAATTTCTGCCATGGAATGTTATCGAATTCCGCTGGGAAGCTCGGCGCAAGTATAACAGCAGTTTTGCTTTCAGATTTTAACAGTTCATAAACTTTTTGTTTGCTGTCGACGACTTTTTTCGCCCGTTGACTGCAAACTCGAACGCAATTTCCGCAGCCTATACATCGTTCGGAAATAACTTCAGCGCGTCCGTTGGCAATTCTGATTGCCTTTGCCGGACATTCACGAACGCAGGTATAACATATCCTGCATCGTTCGCCAAGAGTCGTTACTAAAGGTATATTACTGCTGTCTCGCATTCTATTCTGTCTACTTTATTCTGAGTTCTATCTTATTACTTGTCTTTTCGTATAATGCGTATGCAAAAGGTGATGACTCTTTTCACCCAGCGGTTTGCCGAGGAATTCGTCATACAATCTTTCGACCGCTTTATTTCCATGCGAAGTTCTAATCGAATCGGTTGTATCGATACTGTAAAGCGCCTTCATTCTGGCCCTGATAGCTTTTAAATCACTGTTCAAAGGCTGACCGCCTCCCGCGATACATCCGCCCGGACAAGTCATAACTTCGATAAACTGTATATCTTTTCTGCCGGCCTTTATTTCTTCCAGCAGTTTGCATGCGTTGCCAAGTCCGCTTACCACCGCAACTCCTATTTCAAGTCCTGCGATATTAAGTTTTGCCTGCTTTACACCATTTAGGCCTCGAACATCTTTAACTTCCAAATCCGCAAGTTCGGTTCCTGTAATCATGAAATACGCAGTTCTGATAGCCGCTTCCATAACTCCGCCGCTGACTCCGAACAGTTTACCTGCAGAACTTCTCATGCCAAACGGTGTATCAGCCGCGTCCGGCGCAAGTTTTTTAATATCAATTCCGAAATAACGGATCATTTCCGCAAGTTCACGTGTAGTCAGAACCGCATCGACATCGGCAATGCCGTGCTGGTTCATATCCGGTCTTTCGCACTCGAATTTCTTTGCCACGCATGGCATAATCGAAACGCTGTAAATCTTCGCAGGATCGATATTTTCTCGCTGTGCGAAGAAGCTCTTGATTACCGCGCCAAGCATCTGCTGCGGGCTTTTGCATGTAGAAAGATTCGGAATAAATTCCGGATAAAACTGTTCAACGTATTTAATCCAGCCCGGCGAACAGCTTGTCATCATCGGCAATACTCCGCCGTTCTTAATCCTGTGAACCAGTTCGGACGCTTCTTCCATAATTGTTAAATCCGCGGAGAAGCTTGTTTCGAAAACTCGCTTGAATCCGAAAAGTCTAAGCGCGGTTGTCATAATCCCGCAAACATCTGTACCGGCCGGCAGTCCGAATTCTTCTGCCAGACTTACCGAAACAGCCGGTGCGTGCTGAACAACTACGAATTTTTCAGGATCTTTCAACGCATTGATTACATCGCTTACGCTGCTGTTTTCACGCAAAGCGCCGGTCGGACATTTCATAATGCACTGACCGCATTTGATACAGCTTGAAACGTTCATTCCCTGCTCAAATGCCGTTCCAACAGTTGCCTTGCTTCCGCGATTGACAAAATCTATCGCCGATACGCCCTGCACTTCTTCGCAAACACGGACGCATCTTCCGCAAAGCACGCATTTATTCGGGTCGCGGATAATCGATGGGCTTGAGGTGTCGATTTTATGTTCATTTCTGCCGCCTCTGTAAACTCGTTCGCGAATACCAAGCTGTGCCGCGAGAGTTTGCAGACCGCAGTTGTTATTGCGTACGCAAAACAGGCAGTCGTCAGGGTGATTGGCAAGCAAAAGTTCGACAATCGTCTTCCTTGCTTCCATAACTCTTGGAGAATGGGTCAATATTTTCATACCGTCGCTGACAGGGTAAGCACAGCTTGGAACAAGCCCGTTCATACCCGCAACTTCAACAACGCATAATCGGCATGCTCCTGTCGGAGTCAAACCGTCAATATGACAAAGAGTTGGAATATCGATGCCTTCCTGCCTTAATGCTTCCAGCAGCATCTGGTCTTTTGCAGCCTTAACTTTTTTTCCATTTACTTCTATCGTTACCATATAAATCCTAAATTTCTTTTCAAAATTAGTGTTTATTCGTGTTAATTCGTGGTTCTAACTTTCTAACTTACTTCAACTGCCTTGAACGGACAAACTTCCAGACAATTTCCGCAACCGATACATTTATCTTCGATAATATAATGCGGAGCTTTCTTTGCGCCTTTAATCGCCTGGACCGGGCATTTGCCCGCGCACAATGTACAGCCTTTGCATTTTTTCTCGTTTATCTTGTAGTTCAGCAATTCCTTGCAAACTCCCGCCGGGCATTTACGTTCGTAAATATGAGCTTCATATTCTTCAGGGAACCATCTCAAAGTACTAAGCACCGGGTTTGGAGCCGTCTGGCCAAGTCCGCAAAGACTTGTGCTTTTAATAACATCCGCAAGTTTGCGTAGCGACATAACGCCTTTAAATCTTTGCAGCGTTTGTGCCGCAGTTTTATTTCTGTAGCTTGAACTGATACCGTTAAGAATTTCCAGCATTCTTCTGGTGCCTTCTCTGCATGGAATGCATTTACCGCAGCTTTCTTTCTGAATGAAATCCATAAAGAATCTTGCGATATCAACCATGCATGTTCCTTCATCCATTACAACCATACCGCCCGAACCCATCATAGCTCCGACAGTTTTCAATGATTCATAATCGATTTCGATATCAAGATGCTGCTCTGGAATACAACCGCCGGAAGGTCCGCCGATTTGTACCCCCTTGAATTTCTTGTCTTTTTCAATACCGCCGCCGATATCGAACACGATTCGCCTTAACGTCGTTCCCATCACAACTTCGATAAGTCCTGTATTTTTTACTTTTCCGCTAAGTGCAAAAACTTTCGTGCCTTTGCTGGTTTTCGTACCAATTGCGCTGAATTTTTCCCAGCCGATATTGATAACGCCAGGCAAATTCGCAAGAGTTTCAACGTTATTGATAATTGTCGGCTTATCGAATAAACCGCGAACCGCAGGATATGGAGGTCTTGGCTTGGGCATTCCGCGCTTGCCTTCGATACTATTCATCAAAGCTGTCTCTTCACCGCAAACGAACGCGCCTGCGCCTTTCTTTATCAGGATGTCGAGTGAAAATCCGCTGTTGAGAATATTCTTGCCGAGAATGCCGTAATGTTTCGCCTGCTCGATCGCATTTATAATTCGTTTGATTGCCAGTGGGTATTCGGCTCTGATATAAACGTAAGCCTTGCTTGCGCCGATACCGTATGCCGCGATTGCCATACCTTCGATGAGTCTGTGCGGATCGCCTTCGATAACAGCCCTGTCCATAAATGCGCCGGGGTCGCCTTCGTCCGCGTTGCAGATAAGATATTTTTGTTCCGCTGCGCTTGCTCGCGCAAATTTCCATTTCTTGCCGGTTGAAAATCCGCCGCCGCCTCTGCCACGAAGACCGCTTTTCTCGACCGTATCGCATACTTCATCCGGAGTCATACCGCCTATTATCTTGGCAAGTGCTTTATAACCGCCTGCTGCAACGTATTCTTCGATACTATCGGGATTGATAATACCGCAGTTTGCAAGCACCAGTCTTTTCTGATATTTGAAAAACTGGTATTCTTCCATGCTTAAAACTGAATCCCATTTTTCCAGACCTTCTGAATATTGGTAAATCGGCTTTATATCCCCAATCTTGCCCGCAAGAACATTATCTAATATTGCTGCCGCTTTATCTTCGGTTACTTTGGCGAACGAAATTCTGTTTTTACCATTCGCTTTGATTTCCATAATCGGTTCAGCCGTACACATTCCGATACATCCGACCTCAACGAGTTCAGCGTTGAGTCCTTTATCTCGGATATATTTGTTTATAGCTTTTACAGTTTTGCCCGCCCCTGCCCCAAGCCCGCAGGTTCCTGTGCCGACATAGATATATGTTTTGCCGGTCTGTTTTTCCTTCACTGGAATTCCGAAATCATTTACTTTGTTCATCTTTAGTTCTCTCACGATATGTATTTAGTATTTTTTTAACATTTTCAGGCGCCATCGATGCATGAAATTCGCCGTTTACTGCCATAACCGGTGCAAGTCCACATGCTCCGATACATGCAACAACTTCCAGGCTGAACAATCCATCTTTTGTTGTTTGGCCTGGTTCGATTTTAAGTTCGTTTTTAACAGCTTCCAGAACCTTGAGAGAGCCTTTAACATGACATGCTGTGCCTCTGCAAACCTGGATTTTAAATATGCCGGGCTTTACAAATCTAAACTGGTTGTAAAACGTAGCTACGCCGTAAACCTTCGCGCTTGGCAATTTCAAATGTTCGCCGACCTGGCAAATCGCCTCACGTGAAAGGTATCCTTCTTTATCCTGAACTTCCTGTAAAATCGCGATCAAACTCTCGCGTTTGGCGTTCGGATATTTTTCTAATACTGTTTTAATCTCTGACAAGTTATACCTCCGATTACTTTATGTTATTAATTACAACTAAACTGATTTTATGTTTTGTTCGACTGAATCAACTGCCCTTGCACCCATTACATTCCTTGTGAAAAACGCGGCCTTTTCGAGATACATTGTCAAATCAACATTTTCAACAAAAATACCCTGACGTAATTTCAACGGCACGGGTGCAAAATTTACTATCCCTTTGATACCTGCCTCCAGCAGAATTTGTGCGACACTTTGCGCCTGCTCTGCCGGAACAGATATGATTCCGAGATTTATTCCTTCGCTCCTGATAACTTCATTGGCACTTTCGATGGAATAACATCTGCACCCATGAATTATTTTGTCTTTAAGACTCTGATCTTTATCGAACGCTGCCTTAATCACGATATTTTGATGACGAGCCTGGAAAAACGCCAAAATTGCCCTGCCGAGGTTTCCCACCCCAACAATGCAATAATTATCGAGTTCGCCGCCTGTTAAAAATTCTTCTATATGCCCCATTAGTTCAGAAAGTTCATAACCGGCATTAGCACGACCATTTGTGCCTATAAACATAAAATCATGCCTTATCTGCGAACTTTTAACTCCAGCCAATTTAGCTATTTCATGCGAAAATGCCTGTTTCTTGCCAGAATTAAGCATATTACTGACTATTCGTCGGTATAGTGATATACGTTCAATTGTCTTTTTTGGTGTCATAATTCGTTTAAATTTAAGCAGCGTTTATTTTTTAACAATTTACTATATAACTATACGAAAGTCAAGCTTTTTCGCCTGAAATTTATGCAATTTTTTTGCTTATTCTTAATATTCGATTGCATGAATTTTGTTTTAAGCAAGGCTGCGTGTGAGTGTAGGGTACCCTACACCCTACACGCTGTACGCTCTTTTTCATTTTCGCGCAAGTATTTAAAAAAATATTTTCGAAAACTAACTTCATGAATCTGATTCCATTCGATTCCCGACTCAAAATATGGTATAATACCTACTGGCTACCTGACAATTTAGCTCTTTAACAAATTTATTTACCCATTCACCCATTTACTCATAAACTCATTTACACACATGTTTTTTCGTGTAATTTTTGAATTTTTTAAAAAACTTTTTACGATTTTTAAGTCAAAAGTTGGATTTTTGAAGCAAAAATGAGGTTTTTTGTGTGTCATTTTTAATTTAGAGCTGTTTTTTTAAGTGTGTTTGACAGGAAATGACATCAATTTGACATCAGCGCGACATAAAATGACATCGAAGCGCAGCGGAGACCCCCGAATTTTCAAGGAATTTTATGCCTTGAAATAAAATTCAGAGGGGGCAGCGGCAAAAAATGGCTCGTTTAAGGCATACGAAAAAATTGTTTCACTATGAAATGATTGTATTGCGTTGAATAAAGTTTTTAACATTATCCGAAATCAAACCTTCGCCTTTCATTTCTTTCATTCCGAAAGCCATCGCAGGCCGAAACGCTTTACACTCTTTAGCCATTGTGATTTTAACGTTTTCAAAAAGCACATTCTCAATCGGACTTTCAGGCAGTCCCAGAAATACCGAAGCTGCTGAATGAGCATCATTAGCAGTTACGTTTTTGATTATAATATTTTTAACCGCCGGCGTTGTTGCTGTAACAGGTTGAGCGTTGCGGTCTGAAAGATAAGAAATCTCATCCTGCTTTGCGCCGCATTCATAATATAAATTCATCACGATAGGGCAGCCCACTCCATTCATTATGATGTTGTTGAGCGTGATATTTTCAACTGTTCCTGCCCGTCCTCGGCGTGATTTAAGTCTAATGCCGCGATCCGTGCCGTTAAACGTGCAATCTGATATTTCAATATTACGAATTCCCATAGCCGTTTCGCTGCCCATTACAACGCTGCCGTGACCTCGCAGCATCCTGCAATTTTTCAAAAGTACGTTTTCGCAAGGTTTATTGACTCGTATACCGTCTTTGCCTATACCCGATTTAAAACAAACGCAATCATCGTTTACGTCAAAAGTGCAATCCAGGATTTGCACGCCATTGCATGAATCGATATCTAAACCATCGCCGTTAATACCTGTATCGGGATTTTGAAATGTTACATTTTTGATAGTTACATCTTTGCAATAGAGAATGTGGGTATTCCAGAACGGGGAATTGCGCGTTGTAAAACCTTCGAGATGTACATTTCGGCAATTATTAAATTGAATCAAAGGCGGCCGGAAAAAGAATGAACTGATACCGCCTCCGCCGCAATCTGAAAGATCGATACCATCATTTAGTTTGAAGAACTCGAAGTCAAGATATGTAAAGGGCATTATTTTTCCCTGGCGTTTCTTTTTGAATTCCTGATGCCATGTTGCGCCATTGCCGTCAATGATTCCATTTCCTGTAATCGATATATCCTGCAGGTTTTCAGCATAAATACACGGGCAGTAGCCAAAACATTCAACTCCTTCCCAGCGTGATTTGACCGGCTGGAAGTGCGTAAAATCATCTGAAATAAGTATTACAGCATCTTTCTCGAGATGCAGATTAATACCTGAGCGCAGCCGAAAAGGGCTGGTAAGATATATGCCCGGAGGAACTACTATTTTTGAATCTTTTGGAATTGCTTTATTGAAAACCGCCATATTGTTGGTTTTGCCGTCACCTACAGCCCCTAAATCCTTTATATTTATCATTTTTCCTCCGTTATTTTTATGCATTTATAACGTAAAAATGCCTAAAAATCCAGCCGATAATAAAAAGTAGTTTTTAAAAAGTTTCTTTGCATATAATTCCTCCAATCATGGGATTTGTTTTTTAAGATTATGCTTATTCAATTATTCTGATTGCTGGATGGAATTCGGAAATCAAGGAAACCGCGTGGGCTAAAGCCCGGATGCAATTTATTCGGCGAAACTATAGCCTTTATCTCTTGCCTGATTTTTCATAAACTCGACAAGGACTGGAAAATGTTTTTCAGGAAAAATAGCGTCGGTTTCGGCTGCCTGTAAAATTTTCTTCTCCTCAAAAACATTTGGCTTAATCTGATGCGTCATTGTAAAGCCATATTTTTCCAGCGTACTTGTATCTGGCATTTCCAGGGTTGCAGGCCAGCAATTTTCACAACCGCTGACATTCGGTATCAGTATTGGAGTTATTGAGCCGTCGGAGCCAATATCGAAGTTCCGCATCTTCATGTCCGGTATAAACATACCTGTGTACCATTTTCCCGCGACGCTCTTTGAGGCCTCAATCGCAACCTTTCTTGGCCTGACACCTAATTCTTTCAAAGCCTGGCAAATATTAATCGTCATTGCCTGGTCGAAAGAATGTTTCTTATCCTTCATCGACGCGACTCCCAGTTTTACGCCGACAAGGTTGGAATATATATCTTCCCATGAAAAAGCGGAATTAAACTCCGGCTCGAATCCGAGGAAATGCACGCCGAACCATGTCATAATTTCATGCCATGTTGTCGCGTTTAAAGCGATATACGGCGCGGTATCGATAGCAATTTTATCGATAATTTGTTCTTTATTTTCCTGATGCGCCCAATCTTCGGGATAGGTTAAAGTAATTATGTGTTCAGACATTTCACCTGTGAGATTGAATTTGAATTTATGCTCGTTGTCTGTAAGCGATTCATGAATTCGGCCGTAAAGATATTTTGTAATATCCGCGTTTCCACGAATATGGTCGAGATCGATATGGCCTCCATTGCAGGTATAAACGCATCCCGCAGCTTCCATGAAAAGCCCCATGCCTGATGAATGATTCCCGAGTTTATTGGGGTCAGCGAAAGGATTTCCTAATGTAGCTGTCGGCAGGTATCCCCATCTCGGCCTACTCGCACCTGTACAGCCGCAGAGGCATAAAAACATGAAAGAAAATAAAATAACCAACCTGACTTTTATGTTTCTACCTTTGTTTGAACTGTCTTGCATTAATTTTTCCTCTATTTTTATCTTCTCTTGTCAGGACTTTTTTATCGTTCCTGATTTGTTCAATTAATCTTGCAAAGTGAATTTTCGGTTCAATGAATCTGTCATCATCGAGATTGATAGCATGATAGATTTTTTGCTTCTGCGTAATTTTCGGTTCGATTTCAACCACTATCCCAAAACCATATCGCCAAAGTGAATCAAGATTCGGAGCCGGGTAAAGTTTCGGCGTACAATCCGGACAAACGCCCGGAACACGTATCGGGGCAACAACACCGTTATCATAACCAACATCGAAGTTCCGGAGCTTCATATTTACGAAAAAGTAAAAGCCTCCGGAGTACCATTGGCCGTTAATTTCGTGAGCGGCTTTACGCGCAACATCGGGTGGCTGGACATCAAGCTCTTTTAATTCCTCATATAGCAGTTTTGTCATCGCGTTATCATATTTCTGCCCCATATCGCGCAAGGCGGCTGCTCCGAGATATGTGCCCATAACATCAGAATACGGGTCCTCCCAGGAAAAAGCAGAAATTTTATCGGGGAAAGGCGCGACTGTCGCAAAACCATACCATGTAATTATTTCATGCCAGATTAAACTTGTGTGGCCGAGGTATTGGCCGATATCTATGGAAATTTCGTTAGCTATGTTTTCCTGTTCAGCCTGCGAATAAAAATCCCAATTTTGCGGATATGTGATTGTCAGCATGTATCTCGAAGGCTCGATTACATGGAAAGAAAAGTTTGTATTTTTTTCCATGAGATTTTTAAAAACCACTTCTTTAATAAATGCTGTTCTATCGGCGGCTTCACGTACATGGCCTACATCGATGAAACCGCCCTTGCATGTATAAAGCATTCCATTAACTTCTTTAGGACCTTTGGATGATCTGTGAGTACCCATGTGCTGCGGGTCGGAAAATTTCATCCCGAATGGTGAACCGAAAAATGCACCCCATCTTAATCTGGCATGTTTAAGCGGGACATAGCCTGATTCCGATGTATCAAGCTGTGAAGGTGCTCCGCAGCCGATAATAAAAACCAGCAGTGAAAATGATAAAACCAGAAAAGATTTTTTTAATAGATTCATATTCGCTCACAATCATAGAACAAAGTATTATTGATAAATGATTGTAAACGGATTGCACCTAAGGCAAATCGGGCTATTTGCCTAAATAAATTTAGTATTTAGTACTTTGTATTTAGTATTTGGTATCTAGTATTGTTTTAGTTATTTTTTTGCGGTCCCTGTGTATTCCTCGACTAATTTCTTAACATCCAGATTATTGATGTCATTTACAGGAATTTTATTTTTAGCCACGATACCATCAGCCATCAAATTTGATATGGTTGGCTGCGAACCATTAACGTTCACGAGAAGCAAATGATGATAAACGCCGTTCAGGCCTTTCGGCATTACCCCGCCGCAGGTACTCATTACGATGTAATCTCTATTATTGCGTGACGCATAGGAATTAACATGTTCGTGGCCTGCGAAAACTGTATATGGCCTGGTTTTGAGAAGCTCTTCAAGTTTAACCCAGTTGGCTGGCGGACTGGTCTGCTTCCAAACAGGTTTGTGCATAATGACGAAAGTCCAGCGAACATTGTTATTATCTGCGAGTACTTTTTTGAAAAATTCAAATTGAGCATCTGTGATTTTCGCACCGTCTAAATTCCTGTGTTTCTCTTCGTATTGCTGGAGTTTTATCAACCCCTGCGGAGTAACGCCCTGCGTTTTGGCCATTTCTTTCAAAGCCTGTTTTTCTTTATTCAATTCCTGCTGAACTTTTGGATCAATTTCAGCGGTCGGGTCGTCAGTATTTACAAACAGGAACAAGACATTTTTGTAAATTGAAAAATAATAAGCGGAGCCAAACCTCTGTTCATAAATTTTCGCTTCTATTTCATTTGTAATGTCGTGATTGCCCGCGACTTTGAGATACGGTACATTTAATTTCTTTAATGATTCGTCATATATATCCCACATCTTTTGAATAGCGTTTGCGTCAGTCGAGTAGCCGGCAATATTATCGCCAACGTTTAGGACAAATGCCGGGCATAAGGTATTTACTTTGACTACAATATCATCGAAAACGCCCTTCTGCTCTCCGCCGTGACGGTCGCCCATAACAACAAATTGGAAATCATTTGGATTGTCGACTGCACCAATTTTAATTTGCCCCGGTTCATATGCGAATACAGAAATGTTAATTGCTAAAAAAACAAGCAGGAATAAAGATTTGAACTTCATTTTTTCTTCCTTAAAAAGCAGATAATTAATAACCTAATTTTTAATTAATTTTTGAGTGAAGTCAATGCTAATCTTTGATGAATATTTTTTTATGGAAATGGTATAAAAAAAACCTGCCGTATTAAAGCAGGTTTTATTAAATTCCATAAGTAAACTAAATTCTAAAGATTTGATTTTACGTAGCTCATATTAAAATGTTTGCCCGGGCAATCGGTTTTTGTGCTGTGGCCCGGGGTTGTGCTGTGGCCGTAAATTCTGCTTGCGGGAATATCGTATCTATTCGATAGAAACCGCACAAGTTTGAGCAGCGAAGTCATCTGGTTGCTTGAAGGTCTTCTTGAATTGAAATTGCCAATTAAACATATTCCAATAGCTTGTTCGTTTGCCCAATTCGAGGCATCTGTTTTGCAGTGCGCACCAGTTTTTTGGCCTGTCCAGCGGAAAGTGGAATCGATCTCACCGTTTCCTGCGCCGCTGCCATTGCCGATTACGAAATCATACCCGATTCCATCCCAACCGTTATTATTGCGATGATAATCATCTATCGAAGCCACATTGCCTGTATCTGTCGCTGAATGATGTATAACAATTGCTTTCCAGTTTTTCTCTAAATTAGCCGGCGGTGCCCATGGTGAAGCAGAAGCTGTTTTTTTATTCGATTCTATTTTATACGGATTGGTGCTGGCGTATTTCTTTGTTGTGGATGGAGTATATGATCTGTATGTGCGTTTATAACTTGAATAATTATTATCAAGCCGGGGAACCGAACCTGTTATTCTTGGGGTATATTCATCCTCACAACCAACGAACATAACCGCTATTGCCGGCAAATAAGCCGCTACCGCAAAAACCAAAATTTTCTTTAACACTAAAAGTACTCCGCCTGCTTAATAAATTTCATAGACTTATTTCGGCATTATCAGGAAGATGCTTTACCTTATTTAGCTTTGTTCTGTATTTTACTATTTAACTTCATCATGGTAATGGCATTACCGCTTTGATTATATTCAATTGAATCCATATAGGACTTAATGAGCAAAACTCCTCTTCCGCTGGTTTTATAGATATTTTCGCCGCTTCTGGGATCATCGACATTTGCCGGCTCAAAGCCGCCGCCCTCATCTGTAATTGTAATGATGATTTTATCGGGCGTTAGGTCATATTCGATCGTAACATTTTTGTCGCAATCAGCCCTGTTGCCATGCTTTACAGCGTTTACAATCGCCTCTTCCATTGAAAGGTGCATAGCGAAAATATCATCGTCCGAATATCCCAACTGTTTGGAATGACAAAGGATTTTTGAGCAGGTTTTACGCAGCTCAGTCATTATTCCTTTTTGAACACATTTTTCGTGTATGCTGGTTTTTATGGACATAAATTCAGTTATCGGCAGAAATAAAGAATGCCATAATCAGCCGTTTTACATTGATTATTTCAGGCTGCTCATTGCTTTTTTCGCGTCTTCATAAATATCGAATATTTCATCGAGTCGTGTGATTTTGAAAATTTCGAAAATTCGTGAACCGATTCCGCAAAGCTTCAATTTTCCATTTTGTTCGACTGCACGTTTGCTGATTCTTATAAGCAGCCCAAGCACGGCGCTTGAAAGAAAACGTACATTGCTGAAATCGACTATCACAGTTATAGGCCCGTCAACAAGCGGCATAATCGAATCTTCGAGCGCTTTGACATCTTCGTCTTCGAGAATTTTTTCATCTGTGATGGTAATTACTGTTGCCTGCTGTGCGTAGTAAATGCTTATTCTTGGTTTTACATCTTCCATAACATTGTACTCCAATAAACAACCAAATATTGGTATTAACCATCAAATCGTAGGCAAAAAAATGCAAAAAGTCAAGAAAAGATGGTTCTTTTCGCAAATTTTGAGGATATTAAATCAATTAGTACTTTGGATTAAGGAATTTTTAGATATATTTAAAAAAAACTCTTGAAAGACCTAAACAATTATGGTACAACAATACCGGTTTTACAGCCGGTATTTATACGGTATGTTGACCTCGATTTTTCAACTTATGGGCGGTAACATTTTTTTTTTTGAAAATAAGAATTTTTGTTCGGTTTGAACACTATTAACATAACATAGTATTATAGTAAAGAGACCTAATATGTTAATTTGGTCTTATAAATAAGAAGTTAAATCCAAAACATTTTTGGAGGCAAAAAAAATGAAGATTAGCAGATCAACAGGTTACGCATTGGTAGCAGTAGGTTATATTGCTCAATACTACAAAGAAGGTGCAGTATTGGCATCGAGAATTTCGAAGCAATATAACATTCCACTGGAATATTTACTTAAAATCCTTCAGCAGTTGGTAAGGGCTAATGTCCTTAGGAGCAAAAGAGGTCCTCGCGGCGGTTTCTTCCTCGCAAGACCTGCTGAAAATATCACATTGCTCGAAATCATCGAAGCTGTTGATGGGCCATTGTTCAGTCATCTGCAGTTGGCAGAACAGACAAACAACGAACCATTCAGCATTAAAATGGAAAAAGTTTGCAGAACAGCTACTGAAAAAGTCAGAGATATTTTCAACGCTGCAAAGCTCGCCGATACACTGGCTGATTAATTCGGCATCTTAGCTCGTACATGGATATCAAGGCTTTTCAACAGCTTATAGCTGACAGATACCAGCAAAGGGACTCTGAAAGGGGTACTCCTAAGACTTTTATGTGGTTTGTTGAAGAAGTCGGAGAACTGGCGACAGCTCTTGCAGACGATAAGACAACACAAAAAGAAAAAGAGGAAGAATTTGCTGATATACTCGCATGGCTTTGTACTCTTGCCAACATCAACGGCATTGACCTTGAAAAGGCTTGTATAGAAAAGTATCAGAAGAATCAGCCGAAAGGCTTTAAATAAAAAAATCTAACGTTTTGAATGACAAACAAAAACCGGCGGAAATTTTCGTCGGTTTTTTGTTTTTCAGGAAAAATCATTTTGGAAGGGTAAAATAAAAAGCGGTTCCCTTTCCCGTCTCGGATTCGAACCAGATTTTTCCGCCGTTCCTTTCCACCCCTCATACATAGTCTCTGTAAATCTCTTCCTCGCCCGTTGCCCCAGAGGCAACAATTGGCCGGGCCCTGCCGAATAGCATTCAGGGTATCTTCGCATTGTCGAATGCGAATTCGCAATTCATCGTTTTCATGAAGTAATACCAATTCGTATTATTACTCGCGTGTCGGAAGGTTTGTAAGTCATTGAGTTAAGCACAGCTTAAGCTGCGGACTATGCACGAGTATTTTTGGGGATCCGTATTATTACCTAATTCGCAGTCTAAGAATTTCAGATTATGATAATTGTTTCTTTTCTTTTTATAAAAAGTATATTCCCCCGATACTTCAAAAGTCAATTCGCCATATAATTCGTTTAATTTCGGAGAAAACAATGAAGCCGCGGGGAATGCTGATGACAGAGCATCGCCTGATAGAGAAAATGATAGATATCATTCAGGCAGAGACTTTGAAAATTCAGAAAGGAAAAGTACTCGATGAATTTCTGATCAATTCAGTCGTGGATTTCATGAGATTTTATGCCGATGCGACACATCATGGAAAAGAGGAGGATATCCTTTTCAGTATGCTCGAAAATAAGGACATGTCTTCAGAAGATTCAAAATTAATGAACGATCTTATCGAAGAACACAGGTTTGCACGCCATGCGACGGAAGATATAATAAGAGCCGAAAAACTGTATTTCCAGGGCGAAGATACTATCGGCATCATTATTACGACATTTAACGCGTTCGCGGTTTTTTATCCGAAACACGTTCAGAAAGAAGAAGAAAATTTCTTTCCCAACAGCGAAATTTATTTTTCAGAGCAGGAGCTTGAATCAATGATACGCAAATTCCATGATTTTGACAAAGGCATGATACACAAAAAATATAAATCTCTTGTAGAAGATTTGCAGAATAAATAACGAAACTTACTGATTCAGCGATTGAGATTGCTTCGTTGTTCCTGCACGGCAAATGCCGTTTGGAACGCCTCGCAATGACATTATTAGAGATAGCCATAAATTTTAGAGATGGCAGCTTGAAATTCAACTGGAGATAAAAATGAAAACTTTTTTTGGGCTTTTTATTTTTCTTTTCTTTGCGTCTTTGTGTTTTGCGCCTGTTGCAGATGAGCTTACAATCAATTCCGTTTGTTTCGAGAATAATAGACAGAAAAATATAATCCATATCGCCGGCAATTCTCTCGATGCTACTGTCGATAACTGGAAACAGGATACTAAAATGGATGTAACGATTTTTGCGGATGACAAAACTGATGCCCTTGTTTCAAAATCCATACCGCTTGATAAATTTACGTATTCAGGAGGAAAGCTGATTTATAAAGGTTCCGCCCCGCTTATAAATTTTCAAATTAAAATTGTGGACAAAAGTTTTATCGTTACAGCGGCAAAAAAGGATTTCAGTTCTATCAATTCCAATGTTACTCTCGAAATAAGTTTAGGCAGTTATACAGGCAAAGGCACTGGCAAGTTAGATACGTCATTAGCCAATAATCGTTAGTCATTGCCATTAAGTTTTAAACGTTCAACTCCATAGGCATTTGCCAGCGAAGTTTACACATAATGCTTATTTCAATACCGCATCTCCAATCAGAAAATATATCCTAATCATCTTCGTATTTTTTTTAGGAGATAATAAAATGAAAAAACTAAGTATTTTATTATTTTTGACATTCCTTGTTTTGCCGGTTTCCGGCGAATGCAGGAGGTTCAATGGAAAGTTCAACAACCACAAAAATCCTTTGTGGGGAAGTGCCGGAAGCCGATTTTTAAGACTTACGCCGGCTGATTATGGTGACCCCAACATTTTCGATGGAAATCAAACGCCAGACACTAATGAACCTAACGATGTCAATGAACCCAATGATGTTAACGAACCAAATGATATAAACGAACCTAACGACATAAATGAACTCAATATAGTTGAAGCCAACGAGATAGAAGTCATCGACACCAATTTCACAAATGCATCATTCGAACTTAGCGGTTTTACAAACGCCGAAAATGGTGATACCAATTTCCCCGGACAGGAAACCCCAGCCGATGCCAACTTTTTTGGTATTTCATCGGATATTCTTGAGCAATTGTTTAATGGCGATATAAATTCAATCGATACCAACAATCCTGTCGACTTCAATACAATCGATGCAAACGCGGTTCCCGCAAGAATAGATCAGCCAAGCGCACGACAAATCAGCAATATTATTCTCGACCAGAACGAATCAATACCCGACCCATGCGGACGCACCGATTTTGTCTGGGCATGGGCAGATTTTATTGATCATGATTTAGTAAGCGTAGAGCCGGCAGACCCTCCTGAATTTTTTAATATCTATGTACCAGTCAATGACCCGAATTTCACATCAGGCACATTCCTGCAATATCTGCGTTCACGCTATGACCCCAATTCTACACCGCGACAGCAGTTAAATCTAACAACCGCATGGCTTGACGCTTCAATGGTCTACGGGCCGAATATTATCGATAACAATTCGCTGCGAACATTTACAGGCGGCAGATTGCAGGTTACTTCAAGTGCAAACGGCGATTTACTTCCGCATAATGATGTAAACGTAGTCGGTGACGTAAATCTTTTCAAGTCCGGCGACGATCAAACAAACGAAAGCATTGTTTCGATCGCACTGCATACGCTTTTCGTGCGCGAACATAACAGGCTTTGCGCATTGATTGAAGCGAACGAACCGAACTGGTCGGACGACAAAATATTCCAGAAAGCACGGCATATTGTCGGCGGTGAAATTCAGGCAATCACTTATAACGAATTTCTGCCCGCTTTTCTCAATGGCATCGAACCAAACACTTATCGCGGCTACGACCCGAATATTAATCCTGCAATTTCGCAGGAGTTCGCTTTCGGTGCATACAAAATCCATTTGAGCGGCGTAAGCCCGCAGCTTGTTATAAGAGATGCGAACACCGACGCGAATACGGCTGACGTTAATCTGCCCTATACAGAGGCTTTATTTAATCCGCAGTATGTAGTTGATAACGGTATAGATTCGATTCTCAACGGTCTTGCCGCGCAAAGGCAGCAGCAAATCAATACCTTTATTATCAGCGCCCTTAGAAATAATTTCAACGGCTCTGACCTTGCCGCTCAATTAATACAGCGCGGCAGAGACCACGGCATCGCATCATACAACGCGATTAGAACATCACTTGGTTTTCAGCCTATAACAGATTTTAACCAGCTTAGTTCAGACCCGAATATCCGCGCAGCGATGCAAATTATGTATCAGAATGACGTCAACAACATCGATCCGTGGATTGGTTTCCTTGCGGAATATAACATTACATCCGCCGATGCCAATACAGATGCAAACGATGCGAACACAACTGCGATAACTAAACTTAGCAGAAGAATTATTCGCACCCAATTCGCACGTCTTCGCGATGCCGATCGTTTCTGGTACACCATCGACCCGAATCTAACAAGTGCTGAAATTGCGGATTTGAACAGCTTGAGATTAAGAGATGTTATTCAGAGAAATACGGCTGTTACCGGTCTTCGTGAAAATATATTTTTTGTTGAAGGTGCAAACGAACCGAATGAACCTAACGAGCCAAATGAGCCAAATGAAATTACGGATATAATCAACATTTCCAACATCCGCGTCATGGATAATTTCGTGCTCTTTTTCGATACGCCATTGGTAATCATTACCGGAACATCACTTGATTTCAAAGAAGCAAATATCATGGAAGGCAATACTGTTGATATTGTTGTCTTTACCGATAAGAACAACGAACCCGCTGTTGATGAAGCAATCCCGCTTAGTAGTTTTTTCAGTCGTTGCAGAAACATTTCATTTGTCGGTCCGGCACCGGTACTTAGTTTGAGAATTGGGCCTCGAGCAAAATCATTTCAGATTATCCTCGAAGAAGCTGAACTGCTTTCTGCCGACAGGTTAACACTTAATATTGGTATCGGAAACTATCTCGGTCAGGGCAGCGGCATAGTGCAAAATCGGCACGGCTTTTTAAATGCTTTTTTGATTGCCATGAACGGCTCTCCTAATCCGCCGATTTCAAAATGTGAATAAATGATTATTTTTTAAACTCTGCCAAAGTCGTGAAATAAAAAGTGGAGCCATGACTTTGGCAGGGTTTTTATAAACCCTTATCTTTATTTCTAAGAAGTTTCGATGCTGTAAACACAAATAGGCCGAGGATTATCAGCCAGCTTAAAATCATAAATAACCAGCCGTCAATTCGCATTGGCAACCTCTCTTAAAATTCGCTTTTTCCAGGAATGCCGGACAAGACACGCAAGCAAAGCAAAGAACAGCAATAATCCGATTCTCGTCGCCAAAATATAAGGTTTGTTTTCAGGAGCAACATTTTTCATCAAAATCACTCCACTCCATTCCTGCCACGCCCAGAATGACATTAATAGAATCAGGAAAAGCGGCGTAATGAATTTGATGATAAACCGGTATACTTTCGGAATTTTGATATCTGAACCCGTATGCAGTTGAGTCCACGCCTTTTCCATTCCGAATATCCAGCCGAACAAAATCGCCTCGACAGTCGCGAAAACAATCAGGCAAACATTACAACTCCAGAAGTCCAGCTCATCGAGCACTCCCCTGCCAAGAAAGAAAATCGCCGGCTGACATAAAATAAAAGCTGTGATTGCGAAAATACCGCTGGCTTTTCTTTTTGTAAAATTAAATTCATCTTCAAGAAATGCAACCGCAGGCTGTGCAAGTGAAATCGATGAAGTAATGCCCGCTAAAAAAAGAAGCATAAACCAGAGAAATCCAAAAAAATTTCCAAACGCGACTTTCTGTAAAATCAGCGGCATTGTTACAAATCCGAGATTAAACGCTCCGCTCGCCGCAAGGACTTTGGTATTAGCCGCTCCGAAAAACACAAACGCTGCTGTAATCACAATACTTCCGCCAAGTATCACTTCTGCCATTTCATTCGTTGCCGCCGCTCCTAATCCCGATAGTGCGACATCATCGTCTTTCTTAAGATAACTGGCGTAAGTCAAAATCACACCGATGCCAACGCTAAGTGTATAAAAAATCTGCCCTGTTGCCGCCACCCATACTTTCGCGCTTTTCAGAGCGGACCAGTCCGGGTTCCATAAAAATCCCAAACCGTTAATAACATTATTCTCCGGCCTGGTTTCATCTGGCGTGCCCAGTGTCAAAACTCTGGCAAGCAGGATGAACGCAAAAACAAAAAGTACCGGCAGCGCATATTCGCATACCTTTTCAATCCCTTTACTGACACCAAGATAAATAATCCCGATATTCAATAAGAAAGCTATCACAAAGAAAAAGTACGCCGGCGCAATTCCGCCGAAGTATTGGTTATTGAGTCCCTGGTATGAATGCAGAAATGAAAGCATGCTTTCCTGACTTGTGCATGCAGCGTATTTACCCGTTATCGCGAAAACACTATATCCCAGCAGCCATGATTCGATGTAAATGTAATAAACAAAAATTATAATTGGCCCGAAAATTCCGATAACGCCGAAATATTTTATAAATCGATTTTTATTCCAGAGCGTGTGAAAAATTCCCGGTGCAGTACTATGTCCGAAACCGCCGCCGAATCTGCCGATCGTCCATTCAATCCACATCAAAGGCAAACCGACCAGTAAAAGCGCGACGAAATACGGAATCATAAACGCGCCGCCTCCGTTGTTTGCCGCCTGTACGGGAAATCTTAGAAAGTTGCCCAAGCCAATCGCACTGCCGGCCACCGCAAGAATTATTCCAATCTTACTTGACCAGCGTTCTTTTGACATTTCGTGAAATCCTTATTTTCGCTCGATACCCAGCAATGCTATGCTGTCGCGCTCGATAATTTCACGTATGCTTTCACGAGGCACTGTCGGCAAATTTGTATCAGCTAAAAGTTTATTAAAGCCAAGCAGAGTTTCAATGCAGGCCTGCGGTTTGCCAAAAGGCAGTCCGCTGCCGAAAATTAATTTTCCCAAAACGCCCGCTTCATGCGCGGCCAGAACCGTATTATAAACACCCCATATTTTTTGCGGATTGATTGTCAAATCGCCGTAAACATTTTCATGCTTATCGAGCATGCACAAAGTTTCATTAAGGAAAGGCTGACCCATTGACCCGATTACAATTTTCAAATCTTTAAAATTTCTCGCGATTTCATCCAGCAGCGAAGGCCTGGCATATTCTAGTACCGCATCGGCATCATAAGGTCCTGCATTGTGGAAGAAAACCGGCATTTTCAGTTCCTGGGCAATTTCATAAAACTGCAGAGCTAAACTGTGAGACGGGTGAAATCCCTGACCGCTGCAATAAAGCACAACACCTTTAAGCCCCATATCGTTCTTCACCGCCGACCAGTATTTTTTCGAAATATCATCGGTAACTGGATTGACAACAGCAAAGCCGACCATTTTTTCCGGATGGCGAAGGACGTAATCGCTGACAACCTTATTTGCCTGCCTGTTTGGCTCTTCAGGACAACCTATCACAAAACAGCTGTCAACTTGCCCCGACTCGGCAAAATGGTCTTCAGGACTAATCTGTCCGGTTATACAATTCAAATGTGTATGGCAATCTATAATCATTTTGAGTAATATAATATCGGCAAAAGGATACTGTCAAGAACAATAAACTTGCCTATTGTGATTGCTTTTTGGTATATGTACCTTCATGGAACAAATTCAACAACTTAAACCTTTGCTGGAAAAACTTTACAGCAAGTATAATCATAAAAAGTTTATACCCCCTGACCCCCTGCAATTCGTCTACCATTATACAAACAAACAAGATATGGAAATCGCAGGTTTACTCTCCGCAATGTTCGCTTATGGCGCCGTTGAGCAAATAGAAAAATTTTTAACCGGTCTTTTCGCGAAAATGGGCAAAAGCCCTTCCAAATTCATCAAAAATTTTTCCGCAAAGGATAAAATCCTATTTGAGCCTCTGAAATACAGATTTAACACAGGCAGCGATATAATCGCGTTGCTTGAAGCATTAAAAAAAGTCTTAAATAAATTCGACACCCTGGAAAATCTCTTTTTGGCAGGTTATACATCTTCAGATACAACGATAATTCCAGCAGCCGGGAAATTTGTAAACGCCCTCAATCTCCGCGATAAAAGTGCGGGTTTAAAATTCCTCGTTTCAGACCCGGCCAATGGCGGAACATGCAAAAGATTATTCCTTTTTCTCCGCTGGATGGTCAGAGATGATGAAGTTGACACAGGATTATGGAAAAACATCGAAAAATCTAAATTAATCGTTCCCGTCGATGTCCACATGGGGCGTTTAAGCAAAATCACCGGCCTGCACCATAAAAAAACATATAATCTCAAGACCGCACTGGAAGTCACCAAAGGTTTTGCCCAAATTTCACCCAAAGACCCTGTAAAATACGATTTTTCACTTTGCAGGATTGGAATTCTCGAAAATTGCACGGGAAAGCCGAATAAATATTGTCCCCAATGCGAATTGGCCGAATTTTGCGTACAAAATAGCAGAAAACAATTGAAAAAATAGGGAATTTAGGCTAAACTTGCAATATAATGTAGGGGCAGACCCATGTGTCTGCCCAAAATCTATTAAAGGCAATAATATGAAACATAATTTTATCTTAACCATTGCGGCAGTAATAATTTTCATCACATCCACAGGCTTTTGCGCTCCGGAGCCTGCGATTGTACCGGCACCAAATCAATGGACATTAAACGTCGTGTATAATCAGCCCCAGCAGATTACTGTAAAAATCCCCGGCCAAAGAGCACCGCAAAGATTTTGGTTTGTAGTTCTGACTTTGACAAACAACGCCAACATCGATGTGCCGTTTTACCCTACCTGCGAACTTGTTACCGATACTTTCCAGATTATACCGGCTTATCGTGACACAAGAAATTTGGTTTTCGATAAGATTAAATCAAGATACAAGAAAAGATTTCCTCTTCTCGAATCTCTTGAAACCGCCGAACCTCGAATTCTTCAGGGCGAAGATAATACAAAAGATCTCGTGATTATATGGCCGGATTTTGTCCCCAAAGCAAAAAACATTTCGCTCTTTATCGTGGGTTTGAGCAATGAGACCGTCGTTATTGAACATCCGACAAATACAGACCCAAACGGCAATCCTGAAAAAATTTATCTCCGCAAAACTCTTGAGCTGCAATATTCAATCAGCGGCGATCCAAACCTCCGCAGCAATACATCGCTTGTTTATAAAGGTTTGAACTGGGTAATGAGATAAAACAATTAATATTTAAAGTTTAAAATAAAATATTAAACACTAAATAGTAAAATCACCTATTTACTTAACCTCAAAAGTATAGTCTTTGTACTGTATGAAAACTAGAATACTGCTTAGACTATTATTGGCTTTTGAACTATTTTTTATTGGATGTCTCCCTTACGGCGCAGGCCTCGAATGGGGCCACGTCCCATCAGGCACTTTCGCACCGCCCGAAGGAATGCCCCCTTACGGCAACCAAATGACCGATGGCTGGGGAATCCTCTATACCCTCAAAGCCGGCAGCTTCGACCCCGACCATAGAAGCGGAACCGCTCG
>JBDKUM010000183.1:0-4330 GCA_039679715.1 Phycisphaerales bacterium
CACCATATTTAAATATCAGGTCGGCTAATCCTTTTTCGTCCCTGCTATTCACTATATCCGCAGCCGTTACTTCCAGCCTGTCATCAAGCCGCATATCAAGTTTCATATCCTGACCGAAACTTAAGCCCCTGTCCATATCCGCAAGCTGACCGGAACAAATGCCCAAATCCGCAAATATCAAATCAACCGCCTCAATCTCATTCTCTCGAAGTACATCTGTTATTTCTGAAAAATTCGATCGCACCAGCAGCACCTTGCATTTCACATCCCGCAAATTCTCGCGCGCGACCTCAAGGCATTTACTATCGACATCCATACCGACTAGCGTTCCCTGCTGCCCTAACTGCTCTGCGAAAATCCTGCTGTGCCCCGCAAAACCGACAGTGCAATCCACTACGATTGCATCGCTCTGAATTTTCAGCTCATTGCTGACGTACTGCGCCAATACTGGTTTATGTTCGGCTGGCATATTATGAACTTTTTAAACGAATTTCTGATTTAAAAACAACTTCGGCCGTTTAGGCCGAATCAATAGTTTTTCACTTTTCACTTTTAGTTTTTCACTTAGCTAATCGCCAGAATTGATTCCTGTTCAATAAGCGCCTGCACTTGTGGCGAAAATTCCACATTGGCAAATGCGGAATTTATTTTCTTAAGATTCCGCAGCCTATCGGCAAGAATATTGATAGATGCGAATGTTTGTTCGTCAGCAGGCCTCTGGCCGCAGAGACTTAGCTGAACTGTTGTGCAATGATCGATATCCGTATACATTCACTCACTCCTAAATTAAATCTTCTACACTTTTCAAATTTCGTTTTTCGGTTTGCGTTTTCAATTCTCTTTACGCTCAACGTCTCACGCTTTACGATACGAGCCGCTCAACCGCATCCGTAGACGAAAATACTTACAGCTCCTTGCCCTGCTTGGTAAGCACCGCCTGCCTTGCCTGCATGGTTTGCTGCTGGAACTGACCTGCGTGATCCGTCACATACTTTTCCCAATCTTCGCTGTTCCATATTTCGATATGGTCTCGAACACCGAGAAGAGTAAGGTCAGTTCCCAAATTTGCCCGCTTCCTTATTTTTTCACTTATCAAAAGTCTGCCCTGCCGATCCAGCTCTACCCTGCTGGCCAATGCGAAATTCATTCGTTCGTACACGACTGCCTCGTCGGGGGCCACCGTCCCTGGCGACTCGGCAAGGGCAATTTGTTTAAAGGATTTTTCGGGATAAAGACACATGATTCCGTTAGCACCGACGGACAAGTAGAAACTGCTTCCGTGCTCATCACAGTCTATCTGACTGCGGAGTTTGTTGGAGATGAAGACGCGTCCTTTTTCATCCACAGTGCCTTCGTATTCACCTGTTAGTAAAAGCATGGAATTTATCCCACTTTCATCAATTTAATTCCCAAATATTACCACCATCCGCCACAATGTCAACAAAAACACCCACTTTTATTAATTTTTTTTGAAAAATATTAAAGAAAACCCCAAAAAACATTATCGGATGTTATTATCTACTCTGCTTTCATATTTCAGTACAATGAACTTATGTGGCAAATGGACAGAACGGTGTTTTTTAAGCAAAAAACGGCTCGCAAAAAGCTTAAATCTTTATAGTCCTATAAATTCAGCCTTTAATATCAAGTTTTTTTGTACATTTTACACTCTATTTGTCGGATTTGTCTAAAAGAACAATAAATTTAATAAACCTGGCTGTTTTATGCTCGTTCTGCGTCAAATTCTCACAGGAAAAAACTTGTACTTTTCAAAAAAATAAAAATATTTTCGCTCGTTTCCTGTTGATTTATAAACATTCTAATAAAAATAATTCGAAATTTTTAAAAAACCGCGCAAGTTCTCGCTAAATATAGAAGGTTAATTAATTAAAATTTAAGCGCTTTTATTTATTATTTCATCGCATCACGAGAATATTAACAGAGCCTCGAATGCATAATTCAGAACAGCAAGTATTTTGCCGTTAATGCGGCAAAAATGTAGAGCAAAGAACCCGGCACAATTTTTTTGTGACTGGGAATTATTATCCTGCGCGCATTTGCGTTTGGAATTTATAGCATCTTTTAAATTTCAAATTTTAAATATTAAATATAAAATATTCTCTGGCTCTGTTATTTTGTGGTTTTTACAAGCATTTTCAAATTTTTAATCTTAAGGCGCAATCTCTAACAATTGTAAAAACGTGCAAATGTCATTTCGACCGCAGTCCTGCGTAGCCTTGGCGAAGCAGGACGAAGTGGAGAAATCTATTAAAAAAAGAATTCATCAATTTTTAAATTTCAAATATTAAATTTTAAATTTTAAATTTTTTAAGTGAATTATGGAAAACAAAAAATGGCATTTTGACAAACGTATTAACAAAAATAGGCAATTGCTTGCGATAAAAGAATTATTTGAAAATGGAGGTGATGAAAATCGAACCTGTGAAAAATTAAAGATCAAACCTTATGTCTGGAAAAAATGGCTTGAGGACGATAATTTTCTTTCCGAAATGATACGTCAGTTATCTGCTCTGCAAAGGCATAATAATATTATGCTCGCTTTTTCAAGGTCTTTTGCGATTACAAAATTACTTTCTCTTTGCGGTTCTGAAGCAGAGGAGGAAATCTGCAGAAAAGCTTGCGCGGATTTGCTCAAATTAAAACCGCTTCCCAACGAACTGCAAATTTCTGACCCCCAGGAAACGATCAACCGCCTGTCAATTATGAGGCAGCTTAACCGCGCAAAAAAAACTTCACATTAAGCGTGAGATTCGTGAAATGTACTACAGAGCTTATTTTTAAACGTAGTTGCGCCCGAACTCACATGGCTGAGCTTGGAAGCCTATTTTTGGGGAAGATTCTCAATGTTTGCTTACTAAAATTTTTGGATTCTGCTTTAACATTCTGACTGTAAAATTTAAAAATTCGCCGGCTTTGATTAACCGAATTTCAGCGTTACCGATTTTTCCCTTTTTTAAAATGCCCTTCTCGATAAAAATACTTTCCATCTTCGGGAAATTTCTCTCGTCACCGTATTTGTGAATTTTTAATTTCAACTTCAACTCTTTATCCTGATAATCTTTCACAGTTGCATTTACAAAATCCTTCTGGTTCACATAATCGACATCGGCCAATTCCTCAGCAGTATGAAACAAAGTGCAGCATTCAAGGCCAACACCCAACATAAGAACATACCCCTCGGACAAAGCAAGTTTATAATATGGCGAATTCAGGCCGCATGGAGTTATGCTCGTGTCGTGGCCGGCAGTAAAATATTCCGCTTTCGCTCCGATAGCTGCAACCGAATGTGTCGGATGAAGGCTGCGGATTGCTGCGTCTCTCTTTCTGAATGTTTCAGGAATTTTGCCAGTCCAGCAGGGAGAATATTTTACATCGAAAAAAGGAGGATTTGCAGCGCATAATTTTTCAGAGCCCGTGAGGGTCGGAACCATAATCGTACCGTTAGGAGCAACCGCTTCCAGCAAAGCATCTATAACAGCATCGACACCTCCAATAACATTTCCAAAACGTGAAAGCGAACTATGAACCAATGCTGTATCGCTGGCTTTTAAACCCAGATTTTTCAGGCCGGTAACAATATTCTGTTTTGTAACGACAATATTTTGCATCTATTATTTAATCATCATTTTTATAAGCACAACGCCGTGCGCAGGAACTGTCGTCTCAAAAGAATCACTGAATTCGTCTAAATCTTTCTGCCGCCAAAGGTCACGAATTTTATATTTGCCGTTAATGCCTGCATCTAAGAATTTGAAATCAATTTTATGTTCAGTTGAATCCAGGTTAAACAAGCCGACAGCTTTAGACCCATCGTTCAAATCTCTTATCCAGATTTGTGAATCTCCTTTGGTAATTTGTTTTGCCTGCGAGCCCAGGGAATCTTGATTTACGGCAATCACTTCGTCATTACTTAGAAGACTATATGTAAAGTCATCCATACTGTTCATATCACAGCCGATTAAAAGCGGGGATGACAAAAGACTCCATAAACTTATATGAGTATATTGTTCATCTGGCACAAGGCGTGTCGGATGCAAATTGGGTCCCCAGCCGACTTTGCCGACAACAAGCATATCAGGATCATTCCAATGGCCGGGACGAGCATATTGCCAAAGATCACCTTGTGAAAAACCTATTTTGGAAATACTTTCCCATGTATCAACAATATCGCCGGTTGTCCGCCAGCAATTACCGCCAACCTTTTCTCCCCACAGCCATGGTTTGGCAGTGCCCCATTCACAAATGCTGAACACGATATCTCTGTCAATCTGTGAAATTGCTTTGCCGAATTTTGAATATGCCTCAACAG
>JBDKUM010000184.1:0-6280 GCA_039679715.1 Phycisphaerales bacterium
CAGGTAAGAATAAATCAAATCATAATCCCAATCAAAATCGTACCAAAATGTATCTTTAAGCCCTCTGCGATATCCACTTGCCAGAGAAACATACGGTACTACATCATTAACTTTTAATTTATCTGCCAATTTGACGGTTCTGCGATAAGTTTCAAGCATCCGTTCAATTTCAGGCAGCGAATACAAAGAACAAGATAAACTTGACAACTTCTCTTTACCTGTAAAATGAGGACTTTGTCGCCATGGCGGATCATTACTCTTCCAGGTTATCCCCCGAGCATACCAGATAATTTTTGCTTCAGGGTAAATTTTTTCTGTTTTAGCGTGTACCGTGTCTAACGCATCACGCATTCCCTCATTCCATTTTTCATTTCCAGGCTGAACATAGAACCGTTCCATATCCAGTAATATTGCCCCCACTATAACACTACTTTTGTAATATGCATTGCTTTCTTCAATCCAATTTTTTATGATGATAAGTCTGCTTTCAAATCTCTGCAACTCTTTTTGATAAGTTGAGCCCCGATAAGTGGGAGGAACATTAGGACCCAGCTCATAATGAAAAGGGCTATAGTTAACTCCAATTGTTAATGAAATAACCGGATTTGTCTTATTGATTCTCGCACAAGTATAAACAGCCGTGTGAATCTGTTCTTTCGTAGCCGATCGCCCGGATAATGAAATCGCATTCATTATTCTAGCAGTTTCATAGAGTAATCTGCCGTTGGCGTCTTCAAGAAGTTCTCGAGGCCATCCCCACGAATAATGCACTTTAGGTAATGGTTTTAATTGTGTTAATTTGGCGACAACTTCCTCTGTCGTAAGGCTAACCGCTACGCATTCCTTTGCACATAACAGAAATACAATGCATAGAAGCTTTTTATTGTTCAATTTGCGTATTATCATTGAAATACAATTCATTTTTTTGCATATAGTTCGATGTAGCATTATTTATGGCCAAAATAAACCCTGAACAGAAAAACAGGAATTGATTTCCGTCAAGATCGCCGCTTTTCATAACCTGTAAAAAGAAATATATAAATATCAGGCCGGCTATCGAAGACAAATTATATAATTCCTCATTATTTAATTGATGAGAATAAAACCGAGACTCCTTCCATTTTCTGTAAATTAAAATAAGAAATACTACAAATATTATTATGCCGGGAATTCCATTTTCATACCCTAACTCGAGAAAAATGTTATGCGGATATTTTCTTTCATCCACACCCTCAAAATCAACGGCAAAAGCCCCTGTTCCATGCCCTAATAGTGGCTTTTTCGGTATATTAGAAATCGCATAAGTATAAAGCGGCATACGGCTGCCGAAAGCCTCTTCAACACCATCTCCATGCTCCCATAACGCGGATATACGCCTAAATGAACTACTAGCCTCCCGTTCAGCTTTAATCATCGAATATCCAAAACCGAGTATACCGACCGCCAAGCCAGGAATTAACCAATATAATGAAACTCTACGGCCGAACAAAAATGGGGCTATCGCAAAGCAAATAATAAGACCAAACAAAGGACCTCGGGAACCAGTAAGTACAATTCCTACAAAACATACAAATACGATTATGCCGTATGCAATTTTAGATATTTTGCTGCTATGCTTGTTAATGATGAAACAAAAAGCAATCAAAGTTCCAATCGATATCTTGACCGCGGTTCCAATATCGTCTGCTTCCAAAAAACTCGCCCTTTCTTGGGTACCTTGAATATTTAAAATGGTGGCAATGCCAATCATCAGTCCCACAATCACAAAAGTCCAGACCATCATTTTAATATCCCAATTGTTTCTTAGAAACAATATAGGAGACAAAAACATAATAGAACCGAATACAAAATAACGTGAGCTTTTAGCCCATCCGTAATTAGGAGAAGAGGTAAAGGTTAAACCAAAGAACAATAATCCAGCCAGTAAAACCATCATAACAAATGGCCAATTGAAAATCTTTCGAAAATCTACAGGATGTTTTATCAATGATACGCCAATGCCGAATAAAGCGTAAGCAGTTGTTAAAACAGTAAGGTCAACTCTTTGAAAAAAGCCAACTTTTGCTATCAAATACCCTTTAAAAAGACTGGTTGACATAAAGACAATAAGCGTAAATATAGGGTATTTAATAGCCAACACAAGAGCTACGAGCATTGCAATTATAATTAATGCTATCATGATATTTCCATCTCTTCTTTTTCATTATTGTTCTGAATCACAGAACATTTTGTAGTGATTCTATTAACGGCCGATTTAAGGGATTGCCTGTAAACAACACAAAAAATTAAAATATTTAATGAAGCGGCAAAAATATTACTAATAGCTATAGACCAAGCTGCTCCTTCAAGCTGCCAGATAGGTATCAAACTGAACATTAGGATGAGCGTAACTGACAAAACAGCAAAATTAATCCTTGGTATATAAACAACATTGGCAAACTTTGTTATCAGCGGACGGATAAAAGCAATAACAATGTTAGATGGAATCATCCAAACAAGAATCCTGAATAAGCCCGAAGCTCTGTCGCCAAATCCCGGAAACAAAAACTTTAACATTATCGGAGCAACCAGGCTAAACAGGATCATACCCAAGACTGCACCAGCTATCATCATACCCAAAAGCATCTTATACACATAAAAGGAAATTTCATTAATAGTCTTGTATTTTGAAACCATCCCTAATAGTAATTTACTGCAATTTGAAATAGGCATAATCAAGGTGTACATAATACCTGTAGCCGCAAAAAGGTCTGCAACAGATTCATTGTCTGCAAAATATCGCAATACAATTCGATTCAAATGCGGCCCTGCCAATATCAATATTCCGGCGATTGTCATATGAATCCATACCCATCGCAGAGTCCCTGCCTGTTCTGGATTGTATTTTAAGTCGGCTTCAAAATATTTATTTGCCGCGATTAGATATATAACAAAATTCGCTAACATCATTCCGAAAGATAAGCCCACAATACCGCCAAAATAACATCCAATAACACCAAAAATTAATATACATAAAGAGGCAACTAAAAACCAAAATGAGGATTCTCTGAATTGTCGCTTATAACGCAAAGGCGTTAACATCAGCATAAATCTATTTTCAGCATATAGTGAAATCATTAAAAACGTTAAACATAGAAATGACTTTCTATCAATTGTCTCGAACACAAAAAGGGCAATCAGTACAACCATTACAGCCGATAAAAAATACAACAAAAATCTATGACACATCCGAACTGCTGTGGAAACAAGCTGATCCTGCTGTCTGCCCTGATAGTGGGAAAGATTACGCAGCAAACCGATTGCAAGACCATTTGCCGGTTGATTACCTATCATCAAAGCAAAACTTATCAGAGTAGCAAATAGACCAAAATCATCCTTTCCAATCATATGGGCAACAATTGGAAATAAAACAAGCCGGGAAATGCCAGCACCAGACGCCTGCTCAAGGATTGTCCAGAATAAAGATGGTATATGCTTTATTATTAAATTCATATTCTGTCAGATTTCAAGGGCATTTGTTAAAAAGGCAAGCGATTTTTCACGTTCTTTGTGCAATGACACATTGGCTTGTGAGAAATTAACAAAATAATCATCATTCGGGAAACTATCTCCAACATACAAGAGTCTTGATGCAAGCCTCAAATTATCCAAAATATTGATTATTCGACTATTAACTAAATATCCTTTTCGGAGAATTGAATAAAATGGCTTATTATAATTTATAGCAAATGCAGTTCCATGAAATGAAGAGGTTAAAACAAATGATGCGTTATGAAACAATCCTAAAAAATCTGAAGGACCAATATCAAATAAATTTTTTATTTTATATTCTATGCCTTCTCGTGAATTCCCTCTTGGAATTCTCACAATACTGCAACCAGTTTTTTTGCTCAGATGATATGCCAATTTAACTACGTAAGAGGAGTTAATTCTGTCATATAACAAAATATATGGTTTTTTGATTTTTGGCTCTACTGCGATTTGATTCCATTCATCTGCCGTGAGAAGCAATGTCGGATCCAATACGACTTCAGCGATCCTCCCGGCAATATTACGAACCATTTCAGCTCCCTGATTTTCACGTACAGACAAAAAATCAATGTTGGTTAACCACTGTTTATAATGTTCTTTTACCTCCTGCGGAATTTCTGAAACTCCAAAACTCGGAGCGTATGAAATCTTTTTCTTGTCCTTTGAGACAAATGTTAAAAAATACGGTTCCGGTGATGTAAATGCCGATTTAGGGCTCCATACCTGATCGCTGCCCGTTATAAAAATATCATACAGCATCTGATGACAATATAAATCATCAACGCTCGCAAATTTACGTTCAGAAACAGCCATATACATTTTCTTGAACTGTTCAAATTTCTCCTTTTTTAACTGTGCATTTTTGGTTCCTAAAATTTTAGCCATAAATGTAACAATTTTTTTGTTTATGCGGTTTTTTATGCTTTGCATTTTCTGAGATGATGCAAGGGGTTTGTATATCTGCGGTCTTTTAGCACAAGGATCATTTGGTGCCAGTACATCAAGAATTTCACAGTCATAACCCAAATCCTTTACTTTCTTATGCAAAGCATATGCTTGCAGATCAGCACCATAATTCATACGATTAAAAAAAGTTAATATCGCTACTTTTTTCATTTTCATTCTCTTAAATGTAAAACGGGTGCAGATAAAATCTGCACCCACTAAATAAAACTTCTTTACAAAACCACCATAACCGTATTCGAAGGCTCGCTTTCGCCGGATTTGTTTATCGCTACTATACGATACTCAAGTTCCTTGCCTCTTGGCTGCTCAACTAAAGTCGCTTCGCTATCAATCGCTGTCGCAACTTCCTGCCAAGCTCCTTCCGGTCTTTCTCTTCGCATTACCTTATACGCATTTGGTTTTCCGCCATCTGCGGGCGCTTTCCAATCTAAAAATACCCAGCCCTCGCCTTGCTTCGGCGCTTCGAGCAATCTCGGCTGGCCGGGAACAGCAAGAGCTGTCTTTTCCTTACGGCCTGCCCAGCCAATAAGCTTCAATTTGTCATCGTCGAAATTAACTGTGTTTTCGGCATAGCGAATGTTGCTTTTCATAGCTTCAACAAGCACATCAAAAACTTCACGCTTAGCCGCTGTCGCCTGCTCCGCAGAAGCCTGGGCGGCAATAAGATCGTTCTGAGCTGCGATAAAATCTGTTTTCAATGAATTCAGATTCAGTATCGTTATTGGCGGCGCAGGATAAGTCACCGCATTAGCGGTAAATCCCGCCACCAACGATTCTGCCAATATTACTACTTCCGATTCCGTTCTTGGAAATGTTGCCATAACTGTAACTCCTTAATAAATAAAAACTTAGATGTAAACACCCACACATTGCAGGTCTTTATCAAGGCTTGAAACGCTGTGATACAGACATGCCCACCATCGGTGTAAACCAACAAGACCATAATGCAAATCAACATTAGCTCAATGTGACCTTACATCAGCTTATCGTAAAGCTACAATACCATAATGCAGGTCAACAAAGATTCAATGTAAATTTGTAAAAGAGCAATGCAAGCTTACTGACACTAATGTCAACTCTACTAAACTAAAAAATTAAGGAGTACTTTTTGCATATTATTTAAAACGATTTCTAGTTATTTGATAAACTCCGTCCCTGTGGGGAGGGGCAAACAATTCATCTACGTTTATATCGGTAATTAGTTCCAAATTATGCTATTTATTTTGTCTATACCAATCAAAAGTCGCTTTTAGGCCAGCATCGAAATTCATTTTTGCTTCGAAGTCGAATAATTCCTTCGCTCTGCTTGTATCCAAACATCTTCTTGGCTGGCCATCAGGTTTATTTGCATTCCAACGAATTTCACCTTTAAAGCCGGTCAATGCTGCGATTTTCTCAACAAGATCTTTTATTGTAATCTCAAATCCTGCTCCGATATTCACAGGCTCAGAATCATTATAAAACTCTGTCGCAAGCAAAATCCCTTCAGCAGCATCATCCGCATAAATAAATTCCCTGCTCGCTTTGCCGGTGCCCCAACATTCGATATATTTTTCGTCATTATTAATCGCATCAACGCATTTCTTTATAAGTGCAGGTATCACATGACTGCTTTCGGGATTAAAATTATCTCGTGGGCCATACAAATTTACGGGCAGAAGAAAAATACTATTAAAATCGTATTCCTGCCTATATGCCTGCGATTGCACCAGCAGCATTTTTTTCGCCAACCCATAAGGGGCATTCGTTTCTTCAGGATAACCATTCCATAAATCATCCTCTT
>JBDKUM010000185.1:0-1985 GCA_039679715.1 Phycisphaerales bacterium
GACTTGCGGAAAAACGAGCGATTGGCCTCGTTCAAATGTTTCTGTAATTTTTGGCGCCATCCTGATTTCATCCAGAGAAACCAGTTTGCCGTCACGCCTTTTGCCTGCCTGGAATGTTATTGGTCCCGTGTTTGAACTGCGTATGCCGCACCAAACGCGAAAAGCAGTAAACTGCTGTATGCTGGTTTTTAAAATCGATTGCACGAATTCGTCAAGATTATTTGCATTGCCTATAGCTTCTACAGCTTGCGAAAAATCGCTTAATCTTCTGGCGGCAAGTCTCATTGCAGGAGCATGACCTGCGTCAGGTTTTCGTACAATCACCTCATCCCTCGGAGTCGACAGCGATGCTTCCAGCGAAACTGTATCATCAGGAGCAGGGAGAGGCTGGGATTTCACAACATCAACTTCAATTACAAAACCTGCGATTTTTAAAATATCGCCCTTCTTGATTGCAGATTTCTGAATTATCTGCCCATTAAGATATGTGTGGTTGGCGGAACCCAAATCTTCGATTGTCCAGCCGGTTGAATCAAAGCTGATTTTCGCGTGCTGACGCGAGACGGAGTTTTCTGTTAAGACAACTTGTACATCAGGTCTTCGGCCAATCAGTATGGCAGCATCTTGTTGAAAAGTGAACTCATTAACTAATTGATCACTGCGTTTGACTGTTAAATGAATGCTGTTAGGAATTGAAAGAATAGACTTGTCTAAACCGGATATGACAGGTCTTCCACCTTTCAAAGGTTCACTGGCACTAACGGAATTTACCGCATTGTCCATTTTCTCCGTCCTATAATTAATCAAAATACCACAAATTTTCGTGAATTGCAACTCTTTATTTGTTAAGTAATTAGTAAACATTAATAGATTTTAATCAAATTATTAAACTTTTTACTTGCTTTTGTTCATATATTTATTAACATGTTATAAAGTTAGATGTTTATACAACTAATCCTTTTAAATTCGGAGGTTTTAAAATGTTAAATAAAATCAATAAAAGGCAAGCGGTTAAAATCAAAAAAAGAGCCCTTCTTAATTTATTTGAATCCATGCCGGGCAGGATTGAAATGCTGACAGAACGGGAAAGGGCTTTGGTTAATTTATTTCTTTCATCCCAGAAGTTTCGGCATATCGCGTTAACCGCAGGGATTGATGAAGCGACGATTGCCCGAAGACTAAAAAGGATTGCCGCCCGGCTTGCGAGTAATGATTATGTGCGTGCGCTTACTAATAAAAACCTCACACCGTTGAAGATGCAGATATTGCGTGGGTATTTCATCGAAGGCCGGTCAATGCTGCAAATAGCCCGCGACTATAATTTCAAATACTGCAAAGTTCGGAAAATAATTAAAGAGCATGCGTTTAAAAATGAAAATATGTTGCAGGAACAAAATAGCAGCATTTAAAAAAATATAAATAATTTTTCCGCACGGACGCCTCTTTTAACCAGCATCAATAAAAACTTTCAAAAACTTTTAATTCAAAAATTCGCAGGTTTTTTCTAATTGCGCAAGACTATTATTTTTAGGAATTTAAAATGATTACAACATTAACCGCAAACAAGAAATTCGAATGGGATCTTCGGCTGACTGAAAAAGCGGCCGATGTAATGAGAGCATTCGGCATAACAATTCAGAGGCTAAAGCAAAACGCTGTTACGCATTGCTGTTCGATAAATTTCGAGCCCGGACAAATTGTTTATCTCACAGGGCCGTCAGGCAGCGGTAAAAGCGTATTGCTTAGAGAATTTTTTACCAATTTTAAAAACGAGAACAAAATTAACATTGACGAAATTTCTCTGCCCGACAATCAAATATGCGTCGATTGCTTTGAGGGCGGTTTTCTTCAAACATTACAGAATTTGAGTTATGCGGGTTTAACAGATGTTTTCTGCGTTCTTAACTGCCCCGCTAATCTTAGCGAAGGGCAGAAATACCGCTACAGGATTGCCAAAGCGATTGCAAGCAAAAATCAATTCATTT
>JBDKUM010000186.1:0-7324 GCA_039679715.1 Phycisphaerales bacterium
TTTCCTGTAGAGTTCGCTTTCCATAATTTATCTCCTTAGATATTCGTGATGGAATTATTTATGGAGTATTATAGAAGCGAACTCTTTTTGGCGCAATAGTTTATCTGCAATCGCGCAAAATGTTGTTAATTCTGGGGGTCATAATGGCCGTTGACATTACGTAGTATAGCGTGTATAATAGTCCTATGAGTAGACACGTTTGCTTCAAATTGGAGGAATAAGATGTTAAAATCAATCTTAAATGGGATTTTGATTGTATTCGGTTTTGTGTCAATATCCTTTGGTCAGTTGCATTTCAGAGATGATCTTTCCCCCGCTATTGATGATTATTACTGGACAGATACAACCCCTTGGTATCTCGACAACGGGTCTGCGGCTAACCGTGTACCTGTTTCCAGTGATAATGTTTTCTTGCACGAAGGAAGAGAAACTCTGGTCAACGGTGACGCTTCATGTAACCTTTTATATATCGGATACGACAATTCATATGGCAAACTCATGCTCGCACCGGGCAGCTACACTTTAATCACAAATGATTATTTATGTGGCGGGTATAACAATATCGCAAACAGCCACAATCTCGGCAATGAAATAACTCAAGATGGCGGCACTATTTCAGCTAATGGCGTAAATCTTGGTTTTTCGGCTGCCACGCTGACGTACAACTTGAACGCAGGTACACTTACAACTAAAAATTTTGCCAGCCCTCGAAACATTATAATCGGTAACGGCGGTTCGGGACTTGGAGATGGTGCATCAGTAACATTTAATCAGACTGGCGGCACAATGTCGGCAAATGGGATCGTTGTCGGTCAGGCCGGTACTACCGGTGTTTATAATATGACCGGCGGCGTCTTAAACGGCATCACATCTGCAGGCAATATTAAGATCGGTGCAATCGGCGCAGGCAGCGGTTCGATCAAATCAGAGTTTAACCTGGGCGATGCCTTCGGTACTGGTACGATTTCGTGCAATACGTATACAAGCCTTTATATTGATTACAGAAATTCAACCCTTAATGGGTGGGGTATTTTTGATTTGGGTGGTTCCAGTACATCTTCTGCAAAGCTCTACAATGAGGGTGTAATTAAAGCCAATGGGTATGGAAAGCAGCGTACATTAGACCTTTCACAGTTCTACAGAGTAGTTTCAAACGGCCACGAAAACATAGGCACGAACGGATATTATGCGGTAAATGGCGGCAGGCTTAAACTGCCTTCCGTCAGCTTTGGTTCTGGCAGGTACAGCTACAACTGGGGTGAAGATTTATCTGATACGGAGATCGATCTTGTTAACAGCGCAAGAATTACTTTCACTGCATCGAAGTCGGGAAAACTTTACGGAAGTTTGCTTTCGGGGCACCTTATTGATAACAGCCAGTCGCTTGATAATCCCAGTGCTTTAAGAGCGATCGGTATATGGGATTTTAAATGCGCTGCTGTCAGTTTCAATACACCTGTTAATTTCGTAATACGTTATGATGCGTCTCTTGCGGCTCAATTCCAAATTCCCGAATCTTCTCTAAAGCTTTATCATTATGCTCACAGCCAATGGGTTGATATTACAACATCAATCGACACCTCTAAAAAACAAATCTCCGGCACTTCCTATTCGTTCGGATTATTGTGTGTCGGTGTTCCAGCAAATTTACCCGTTGACTGTGATCAGGTTCATGAGTTTGACCTCGCATTTCCAGGAGATTTGAATCAGGACTGCGCAGTTGATATTAAAGATTTGGTTATTTTATGTGATCAATGGCTGATGTCCAATCCAGCTAATCCGATTACAGCCGATATCAACGGCAATCATAAAGTCGAACTTAACGATTTCGGTCTGTTGGCACAGCAATGGCGAGAGGATAACGACCCGCGTGTCTTTTTTCCAATAAGCGATCGCGTATGGAATGTGGACAAACCGCTTTACTCGCAGCTATTTTCCAACGAGCCTCTGGAAATGGTAAATGAGGGAGTTTTTATGTGGGCTCACCTCACAATCGTTGATACATACCGGAAAATCGGCAAACAGTTCGGCATGCAATATATTTATGAAGATTCACAAAAATTAAATGCTCAATATGGCCTTACATATCTCTGCAATCCATATACTTTCCAGGCACCATCGTATAATTATCCATATTACGACCAGTTGTATGGTCTAAAAAATATTGTGAGTGTCGATAGCGTTGATATTGTACCAGGCCATGATTATGGCGGCAGTTCCATTCTTTTCCCAGACCCTGTAATCGATCAGGGTGTGATGGACGAAGTTGACGATCTTATGCAAACCAATCCACAGTTCATCTGGGCGATATACGCAGGCGATGAAACGATAGAAAAAGCAGACCAGGGCGGCGTTATCACTTTTGCATCTGCAAATAAGCCGGATTATATAACGCAGGCTGATGCTGAAATTAAAGCATTATATGGCAATGGCGTCTATGGCATTCCCTTGACAAAAAATGATACAAATCCGTACCGCTGGATTGCCTATCGACGATGGCTGGTTCAAAAGCTTGTAGATCGAATGGGCAGTGTATACAACAGAGTGAAAAACGCTCATTCCGAGATCAAAATTATTTCATATGATCCGATAGCCGGCCATCATCCTTTTGATTTCAGTTCATGGTACGGCAAATGCGACATCTTGACACATCAGCTATACCCTCTGCAAAATTCTGATTTGGCATCCTTTGGATTCACTACAAAACTTATCAAAGACATTTCAGGAATTGAGGAAATATGGCCTTGTTTCCATGTCGAAAATTACGCTGCCTCTTTTACACCCGAAGAAGTGCTCGAGATGGTCAGCGAGGGTTTCCGTAACGGTGCGACAGGTTTCCACCTGTATTTGCCTGATGTATTAGGTCTTTACAACGGCATAAACTATCTTGGGCATGAATATTACGGCGCGCCTGAACGATGGCAGCTTTTGATGAAAATCATTGCCGAAGCAAGAAAAATGAAAAAACTTCAATTCCCACAGCCTGATTTTGCAGTTTTGTATTCCTGTGATACATACGCAAGCCAGGGCTACTATGTTAATGAGTCTGGTAACGGTTCGAATACGAGCGAGATAGAATATGCTTACACTTTGCTAGGCCCCAATCCCGAAAGCTGGTTTAAGTTCATCGACGACAATCAGCTCGAAAGACAGTTAGATATTTCAAATTATAAAGCCGTTTATGTCCCATTTGCCAAATACGAAAGACAATCCGCGATACAACGGCTCGAACAATACACTGCCAACGGCGGAACTCTAATTGCTGCGGATCCCGAAGCATTCAGCTTTAATGCCTGGGCCGATTCGATGGCCTCTTATCGTTCTTCAATTTTCGGTGTAACATTGAACGGAACACAATCCGTATCGACGATCAATTATCAAGGTCTTTCAATGCCGGTGTATGGCACTGCTTATAATACCAACACCAGTGGCTGTACTGTCCTAGCAACTTTCAATAACGGTACGCCCGCGATTGTTTCTCGGCCCTATGGCTCGGGGCGGGCTATATTTTTTGCTGTTAATCCCTTCAGCTTAAATGCCGTAAGCAATCAAAGCTGGAAAGATTTTTTCAGCCGTTTCAATTCATTTTTAGGAATAGAAACAGATCAGAAGATTTGGCGATTCAGATTCCCATACTCTCTTATTGAGCCGGTTCAAAAGCCGCAAGGCAAGTGCCTTACGAACAATTATATTTTCTGGCAAGGCTCCAAACCCTTTAATATATTAAATTATAATTCAGCCGGCACATATAAATACAACGTCGCTCCTGACCAATTTGCAGACGTTAGCGATGCCGGAGTGGAAATACCGTTCAGTTCAGGCAAGCTTACAAACAGATGGTCCGCTGCGAACGCCGACAACAGTCTTGCCTTGGGTAAAAGCACTGCTGTAACCTGGATGGTACGATATGCCGACACATCGGCATTTTCGCTCACTGTCGATTTAAAACAGGCCTATGCAATCGGCAACATCAAGCTCTTTACTTCAGGGCAGTTGCCGAAGTTGGAACTGTTTGGTTCGAACAACGCTGCTGACTGGCTAAAAATAGATGAAACAGACAGCACGCTCGCAAATTCACCTGATGTTATTGAAACTGTTTTAAATGAAACCGGCCTATCGTTCAGATATTTAAGAATTGATTTCAAGCAGCGTAGCGCTCCGCTTGATATAGCCGAGATTGAAATATGGACAAATCAATGACTTGTGTAAAATTAAACTGAAAACTTAAAACTATTTTATTGTTTATTCGCGTTCATTCGCGGTTAAAATTATCGTAGTGGGCTTAGCCGCGCGACAATCTCAATCACTATTGGTCAGTTTTATTAGTTAAACTGATTTGCATTGGCAATAAAACTTCGACCGGTGGTAAAATTTTGTCTGTGTTGATTTTCTTGAAAAGAATGTCCATAGCTTTAACTGTCCTTTCCATTGAAGGAAGTGGGATTACTCCGTAAAAGTAGGACATTTTTTGATGCGAATTATTTTGCGACGTCGTAATGGTAATAATTGGAAACTCATCGGGCAATTTTAAATTCGTAATGCTCATAAGAGTTTCAGCAAAACTTTTGGCAATAGTATCCGCCAGAATCACTGCCGCTGTCGGAGGCTGACTTTTATTCATTAACGCTTTACAGCTTTGGCTTCCGTACATCTCGTAATAATTTTCGCCGTGTAAATACCAAAATTCTGTGTTTGTTGCAACTTCATACCATAGCGAGGTTGCATCGACCTTTCGCTCCTCGCAAAAAGATGAATGAATTGCCCTAAGTTCGTTGAATAAACCTGTGTAATCCTGCTTGAAACCCACCACCGCAATACGTTTATGTCCCTGTGCTGACAATACCGCAAGAGCGTCTTTTAGGGCTTTCGGTGAATCATAGTCTACCCAGTCAACACCCTCGATATCAAATACGCGGTTTAGAGAGACAAACGGTATTCCCTCCTGACGCAACGCAACTGCTATAGGTTTCCGCAGCATCGAGTTTGTGAAAAGCAATCCGTCTACGGGCAGGTGGGCGTAGAATGCAGGGGAAGTATTTGCAAGTTCAATGGAAGTTCCAATCGTCAATATCTTCATGTCATGGCGGGCGGCTTCGCTTTCCATCTTTATAAGTTCATTGTCACCGCCTTTGTTGTGTACCAGACCTACTTCGCCAATAACATGATAACTTGGTCGAATCTTAACATGTGTGGAAATGTAAGTGCCTTTTGTGCCTTGTATAGTAATTTGTCCTTTTTGTGACAATATTTTTACCGCTTTTGATACAGTGGCCGGTGCGACACTATAATGTTTTGCGAGTGCATAAATGCCTGGCAGCTTTTTTTGCCATTTTTTCGATGCTATATCCGCCTGGATTAATTTTGCTATTTCTAAATATTTCTTTTCTAACATTTTTAAATTTTTTAATGAAATCCAGTTCTACTTGCTAAACTACATAAATAAGTCGTCAAAAATAATACTATATATAGAAAAACTTCGTAACAATATATTATTTTTTGAATAAGTGTCAATATTTTAATCATTTTAGTTCGTTTTTTGGAGCGAAAGCATCTTAAGTTTTAAAAAAAAAAGCATGAACTGCGAGTTTTTAAGTTGACTCTATACTCAACGTAGTATAGTATGTGTAATAGCGAGCCGTTTTCAAGAAAATGGAGCGTTACTTTTATATTTGTCTTTATTTAAGGAAGAATATTTATGAAAGCTATTTTGGGAATCATTCTCAACCTGATAGCGGTTTCTACGTTAAGTGCTTCTGTAATAATAATACCTAAAGCATCTCTAAAACCGGCCATCGACGGCAATTTAGCAGACGCAATGTGGAGTGAAGCTGTAAAACTCCAGCTTTACAACAGCACTGCCGGAAAACTGGTTAATGAAACCCAGGCTTTTGCAGCATATGACGGACAAAATCTCTATTTAGCTTTCAAGTGCTATGAAAACCAGATGGATAAGATGGCAAAAACTTGGAATCATGTTGAGGAGCGGGATAATGGTATATGGGAAGATGACTGTGTTGAAATCTTTATTGATCCTATTGCAAGTAAAACGGGAAGCATTTACCAATTTATTGTAAATTCATCGTCAGTTATATTCGACTCAAAGCATGGTGAAGTAAACTGGGATTCTGATATTGAAGTATCGACCGGATGTTATGATAAATATTGGACTGTTGAGCTTTCGATACCGCTGCTCGATTTCGGATATATTCCGCAAGGCGGCGAAAGGTGGAGAATGAATTTCGGAAGGGATGAAAAGCCTGCAAAAGAACGGAGCGGTTTGAGCGCAACAGGCAGAGTAGATGAAACAGGCTGGTATGTCAATCCTGTAAATTTTGCAGACTTTCAATTTGAACCCCAAAAAGGAAAAGTTGTAGTCAGCGTGGAAAGTCTGGCAGAAAACGGGGACAGTAAAGTCAAATTGAAATTAAAAAATCAAGGCGCAGAGAAAGCCGATTTAAAAATTGCGTTGGGTCTTTCAAGTGAAGGCAAGAACGTTTCGAATGATGTGAGCAGCGTTACGATTGCACCGAATTCCGAGAGCATAATATCAATTCCTTACAAATACGTATCGGATTATTATATACTCGATTTAAATATTTCTGATAAAGACAATAAACTTTATTCAAACCAGTTCAATATTTGGGCACCTGTGAATATAGTGACAGATAAAGACCAGGCGAGCAAAGTCTGGCATGTTAAGAATCCTCTCTATAAGGAACTGCTTTCTGACGAACCAATGAAACTCGGAAGGCTGGGAGCGATTTATTGGTTTGTCGAAAGAGATTACACGGGCATGCGCCAGTTTGCGATGCAGTATGGTTTCAGATATTCCTACGACGAAGCATACAAAATACTTGCGGACAATAACCTGATGCCTTTGGGTACATATCATACGATTGGTTCTGAACATTATGACTCACCGAAATACGATCGCAAACATGGCGTAAAAGAAATATACATCCCCGACTGGCGATGGGCTCCCGTCCCTAAAGTCGGCTTATATCCATTCCTGATAGACCCGATTTCAAAAAAAACGATGATGGACGATCTCAAAGATGCCTTGACCAAATATCGCGATATTTTATGCGCCGTGTATATGGGTGATGAGTTACGCACCTACATAGCAAACGAAGGCATTGATGTTTTTGCACAGAAAAAAGATGAGTACCCTTTTATTATTGAAGTTGACAGACAGGTAAAGGAACAGTTCGGCAACGGCAAGTACGGCATTCCATCATCAAAGAACGGCAAAGATCCATTGAACTGGATGGCATACAGGAAATGGCTCAACCAGGAGATGGATAAGATTATGGTTGAGATATAT
>JBDKUM010000187.1:0-3737 GCA_039679715.1 Phycisphaerales bacterium
GACATATCTTTGAAAATCGCTTCAATTTCATGTTTTAAGGCCTTATTCTGCCTTGCTTGTGGTATAACAGACTGCACCATTCCGCCCAGACTCGGAGCTTTATCGAAAATTGTTACTTTATGCCCCAATTCGAGAAGTACGGCTGCAGCGGACAAACCTCCCGGCCCTGCCCCGATTATCGCGATATTCTTACCTGTACATTTTTCAGGCAGTTTAATTTTTGACCAGCCATTTTTGTTTGCCTGCACTGAAAGATACCGTTGAATAGTTGCAATCGGCAGCGCAGAGTCGCCTATAAATTTTTGCAGGCAATTGCCCTGGCATTGCTGTTCAACCGGACAAAGCCAACTGCAAATTTCAGGCAGAACATTTGACTTCCTGATAGTCTGATATGCGGCTTGTTCATCGCCATCAAGAAATTGTTTAATAAATAAAGGAATATCGATTCCAGCGGGACATGCAAGCTGACATGTCGGTTCCTGACATTGCAGGCAATTCTGAGAAAGTCTCTGTAAATTCGCTTTATCGTTCAATCTGCCGTTTTTAAAAATCGGGCCATAAATTTTGTTATCACGAACAACGCAGCCTGCTGTTTGTCCATCGCGCATTAATTGCGTGCATGCGCTGCATCCAACGCATACTTTATTTTTGTCGAGTTTGCCTTTGGTAAGTAAATCCTTGGCAAAATCGGGGTAAGCAAAAGCCATTCTTCCCGCACCGATGATTTTGATTTTCCCGTTTTGTTTGCTTGCCGCCGCGACATTGCCGATTAGTTGACGCAGCCAACTGTAACCTGTTCCGACAATCGCGATATCGGGAAATTGTTTTTGTATTTCACCGGCAAGATTTATTAATCTTTCAACGCCTTTGAGCGGATGCTGCGGCTCTTCGTAAGCGCCTTTAATTGGCTGATTAAACGGCCTGCCTATATGCGGATTATAATATGGATTTGCGATAGTAAAGTTTATCAGCTTCACGCCGCGGGCACTTAAAAGTTCAACCAGTTTCTTAGGCTCGGTTAAATCTGGCTTTGTATAATCATTCTCGTCAACACCCCAGCCGAATGGGAAAGGTATGGCGTCATAAAATCCGAGCCTTACCGCAATTTGTTTTTCGTTTCCCAACTCGCTGTGTATTGCGTCTATAACAGAAAGCAGGAATCTTGTACGATTTTCAAATGAACCGCCGTATTTGCCTTTTCTGTTTCTGCCCGCAAGAATTTCATTAATCAAATAACCATGACATGATTTTATATCAACCGCATCGAATCCCGCTTCATACGCAAGTTTCGCGGCCTTAACATACGCCTCAATAAGATTATCAAGATAATCATCTGTAATCACGCATTGGTCTGTAACTTTGCTTTGTTTATTTGTAGTTGGATTTGGTTCGGGAATTAGAGAATCGCGGTATGGGTCGCGCTGCGGAACCAGCGGTCTGGCTGTACCGTCAGGTTTGCTGTATCTGCCGGAATGTGTTAGCTGCGCAACGATAATTGGATTGTGCGACCGGCCAATACCTTCTTTAGCCGCGTCGCGCATCATCTTTACCATTTTTGTGAATTCACATTTGCTGTTTTCATTCAGCCAAAGTTGCCTTGGATTTGCCCTGCCTTCAGGAACAACTGCGATTGCTTCAGCCCATAATAAACCTGCGCCGCCTTGTGCAAAACGTTTGTATCTTCTGTATGTTAATTCGCCGGGGTTGCCGAAGGAATCTCCATCCGCACCTTCCATCGGATGAACCGCAAGCGAATTAGGAATTAATAGATTTCCCGCCCGCACAGGCTCAGCAAGTATTGATACATCTTCAATCGCATCTATTTGGCAGTCCAACTGGCTGCACAAAGATGCAAATCCCTTAACGTCCGTAAGCTGGTATTTCCAATTATTCATAATCTAAGTCTATCCAAAAGCATTGTTTGTATCTTTGCAAATACGGCAAATATCATTGGCGTTTTTGGCAATTAGCACTTGCGTTTTCTTTAAAATCATGATATAATTATACTTATGATAACTACAGAACTGCACAAATCTGACATTTTGCTCCCTGATTATGGAATTTTAGCCCAAAGCAGGCAAAAACGGCTAATCGAATCGGACAATTCACATAGTCATTCAACTCCGAGCATTCTGTTCATTGTTTATGGCCGAGGTACTGTCAAATTTGAAAATAAATCTTTTGATGTCGGTTCTGATTCGATCATTATGCTTGCGGAAAATCGCAGCCATAAAATAACTGACAAGCCCGGAAAACAAATGACGATTTTTTCGGTTTATTTCGATCACCAGAAAGCTTCTTTGAACAAAAACATCATTGATTACCTGCTGAATAGTGATGAACCTTTTACTTTGCCTCTTTATTATTCTGAAAACATAAAAAGATATCTAAGACAAATACTTTATGAACAAAATATGAAACCGCCCGGCTATAAACTATCTATTAAACAGAATTTAAGCCTCGCTCTTGTGCAAATCTATAGAGCGAGATTAGATAAAAATCATCACATTAATTCCGCCAAACAATCTGTAAGCAGCGAAAGAGTAAAATCTGTTTTAGAATTTATTTCACAAAATTGTCATGAGCAATACGGACTGGCGGATGCTGCGAGACTTGGGAAAGTATCGCAAAGGCAATTTACAAATCTTTGCAGGAAGTTGACGGGTGAGAGTTTTATAAAATATTTGAATTCAAAAAGATGCCAAAAAGCGGCGGAACTTTTAAAACAAACCGAAATGCAGGTGGCGGCAATTGCTTTCGAGGCGGGTTATGAAGATTTATCTACTTTTTACCGTGCATTTAAAAAAATTTACAAACAATCGCCGAATCAATTTAAAAATTCTTAATTAATTTTGGCATAAGTCGGAAATTTGTTATAACCATTTAAATTAATTCTTTTGCCCTTTTTAGCCCAATTTACGCCTAATTCAGAAAACAGCTTTCCTTCATTGTGCGCATGTTTCAATATGCTGTCAATATCATTGATAACTGTTTTGACTGTTTCATTTTCGGATTCGATTTCATTCGAATAGGTAAGATAATTTTTATCAATCGGGTAAGGATTTCTGCCGCAGGATTCAAAAGCGCCATTAACAGCTTTCATGAAAGGCCTGCATGTCTCAAGGCTTACTAAATACGGTTTTTTCGCACTATAGCGTTTAGCCAAATCCTTGAGCATATTAATTCTTTTTTCAGCAGGATCGTCGATTTTTTCGGTTTCTCCATTAGTAAATGTAATTACAGCTTTGGAAAAACCAGAGTACTCGATAACAGCTTTTTCACATTCAATCGTAACCAGCGTATCAATTTTGCTGTTTGAACAAAGAGTTGTATTGAATAAAATTTCAACATCCTGATCTGTTATAATTCTTAAACTGCTTGTGTCTTCGCTTTCAATATTATGAGCATGATACAGTTCTGCTTCGATATTGACAGGCTCGGCCATTATGCCCGGCTTGTCGGATGCAAGATACAATTCATCGGCAAGCATGTGAGCAAGAGGATTATTAATCGTGCCGTCTAAAATCCAATCACCATTTAATTTAAGCTTGCCCGCCCAATCGCTTCGCGCATAATACGAATCGAATCTCGGCCAGCCTGCAACGCCCTTAACGCGTTTTACCTTTCCATATCTGCCCTCGACAATCAATTTTTTAAGCTGCTGAACAATCATCGAATGTAAATATTGAAAAGCTATCGGAACACTTTTGCCTTTCGATTCCACGTACTTTATAAGT
>JBDKUM010000188.1:0-15172 GCA_039679715.1 Phycisphaerales bacterium
GCCAGATCTCCTAAGAACAGGTTGAAAAAAATTGGGACATCCCGCCAGTCGGGTAAGCCCGTCTTCGTGGTCATAGTACCACATTAACCGTTCAAATGTGAGGTCTGGCTTTCATAGTTTCTCGGTGTTCTCTGTGGTGAACGTAAAATTGCATATTTTTTCAATCTGACTATCCCCTAACCCCTGTACCCTATACCCTATGTTTTTTCCTGACTTTTTTCCAATCTTTTGAGTAAATTTATCAATCTTTCGAGTAAATAATTGAAAAAAGCTTTGTATTTTGATTCATTTTTTGAAGATTTATTGAATTTGCATGGGTGTTTGGAAGCAAATTGACATGAAAATGACATAAACGGTGCAAAAAGTGACCACTTTGAAACATTTTTTGACACCTTTGCGACATGTTTGGAACACCTATTTCAATAGGTTTTATTCAACTTATAGACCTTTTTACCCCCTCAAAAATATGACTTTTCGAAGAATAAATTTCCTATAAATTTTCTGATTCTCCGGGAGCCTTCGAACATGTGCCCATTTCGAGAAAATAATAATCCAGCTTAACTGACGGTGTGTTGGCAGCGCGGGTTTGCATCTTATGCGCGAGCATTGCGACGGCCTGTTGGGCCATGTCTGTTTCAGGTTCAAGCATCGCTGTCGCTGTTAAACCTATTCGCTGGTGCGATTCGCAAGCAAATGTAATTACTGATAAATCTCTTGGAATATTTAAATCAACATTATATGCGGCCATCTGAACGGCGGGAATCGAAAACGACCAATACAAAAGCATCGCGGTCGGACGGTTTTTCTTTTTCAAAATATTCTGAAACAACTCAACCTGCTTTTCCATCGAATCATCGACACGGTAATCGGGCGTGATATCCATCAACTCAAGCGAAGCGTTTTTCATCGCTTCGGTATAGCCCTGCCTGCGTTCGGAAACGCTGTAATGCGCGTCTTTTCTCAAATCGTTGAAATACACATTACAATACGCTATACGCTTATGGCCGAGGTTTATTAAATGCTCCGTTGCTTTTTTCGCGGCTGTGAAACTATCGGGATAAACTGAATTGTACTGCATTTTATAATTCATCCAGACAGTAGGCATTGAAGTTCTCGCGATCGCTCTTCTGACCTGCGGCGGTAAATCCTGATAATAATTTACAATCAGGCCATCGGCCATGAGCGAGCGGAAAATTCGTGGAATATCTTCGCCGCTGTTTTCCGGGAGATTTGCGAGCAGCAAGTGCTTGTCTTCTTTTTCGAGATTGCGGTGTATTTCGCTGACGAGTTTTTCAGGCAGGTAGCTTTTGCCGGACATTCCGCTTTGCAGCAGAGCGACGCAATGAAATTCGCCGGTCTTAATTCCAACGGCGTAGGCGTTTGGAATATAGCCTAAATCCAAAGCGACCTTTTTTACTTTATCCTGACAAGTTTTGCTTATGCGATATTGATCTGCTTTGTCATTTAGTACCCTTGAAACTACAGAGATATCAACACCTGCTCTGAAGGCAATCTCTTTAAGGGTAATAGGCGTATTGTTAAGCATTTTAGTATCCACAACGATCTTTCGCTTAATACCACTGGTATTTTTTAATATCGCGTCTAATGAGCCTAAGTCATTATGTTAGCTTCGGTAAGCTGCGAATCAAGAACGCAGTTGTTTAAGGCCATTGGTATAAGTTTTAAATATTATCCAGTTAATTATACGAATTCCAGCACATTATTACAATAATTTTCGTGTTAAATCGTTAAACATTCAAGATTGCACATTGCCGCACAATCTATTGTGCAGCAAAATTTATGGCGGTAAAACGATAAGAGTGCCCTTCTTTCGGAGTAATAAGGGTTTACAAAAAGTTGAAAAACGTGAAGATAGACAATACAATAAAAAAGAACTTGATTTTTGGGGTAAAAACCGAGCCTGCAATAGGCCCATAACAACTCTTTTTTTGTAATTTTATTTTGGTTTAGTCCTCTTGCACAAACTTTTGTGCACAAATTTGATTGACAATTACCCCCCGGCTCCATTATAATAAGCGACATAATGGTTTCTTGTTTTTAATTCACTGAAAAAGCGGAGCTGACACAATGAAAAAGATAAAACACAAAAAAGCGTTAAAGATGGGATTTACATTGGTTGAACTTCTTGTAGTAATTTCCATCATAGCCTTGCTTCTTGCTGTTTTAATTCCGGCAATGTCGAAGGCCAAGGAAGCGGCAAGAACTGTTGTGTGCCTGACAAATATGAAATCTTACAGTCTTGCGAGTGCAATGTACGCAAACGACAATGGGAACTCTTTTCCAAGTGAATTCTTCTTGTATTCATATCGCACGATATATCCAAAAATGGGAAAAAACGTCGTTTATATTCCAAGAGCGTGCAGATGGCATTATTCAAAAGACACACCTGATGGAAGCATGTGGCCATATTTCAAAGATAAAAACGTGCATATATGCCCAACGTTTAAAGGTTATGCTTTTGCCGGCGGACCTAGTATATGTCCGAATCCAAATCATGACGCAGCTTTGAATGATTTATTTGAACCAATGTTCAGCTACTCTATGAATGCAGCACTTGTTGTTTCAGAATCAGAGGTGTACTTAAATGGGCCAACGACAACAAAAGACGGATTGAACTGGAAACGACAAGGCAGGGCCCCAAAGCTATTAGACGTTAAAAGGCCGGCGGATTGTATGTTATTTGCAGAGGAAAATGTAGGATGGGCTGTTGCCAAAGGTGTAAGGCCTGCTAAGAATTATCCAGACGATACAACATATATATACAGCAGATCAGTATTGAATGACAATTTGCTGGTTATCGAAAACGGCAAGAACTGCAGCGATAATATTGCAACGTTCCACAAAGTCAGCACCTCTAATAAAAGCCAGGGATACGGAGATTGTGTCTTTGTTGACGGTCATATAAAGTCTGTATGGGGACGACCAGGCGGGACTCCGGCATTTATGGAATATGGTTTACCTTATAAAGGTTATGAAGCAATTTGGCGATAAAGTTGCGTTGCAAAAAGTAAAGATTCGGGAGAAGTTATGAAGAAACTCAAATTGGCATTACGCCTTAAATGCAGAAGAAACGATAATTCACGGCAGCCAGTTTGCATCAAAATGAAAACCCAAAGCAGGATGATCTTCTTAACAGGTGAAAGATAATTCATACCAATCGATATTGGTTAGTTTGATCTATAAAGAATTTTAGTTATTAATTTTTACTAATCTTTTTAAGGAGGTAAAAAGAAGATGAAAAAGACATTTGTTTTCACTGCAATTCTTTTGCTAACGACTTCCCTTGCACTTGCCGATTTGGCAGGTTACTGGAATTTTGATGAAGGCAGCGGCACAACAGTTGCTGATTCGTCCGGTAACGGGAAGAATGGCGTTTTGCAAAAGCAAGGTTCGGCATCATACCCCGCATGGGTGACCGGACATGACGGCACAGGGAGCGCATTAAATTTCAATGCAAGTGCAACAAGCTTTTCAAATTCAAACAGAGTAATGGTTGACATATCATCTAGTGACAAACTTGCAAATATCGCACCAGAACCAAGTACACAAGCGTTTACAATTGTAATGTGGGTTAAATCATACGGCAAAACAGGAGAGACCGGCGGCAATTTCAGGTATCTTTGCTATACAAACGCATACGATATCGAACTGGCGATAGATCCGAATTATGGATCTGTATCCCAGAAGAAATTTGACTGGTTTTACAGTGACATAAGCGCTGATTGGCAGCAAATGAACATCGGCACAGAAAGAGACGCACAGTGGAAATACGATGATTTAATGAATCCGCCGTGGTATCACCTGGCTATCAGCTATGACGGAAATTATATAAGAAAATACATCAACGGCGACATACATTACATGACATATCCCGGGACTTTGAGAGCTGGTCTTCCAGTGGCAACATCTGATCTCTTTATCGGCTGCGGACCGGGTTACGGCTTTTTCAGAGGGGCAATCGACGATGTCGCGGTTTATAAAGGCTGTTATCTGAAAAGAGAAGAAATTGTAAAATTAGTAGAAGGCACAGATACACCTCTTACAGTAACGACAACCCCGGTTGAAGGTTTGTTACCAGTAAAGAATTGGGTATCGGAACCAACGGGAATAGTTGGTACTGCATGGAAAACAAAGGGCAACCCTGCATTATGGTGTACAGGCTTTAATCAGGATATCGGTTTATCACACAGCAGCGACAACAGACTGTGGAGCGCATCTGCATGGTGGGTAAACAGTGAAATGATTGAAGGCGCCATATCATCGGTATTTCTCTGGAATAAATGGCATCCTGAAAAAGTTCCAACAGATGTTTGCGACGCAAACGTATACGTAAAGGACTGGTTCTACAGCGACGAGCGAGAACAAAATGAACAACTTTACGGAGTTGAATGGGTATCAGAAGAACATAGCGGCTTAGCACCTGAAGTAGCCTGCTTTGCAGCGTATATCACTCCGGGTTATTTGATGACAACTAACACCTGGTTTATGCATCCTTATGACCCAGATCCAGCAAGAAGAATTAATTGGGAAAACAAGCCCTACTTCAGAACTTATGCGCGCTTTACTACAGAAGGCGCGCCGGCAGGCTGTCGTATGCGTGTAAGACAATACACATATAATCAGGACGATACAAATGACGCTATCGACTGGACAACATATGTAAGTGACCCAACTTGTCTGAAGTATTTCGATGAGATATCAATTCCTATTCTTGGCGGTGATTATAATTGGCAGGTATTTAAAGGTTCGTTAAGAAAACCTGCTGTTCACGAAGGTTCGAGATTCCGCCATACACCTGAAACGGATCCTAATGCGGGCAGCGTTCTGTTCGTAATCAGTATTGAAGGCGGAGACGCAGACACAAGGCTTCTGGTTGACGAATTCAGCCCGGATTATGCATTGTATATTGACCCATGTGATCCATCTTTCACATATCTCGAAGGTGATCTTGATAAAGACTCGGTCATCCATTATGGAGATGTGAAATTCCTGGCTGACAACTGGCTTGAACAGGCAGGCGGATCAGCAGAGCCGAGAAACGGCGGTATGCTTGTTAACGCAGATTTTTATTCTAATTACGATCTACTGTCGCCCTATATCAATGACTACAATGTCGTACACACAGATCCAACGGGCTGGATAATTACCGGCGAAGGCGATAAGGGCATCCGTCATACAGATGATGTCGGTTATTTGAATTTCGCAAGCGGCAAATTAGTAAAAACTCCGTTTGGCGGTTCGATTTCAGTAGCAATGAACGATCCGAATGGCGCACTTGAGCAGACAACTACCGCAACAGCCGTTTCGGGACAAACATATTACGCGATGGCTTACGTAATGACTCCAGGCTGGACACCTAATTTAGATGACTGGAGAGGCTGGAAAGATACAGCCACCATGAACATCATTATTAACGGCGAAGTAAAGGCAACATTCTCACGCAAACTGTCGAGAAACGTATGGCGACCGGTTTATGGTTCATACACCGCGACAAGCAGCGATGCAGGCAAACCGATAAAGATCCAATTCAAGTACGCCAATACTCACACAACTGAAACTCCAGCACTTGGATATTTGTTGATCGGTTACGCTTATCTTGACAGCACAATGCCTCAAGAATGGCCTGAAGGTCGTGATAATGAATTAACTAACGGCGGGTTCGATGATCTTTCAAATTATGAATCAATCGCACCAGCTATGGTTGAAAGTATAAGGAAATCCGATAATTGGGGCGCATGGTTTGTTGATGATGTTCCGGCACCATTAGGCTGGGTATTCGAAGTACCAAGCGGCTTCAATGAAGAAAATCAGGTCGGTATATACGCATCGGGTATGTATGGCTCACCGATACCGACACCGGGAGTAAGCGATGTAGCGGTCTACACAACTAACAGCGTTAAATTAGGACAGGTTATCGGTTCTTTGACACCGAATACCCGTTACTATATGGATATGGCATGCGGCATTAACAATCAGAACTATATTACTGATACAAACTGGCCGCTAAGTGATCCGAATCATCTGCCAAAATTCCACATCGAATTATGGAGAATACCTGCAGGCGTAACAAGCGGTACGACCATTTACGATGCTATCGCAGCCCATAATTCGAATTATGTTTTAGTTGCAGAAACCAATGCCGTGGCTACAGGTAATATCGCAGGTGCCGCGTGGGACCCATTCAAAACACTTAGCTCGAAATGGCAGATAATCGGTACCGAATACATTGCGACATCTGAAGATAACAATATGTATCTTAGAATCTATGGCGCAGACGGAGCAACTTTAGCTAACGATCACGTAACAGCGGTAAAACCACAATTTGCATTCTGTGACGCGTATGTATCTACAGCCAAGAGAGTGGTTCCGGGCGGTTTGACTTCGTTCAATATATCAGGCGATATGATTGGCGATGACTTCGGACACTTATTCCCGATGAATCAGCAGAAGTACGAAGTAACGGGACCATATAACTGCTATCATGCGGTTGTTATGGGCGTCAATCAGGGCGATGTAAACGGCGATTGCCTAATTAACCTGGTTGATTTCGCAACAATGGCTGAAGATTGGCTCCAGCCATTATTCGACGAAATCTATGCTGAATAATTGATTTAATTAGACGGCTGCGATTAAACTCGCAGCCGTCTACAAAATTTTGAAAAATAAATATAGAAGAAGTGAGAACTATCTGGAGAGCAGCGTGTGCTATTCAGACAATTATTAAATTTTTTTTCGGAGGACAGACAATGAAGAAATTATGTGTGTTAGTTCTTTTGGCATCTCTTGCATCTCTTGCACAAGCCTGGACAGTCGAGGGCGAACATTTCACAACAGGTGGTTGGAATGTTATGTACAACAGTCCTATGTCATGGGATGTATGGGATGACCAGGCAGTATCAGGCGGCGTTGGCGCATGGTGGTTAGCACCTGAAAATTCAGAAACTATAATTCAGCCAGGCGGAGTTAACAGCTGCGAAACAATGAAATGGTCAACAAGACCTACAGTTGCAAGCGGAAAAGGCAACACAAACCGTTATGCTTATGCACCTGATCCAGACCCAACACGATGGGGTGTAGCATTTATCGACCCATCATGGAGCGGTGAAGCAGCAGACGTTGCAAAAATCGCATCTTACATCAGCCCGGGTTACCTGTTTGGCCAAAACAAATGGGGCGGCCAGGGTTATCATCCAACACTTTATCCGTGGGAAAAACAGTACTACAATGGCCAGGCAAGATTAGCTGTTGAGAACGCAAATTCTGATACAATTTTACGCGTAAGGTCATATGCATTCAGCAGCACAATGAACGCATGGGATTGGGATACAGAAGGATGTCTGACACTGATTAGCTACACCGATCTTGAAATCGGCCTGCTTAGTGAACACTCATTCACAGATTTCCTCTTCTCGTTAGCAAAAGCAGATGTTGCTATGGGACATGGAATTACAGCAGATGATAATATTTGGTTCGAATGTGAAATTCTCAATGGAAATGAAAACACAAAAGTATACATCGATGAGCTTAGATTCATTTCTGATCAGACCAATTATGGCGCTCCGGATTGGGTTCTTGTTCCAGAACCAGCAACATTGTCAATACTTGCACTCGGTGGTTTACTCCTCAGAAGAAAAAAATAAGAATAAACATAGATATGTCTGTTTAGAAATTAAGGGTTGCGGAATAAAATCGCAGCCCTTTTTTTATTCGTAGCCACGAAGACACTAAGACACTAATTTTTTTTATTCTATTTATTCTTTGGGGGCGACGGAAGTTGTGCTGCGGAGAATTAATTGCTCGGGGACTTTAAGAGTTTCAGGTTTTGCCTTTTCAGGATGGTTTAACTGCTTGAGCAGTAATTCAGCACAAGCCTTGCCCATTTCCTGCGACATTAAATCTATAAACGTCATGTTCGGGCTCATAATGTTCGCGGAGTGCTGATCACAAAAACAAATCACGCTTAACTGCTGCGGGACTGAAATGCCGAGACTTTGAGCGGCCTGTACCAGATACATCGCTTCCATGTGGCCATAGACAATAACAGCAGTCGCTTTGTTCTGAATTACTGTAGATTGCATGTATTGGATAGCGGACTTATAAAGATTTTCATAAGTCTTCATAGTTGAGAAGATTTTATCATGGCCTGCCATCGGAGGCAGATTATATTTTTCCATTTCCACTATATAAGTGCTATGCCTGTCGTAAACGCTGCTATGGCCTCTAAGAAAGGCAATTTGCGGGCCGGCATAAGCAATCCTTTTATGCCCCAGGTTAACAAGATGCTTGACAGCCAGACGCATGCCGTTAACGTCATCAGGTACAACAATTGAACCGTTTTTCCCGGCAGGACCGTTTATTACTATATATGGAATGCCCGATTCTTCAAGGTCTTCTATTGTAGCGGAATTGCAGCGAGCGAGAATTACGGCTGCGTTGATATGCCAAGGCGGCAATTCGCTTTTATCGGCTTTATATGAAGACATTTCGACTGTAACCGAACCATCTTCAAGCTTTTCATCCATAATCGATACAATCTCATTTACAGCGGTCTGGTATATGTCTCCAAGGTCATGAAGACCATGACTGCCGCCGAGGATATGAATCATTATCTTTTGCTGATTTGAAAGGCTTTGGGCGATTAAGTTCGGACGATAGCCTAATTGCTTTGAAACATCTAAAATACGCTGCTTGACGGTATCTGTAACCGTAAAACCATTGCCTAGTTTATTGTTGAGCACCCTGCTAACGGTGGATTTGCTCGTACCGGCAACCCTGGCAACATCGAGTAGATTAACTTTTTTACGGCCCATAGTTCTAGATTCCAATTTTACAAGAGACATAAGCTGCCTCCAGAATAAACCATTAAAATCAGAATCTCAACACTTTTTTCCATATACACTTATTAACCAATAAAGCCAGGAGCGCCGGTTAACGGCACTCCTGACTATTAAAAACTCTATTTTACCGCTCCCTCACGGTCGCGGCTCTGAATGCTATTCTTGAAATTATTCACAACGGCCATTTGTAATGTCGTTGCATTTGAGCCAGTTTTCGGCAATGCGTGCAAAATCTTCAAAATCAATGTAACAATCATTATTCAAATCGCCTTCGAGATATCCCGGACACCTTGTTGTACCGCCGTCTGCAACATATTGTTCGATTATCTTATCTTGTGACAAACCAACATTATGTATGCGAACTTCATCGATTAGACCCGCAAAGAGTCTATCCGGTTGATCAAGATTGTTGCCGATAGTAACATGAGCGACATCCATCGATATCTGTCCTGACGATGGGTATGAATGCTGTAGTAAGCCGTCGATGTAGAGAGCGATTCTTGCACCATCATAAGTGCCTGTGATAAAGTGCCATTGGTTATCGGCGACATTTGTTACTCCAATAACTTCCTGACCGTAAGCCTGCAAACCGTTGCAGAAGAAATAAACTGTATCGGTATTTGCGTTGCGGGTTAATCGCCATGAAGTATCACCCTTTGCGACGATCGCAGTCCATGGATTATTTCCCCCCGGCCAACCTGCCAGAGGCAATTTAATCCATGCGGAGACTGTAAGCTCATCTCTGAAATCAGCCCATGTCGGAGCGAGATTGTGGTCGCCGCCTGCTGTATAGCCGCCGCCGCAATTTACATATTGCGCCTGACTATTTACAAATTGCAGTGCGCCTCCGATTTTACCGCCTGCAGGCTGCCATGTCGGTAACGAAGTGCCCATAAGGGTACCATCGTGACCGCTGATATTATCGAGTGCGGTTGCATCTGATGTTTCATTTAATTTATATTCCGCGACAAGACCTGTATCGCTTGGGGCAAATACACGAATCTTTACTGTACCTGCACCGCTGAATTGCGAATCATTTGCAGTCAGCTTCAAGCTATAATCGCCGGCTGTTGTGAATGTTGCTTTTGGATTGAGCACTGCTGCGTTTGGGGTGAATGTTACAGAACCCGGGCCTGAATCAACCGACCAAAGATAGGTTACGGCGGCGGGAGGATTTGGCAAAGCATCATCTGTAACAACCGCGTTCATATCTGCGCTTGCAGTTCCTGAAGCAAGCCAGAGATTCTGTTTTGGTCCTGGGTTAACTACAGGGGCAGTATTGGTGTAAAATACCCATTGACGGCCCTGAGTAACATTTCCATTATCACGGCAATCAACTCTCCAATAATATGCGGGAGCTGATAGAGCCGGTGATATTGTCCATGAATCAACTGCCTGATTATCGATTTTCTTTGTCATTGACGCAATACTTGTTCCGAACCAAACATCGACTGTAACAGTTCCTGATGAAGCAGGAGCCGGTCTTGTCCAATGCAATTGCGTTGTAGTTGGCGAGACCGATGTATTATTATCAGGAACAGGATCATTAGCAGCGTAACGGAGTTTAACTGACGCGTTATCAATCATGATCGTACCTTGTGCATCACCTTCAATCTGGAAATTGCAGGTATTAGCGTTTGCAGGTGCCGCGGAAGTTACATAACTATATTGAGTCCATGAGGGAACTTCCGAACCGCTGATTAAAGTGCCGTATTCCGGGGTGCCGATTACAGTCCCTGAAATATCATACCATTCAATCATGAAATACCCATTTGGTGCTGAAGGCGTGCCCCAAATTTCAGTTCGTGCCATAACACTGAATGTAAATACTTCGCCGGGATAAACTTTTACGACCTGTCCGATATTCTGATGTTCGCCAGATGTCCATGCACCTGCAGCGAAGAATTTATCACCTTCATACGGCGTATATCCAAGCGACTGTCGTGAAGCACTCTTCCAGCTTGACCATCCGCCAACGCCCCATTTAAACCAATTTGAAGGAACCCAGCCTTCCTGCCAGGTGGCAGGCGGAGGCGTACCGCCAAGTTCAAAACCGCCGTTGACAAGCAATTCAGCTTTGATAGTAGACACGGCACACAGGCAAATGGCTGCTGCAAATACAAAAAGTATAGCTTTATTCATAATATTTCCTCCTTAGCAAAAATTTTTTTATATTATCCGCTAAATATGTTTAATGAATGCTTTATTTACTCAACCACATGCCCGTTGCATCTTTCCAAAATCGCACGGGCTGTGTGGGATTTGCATTGATGTATATTTTGTATTTTTTCATATATGATAAATGGCCGTCATAGAATAAAACATTTGAGCCTTCATTATGCCTGTATGCCACAACGCCGCTTATATTCGCTTTAGCAAGATATTCATCCGGATTCATCTGCCCGTACTTGTCCCAATAACTGCTGTAATTTGCACCGTCCCAAAAAACATACCAATCAACTGAATCTATAAAAGCGAGTTTGCTTGTAGGACTTTTGATATCTGTAGCTTTATATCCCGCGAATTTTATGTTTAGAGGATGAGTCGGCGAAACCCAATTGAAATTTCTAAATTGATCAGCCCAGCCGGTAGCGTTGTAGCCAAAACTTACAAGAACACCTTTGGATGATATTTTTTTCTTCTTTGCCACTTCATCACTGGGGCAATAAAATTCATTCGGAAAGATAGTGCCTGTTTCATAACTTCCGGTTGACTTTACATATTTCTCTTTTTTAACTTTATCAAAATTCAAATAATTTCTGAAAGCCTTATTTGCAACCCAGCAATAATAAGTATATGACCCAGTTGAGTCCGTTGGCCTGGGCACGGTTGCGTCTAATAATGGGACATAGCTTCCATTCCAGGAATTTGCGTAGATTTGATTCGCCAAACCGATTGTTTTGAGGTTATTACCGCAGACAATTCTTTGCCCGCTTTGGCGCGCTTTGTTTAATGAAGGAATTAAAATCGCCAGAAGCATAGCAATGATTGAAATCACTACCAAAAGTTCAACGAGTGTAAATGCTTTCTTTTTTGACATAAGAGAAACCTTAATGTTTAAAAGAAAAGAGCTTTATACTCTGCCGCCATGGTCAAACACAGCGGCAGAGCAGAACAATATAATTATTTTTTGCGTCTAAGCAGTAAACTGCCAAGAGAAAGAACTAACAGTGAAGCCGGTTCTGGAATAAGAACTGCATTGTCAAACCAGACAGTGCCCTGTCCGTTTGCGTCTGCAAATTCAACTTTAACTTGAGCTGTTCCGGCCGGTGCAACTGCAGAAAGAGTTACATTGTGCCATGAAACACCAACCTCATAGTCCTGTGGATCAGCCGTTACAGCAGCTACGCTTGATATTTCAGCGCCGCCTGCATCGAGGAAAAACATTTTCATTTCGCCATAAGGTTTCCACCATGCCTGTGCACCGCTATCTACTGTGAGAGTATATTGAACTCCAGCGGCTCCGGTTACGATTTGATAGAGGCCTGCTCCTGCATTGCCAAATCCGCCGACAGCCATGTACCATGAACCATCAAAAGATGACCCATCTTTTTGATGATTAGCCCATGCCTGGCCAGCGTCGCCCCATGTCCAAATATTCCAATTGTCAGGAGCATTAATTGAATCAGGGCTCTCAAAGTTGCCATTCGTCAACAAATTTGCACTTACAATACCTGTCATCGAACACACAGCCAGCAACAAAACTAAAATTCTCTTTTTCATTTTTTCACTTCCTCCAAATATTAGTTTAAAAATTGAAAGCCCTATACTATAAAGAGCTTTTACATTTTTTCAAAGCTGTATTTTTTATTCTAGCAACCGGTTGTTAAAATTTATCTTACCTCTTTGTACAAATTTAGTCAAGCTTTTTTGATAAAAAAAAGATTCCAAAAAAATTCCAATTAAGCTTTTTATAGTCCATATTCATAAGTATCTTTTTGGCAATGACTTATAAACGCCAATACTAAGGTCTCATAAAACATTAATTTTAAGAATAGTAAGAAATTCAGGGTTTTTTGTTGCTAAAACGGCATTAAACTTGACATATTTAGTTGAATTGATTAACCTTAGCAATCGGTTGCTTAGCTTTTTTCAAATTTGCTATATTAGTGAATGGCTGAAAACTGTTAATATAGTCAAAATCCTTTTTGTTCCAATGGCCGATAAAAAGCTTATAATCTTAGTAAAAATGCTGATTTTTTAGGTTTTATGAGAGTTTTACCTTTATTCATTTTAATGGTTTTGATTACTGCTTTGGGCGGCTGTTCAAAAGCACCCGATGGGCTTAAAGACAGGGTTGTTGTAGATTATTGGGAGATGTGGACAGATTTCGAATTCCAGGCCGCGAAAGATTTAGTAGATAAATTTAACAACTCACAGGATGAAATTTTTGTCAATTTAATAAGCGTTGCGGAGATTGAACAAAAACTTCTGATTGCTATCGCGGGAAGGAATCCACCCGACCTTGCTAATCTTCAAAATTCAAGCATCTCACAATTCGCAGATAAAAACGCAATCGAGAAATTGGACGATCTTCTGCCCTCGATGGGAATTCATAAAGAAGACTATATAGACATTTGCTGGAAGGTCTGTCAATACGAAGGCGGAACTTATGGTTTGCCGATAGTGCCGACAACTGTCGCTCTGCACTGGAACAAAGATATTTTCAGGCAGGCAGGTTTGGATCCGAATAAACCTCCAAAGACTTTGGAAGAATTAGATGGTTACGCAAAAAAACTTACATTCCTCAAACCGCAAGGCGGATATGATACCGTCGGCTTTGCGCCAACGCAGCCGGGATGGTGGAATTACGCATGGGTCTGGTGGTTCGGAGGCGATTGGTGGGATGGAAAAAATATTACAGCAAATACAAAAGAAAATATCGAAGCTTTCAAATGGGTTCAAACCTATTCGCGAGTTTATGGCGCAAGAGCTCTTCAGGATTTTACAAGCGGATTCGGCCCTTTCTCATGGTCTTCAGACAGATTTACTTCCGGCAAACTCGCAATGACGCTGCAGGGAGTCTGGCTTAGCAGATTTTTGCAGGAATTCGCACCTCAATTAAACTGGTCTGCCGAGGCACTGCCATCGACAGGCGGAAAATTGAAAAATGTTACAATGGTTGAATGCAATGTGCTGGTAATACCCAAAGGTGCGAAACATAAAAATGAAGCTGCCAGGTTCATCGCGTTCATGCAGAAACCGGAAAATATGAAATATCTTGCGTTGAAACAAAATAAGTTTGTTCCGCTGAAAATCGCCAGTCAAATGGATTTCACGAATCATCCAAATAAGGAAATACAATTATTTATAGAATTAAGCCAGTCGCCAAACGCACATTCAGTTCCGCAAATACCGATTTGGTATGAATACGCGCGCGAGATTGATAACGCATTTCAATTTGTCTGGCTTGATAAAAAAACTCCAGAGCAGGCGCTTGATGAAGTGCAAAAAAGGATCGAAACCAAATGGGCTGATTATTGTAAATTGAAACAGAAAAGAATGGCTGTCAGGAATGATAATTGAAAAAGAGTAATAAAAATTTATTTATGGGTTTGCTTTTTATTATGCCATGGATTCTGGGATTTTCTATTTTCCAGCTATACCCAATTTGCAAAAGCGTTTATTACAGTTTCTGCGAATATGATGTTTTGAACCCGCCGGTATTCGTCGGATTGAATAATTATAAAGAACTTTTCCATGATGAAATATTTCTAAAAGCTATTGTCAATACTGCTGTGTATACGGGCATGTCGATTCCGCTTTCGATGTTCATATCTTTGTTCTTCGCGATTTTGCTGAACCAGAAAATTATGGGCAAAGGCGTTTTCCGCACGATTTATTTTATGCCTTCGCTTGTTCCTCTAATTGCGATGGCTGTTATATGGAAATGGATATTCAGCAGCAAAAGCGGAATATTAAATTATTTGTTGAGTCTAATCGGCATAACCGGGCCAAGCTGGCTTGGTTCGACTTTATGGGCCACGCCTTCGATAGTACTGACCGGTATTTGGGGCATCGGCGGTTCGATAGTTATTTATCTTGCGGCTTTGCAGGATGTGCCGCGAAGCCTTTATGAAGCGGCGGAAATTGACGGCGCAGGCTGGTTTGCTAAGGTTCGCAATGTAACGCTGCCGGTAATTTCGCCGGTGATTTACTTCAATTTGATTCTTGGCATAATCGGGGCATTGCAGGTTTTCGTTGTGCCGTATGTTATGACTTCGGGCGGCCCCGCACGAAGCACATATTATTACGCCATGTATTTATTTGATAACGCGTTTAGATTTTTGAAGATGGGTTATGCCGGTGCGATG
>JBDKUM010000189.1:0-9165 GCA_039679715.1 Phycisphaerales bacterium
CGGTGTGACTTAGCGGCGGCTTGCCGGGTTTACTGACAGCTTTTCCATTAGGTGCTTTCTTAATAGATCTTCGAGCAGTAAGTCTTATCATGCCGCCGATTCGGTTTAAAACTTTTCGCGTAGCCGAATCTACGGCAGCTAAAACAGCCGGTCTGTCAAAGAACAAAGTTTTTACTTTGAATATCTGTTTACCAAATTCTGATACTGCTTTTGCCATTAGCCAAAATATCCAAAATAAATATTGGCCTTTGTTACGTTTGTAAGTGAAACTACTTCCGCCGCAATCCATGCGATATCAAGACCATCGAAACTGACGGTTGTCATGAGATTATTACCGCTGTTTGCCACCTTAATATCTGTAGGCCAGTAAGATGTAACTGCCGCTGAATCAGCGTACTTTGTTAGGCTGGTTGGCTCGCCAGTCTGCGGATCTTTATTGCAGGCCATTGTGCCAAGGGTAAAAGTTATATCTGCGATAAGCTGCGCCGGGCCGCTATTTTCGTTTCTGCCGCCCCAGAGGCGAACACCGACGCTGCCATTATCATCTCCTGTTGCTGCAAGGATTAATTCCAAACCTCTGATTGCATCTGCATTGATACCTTTTGCAAAAGATGGCTTGCTATCAAATGTATTAGCAGACAGTTGTGGATTATCAACTGCCTCAACGGAGCGTAATAATTGCCAACTCGAATTGTGTCTTAAATTATTATTCATTGTTTTTTACCGAAAACTTTTTACAAAATAGCCTCGGCCGAACGGCCGACTCCACAATTTTTATTTTTACATTTTGATTTTTTATTTTCAGTTATACAAACCTGTTTAATCTTCTAAATGGACTTGCCGGTGCAAGTGAGCCAACGATATTTCCGTGCTGAACACCTTTTTTTACAGATTCAGCAGGTAACTGAAGTGGAAATTTTCTAAGCGGATTGCCTGTACTTGAATGATACAACTGGAAATAATTTGCATCAGTATTATCAATCAATACAACTCCGCTGTAAGCATTACAATGAAGCGTATCGATGATGTTTCCCTTTATTACTGCCGCGCCCACGCCTAACCAGCCGATTGCCTTAAAACCATAAGAAGCCTCTGTTTGTCCACCTATTACAGCTTCGGTAATTGTGATATGATTTGAAGGTGCATTAACTGTCAGTATGCCAATCCCTCTACTACCGCCTTGTGCAGTTTGAGTAGTCACGTAAGCATCACAATTCACAAAATGTAAACCATAAGACTCGCTATCGCCGCCAATGGCTTGTTCTACTTCGATGTAAACAGTAGATGCTTCGCAACATAAGCTGCTGGCATAGTCTGAACCTTGACAAGTACCGTTTATAGTTATTTGACATCCTTCGCCATAAACATTAATACCAAACCCGCTTGAATCAGCCCCACCAGTTACATCGCCATTGATTATAAGATTTATTGCCGCCCCTGACAGAGTTACGGCAGCACCAAGCCCACCCGTGAGATTTCCATTGACAACAATTGTTGAGTCATCAGCTTCGTTAAATACGGCTTCAACAGCATCCATACTCGAACCTGTAACATCGCCTGTAATAGTTAAATATGGCGAACCGCCAGACATCATCTGAATCCCATTGGTGTACCCGCCAGTTACGTTACCGTTTACAGTAACGTATGCACTTGATTGAAAGACTAATGCAGGATTATTAGAACTACTTATGTCACCTTCTATCTCAAGCGGAGTAGTTGAGTTAGCAGGTTCTTGAAAAATTATACATCCATAAGTACCTCCGATTACATCACCAGTTATTTTTACTGATCCAGTTGGATTGCCGGCCATATCTTTTCCTGTAAATTGAAAATACCCGCCAGCGCTGCCATTTATCTGAGTTACTGTTGTTAACTCTTTACAAATGAAACTGGTATTTATTCTTATGCCTGTTTTGCCGTTTGCAGATAAGATAACCGTTTCGTCGCATGTTGCAAAATCAACAGGTGTATTATCAATCGGATGCGTATGCCACATCCCGGCGGCGTTTATATTTGCATTGCTGCTATGTGCATACCAAATTGCCATTAGATTATCCTTTTGATTGAATTGATGTAGCCTATCAATGCAACGAACTGTTCAAATAACTGCAACGCTTGGCCTTGATACTGTGATATATCAGACTCAAGCGCGAATATGTTAGGAATGTAAAAGACTTTCGTTTGCGAATCAGCTGGTGTCCACTTTCCTTGGGCATCTACGCAGCCGCCTTTTAGAGTTACATGCGCCGATGTAATAAGCTGCCCATCTTGACCAATTGTAGTTCGTAAAATTACATTTGGTGCAAATACTGCATTGGGAACAACTGGTTCTTTTGATAATGGTAATGGCATAATTAATTCCTTTTATTACTCAATTATTTTGAAATTTAATGTAACAACAGAAGTAAAAACGCTTGGCGGCTGGATATGCTCAACAGAATACAGTGGATCGATGGATTGTTTAAAACATACAGCGCCAATATCTTCATAAATTTTATTGCGAAAACTTTTGGCAATAACTAATGCAAGTTCCGTCAAGGCTGTAACCTCGGCATCGGCCGGTGATTTCACAGCTTTTTGAATTGCGATATCTACCTGGTAATCGAATTCACTGCTTGACCTGCTGGCGGTTGTGATATTTACGCTTTTAGGAACGACCGTCACTCGAAGAGTTGATAAATCCTTGAGTTCATAAAATGGAAATAGCGTCTTTACAGCAGTAAAAGCCAAAGCGAAACTGCCGCTATTTAGAGTCTGAACGATTTTTTCAGCAAGCTGCAAAACCATTTTATTATTCTTCCTTTTTTATAGCAGCTAGGCCATTTGGATTATCAACTTTAAATACATTTGCATTGAGAAGGCATGGCCGCTCGCGGCATACTGCACAAAAAGTCTGGATTGCATTAATTAATCGCTCCTCCTGGGCAGTCTTGTCTTTAATCATCTTCTCAAGTGAAGCAGCCAGGCAGTAATTGCTGTAAATAAGATAAGCAACTAATACGAAACAGAGTCCCAGCTCACCATATTTCATAAATGCATCGGCAACAGTAACAACATCACTGGCCTGATTTACTCCTGATGCAAGCATGTAAAATGGAATAGCCGACATGAATATCTTAGTTGTCAGTGACATCTATACTTCCTTTGTATGGAGGCGAATCATTTTTCCAAATGGATCGCTGTACCGCCAGCACCCATCGTTAATAAATAACGCTTCATATACTTTTCCATCGACTTCGATCCGATCAGCTGCTTTTGGAACCGTCAATAAACCATCAATAATCAAATCTGATGCCTGAAATAAAAAATCTGTTACTTGTCCGCCAATTTGAAAACCGGATTCATCTTCTATTCTGTAATCTGTCTTTCCAAAACTGGCGCAGATATTGACACTATCTGCGCCGCGTTTGTAAATTACAGTTTCGGAGGCATGTGCCTTTAGCTTCTCAGCTAAAAACTCAATTCCTTTTTTCAAAAGATCAGCCATTATTCTTCCTGAGCCCAGATTCCGCGAATTGCCTTGATGCGATAGCCATCGGTACCATCGGCAACGAATGTAATGAAATCGCCTTTCCTGGCTGTTGCCTTGGTATTCGAGAGCTTCTTTCCATCTCCGCCTGCTGCAATACCCAGGCCGCCAAGGTTTTTATCCCCAGCCTGGAAATCTACTTCGATAAGTGCCCCGCCATCAGCGGCCATGTTCATAATGGTAAATTCAAGTCCAACCGCTGTGGCCGGAAGAGTTATAACGGTGTTATCAGCAGTGCAATCGTAGCAAACGCCGGACTCTGTTACTGCTGCATTTGCACTTGCAGCTTTGGTAATGCGTGCAGCTGTTGTAAATGCCGGAATACGAGCATCAAGTCTATTCAATGCAACATAAACAAACTGATCCGCAGCTGCAGCAGCAATTACTGCCGTTCCAAGCAAGGTATCGCCAGATGCTTGTGCATCGCCTCCAATTTGTGTAGCCGCCCCGCTGCCTGCCGTACCGCCCTGCGGATCGCCATCAGCATCGAACCAGACAGGAAGGCCCGTTGCAAATGCTTCATTCTTTTTAGGAACTGCAAAGATACCTTCAATGCACAGTGCACCTTTTGTATTTGCCGGGATATCCAGCTTGGTGATACCAACAAGACCTTTTTGTACAACGATAGTACCGGCCGCTACATCAACAGCCGGTGTGTAATCGATGGATTTGCCATTTTGATAAAAATTAATCATTTGTTTTACTCCTATTTCAAAAAAGATTGTTAAGCTTCGCCTTTGAACTTTACAGCGCCGCGATAATCCTGTTCACGAACTCCGAAATCGATAAAGCCCCTGAACTGAATTCCGAGCGTATTAAAATCGGCATCGGTTTTTTCAACACTGGGTTGATCGATTCCATTTAAAAACGCAACTTCCAGGGCAGGAAGTCTGTTGGGATCGGCAAACAGATACCATGCCTTTGAACTGTAACCTACAAAAGATGAATTGCTCAAATAGCTGCTTGAAACAACTTCATATTTGCCAATATGCGGGTTAGATGAAGGCTTGCCTTTATTGGCCGTTGTAGTTTCATTCAATGTCGGTGACTTCATCAGCAAATCAGCAGGCACTCTGAGAGCAGTTGGCACCAGGATTAATGAAGGTTGAACACCAAGAGGTTTGCCATTTGGTTTAGTTTGCTGGCCAAATACGACCTCAGCATCTGTCAATGAATCAACACACAATGCCGTATCAGCACCATCCTTATAATTTTTATGAGCAGTAGAAAAAAAGCTCGATGGATTAGAAAGAAGCAGTCCCCACACAGCATCAGCGATCGCTTCTGCCGCTCCCATACCAATTTGTCTTGGAACATCGGTAAAAGCAGCCAGATCATCATTGATAATCATCTGGCGAGTAAGAGCAAACATGATACCATGGGTATCAGCCTTCTGGCCGTACTTTTGTTCATCGATTTTACCATGCTTTAATTCGCCATCAGCGCCAACCTGCTCAAATTTAAAACTTCCGGTCATCCGATATCTGCTGTGCTCTTTAAAATCGTTTACACTTGCAATCTTGCAGATCTTCCGCCACGAATCTTCAATGTAGTTATAACCTTCCAAAAGCATTTTATTTGCGACATTGGAAAGTATGCCCGGCAGCGATGCTGTACTAAAAGCTGCTGCAAGCCATGCTGAGGCATCACGCCTGAACCTGGGCAGTTGCATCGCACAAATCTGTTCACAATATTCCTGAATACCAATACCGCGAAGTTTTTCAGCTGCTTCAAGCGTCTGGTCATCGTAATATTTTTCAAGTCTGGAACCTGCAATGCCCGAAGCCATCAATGCAACTGCCTCAAACACCTTTGGAGTTGCCGCAGATTTCTGGGAAGTAACGATATTTACGTTGGGTCTGGACGCCCTAAGAACCTCAAGTTCGCATTTGCTCTGGTCCCATCCTTCAGCAATAGCCTTTGCCTCGATATCATCGTGCTTACCAGAGCAGATTTTCTTGATGGCTGCAATGCGGCTAGTTTCCGCAGCGGCTGCTGCCCTGATATCAGCGACAGCAGTTTCTGGATTTACTGTTTGTTCTGTAGTTGTTTGCTGTTTTTCCTTATTTTCGTTTTCCATAGTTTGCTCCTGATTTTTTGCGGCAATAGTTGCCGAGGTATTGTTATATGCCCCGAGGGTTACAAAACTTATTTCACCCAAGGTTGCTTTACGTGCTACATTCAATGGGCCGGTAAAATCCTTACCGTTTACATTTACATTCTGCCCTGCTTTAATAAATTCAACCTGTTCGGCTCGTGCGCCAACAGATGCCTGCCAGTTAAAACCTTTATCAGCCAGGGTAATAACTCGCACTACGCGAGGGGAATCGCCAAGGATTTGACCTGCGGCAATGAGATTGTTTTCCACAATGTCCACATGATCAGTCTGGCCAAGCAAGTCATCGATATCCTGGTTATGGCTGATAAATATAGGCCGCGATGAACTGCCTGTATTTAATCCTTGCAGGTCAATAACCACAGGATATTTCCAGCCTTCCAGCATCATGGGACCACCTGTATACGCCGTCATTGAAAAACGCCTGTTCTTGGGTTTTTCGTTTTCGCCGATAGCCTGTGCTGCTTCGATTGAAAAGTTTGCTGTTAGATTTAATTTATTCTGACTCATCGTCTTTCTCCAAAATTGAAGTTGTTGTCGTTTGTTGCGATATGCCTAATTCATCCATTAATTTTTTCTCGCGTGCGCACTGGCGAAGCTCAACTTCCCAGTCTTTGCCTTGTTTGGCATATTCATCAGCCAGTGTGGTGGTATGATTTGCTAGCCTTGTCTCCTGTGCATTTGCTTCTTTGGCAGGATCGACATGTTCAGTCCCATCCCAAAACCACTGATGGGGAAAGCGGCGGATCGTACGCCAGTTCAGCGGTAAATAATCTGATATCAAAATCGCCTCATCGAGCCATGCCTGCAAAATTCGGTCGAGTATGATAACTGCCATATCCGCCTGGTCCACCCGAATGCTCTTGTAATATGTTTGATGGTCAAGCCGGCCGGAGGCATAGTTGTAACCCGATGAATTACATGCCGCGATATTAAATGGCATATTCAGACAACGGGCGATTTCGTTTAGGATCTGATTTTTAAATTCACCATAAGTTGTAGTTGGCTGATGTGCCTCGATTTGTCCCAACTTCCAGCCATCAGGAAGCGTTGTTGCCATTCGTTTTTCTAATGCAACCACATCCATAGGCTCTAAATTTGCAGCCTCACCATTGGCAGGGCTATCTGTATAAAGCACCGCTGCAAAATCAGCGGCAGTTTCAGCGGCAGCAATTACAGCAAGTGTATATCGCCGAAGCTGAGCAAATAACGGCAATGCCGGTGTGATTTCAGGAATTCCCCTGCTCTGTCCCGGCCTATCTGCTCTGAACCAATGGATCATTGAATCGGCATCGATGGTGTTGTATTCATAAAAGGCTGCATTCGAGAAAGAGCCGGGATGATTTTTAAGAACATAATAGCTGGATGGATTACCAAACTGGTCGAATTCAATGCCATCTACTAAAGACTGCGTGTTAAGGAATTTTGACCATGGCGTAGTTATCTGGTCTGCTTCGACTAATCTTAAATCAAGTTTGACTGGAGAATTTAAATTCCTGTTTATTGAAAGAATCCCGAATGCTTCACCATCAGAAGCTCTTGCCATTCGCATGGTACGAAGTTTCTGGGCAAGTTTGATTTGCGAGGCCCAGTTCATAAATTCCGTTTCGATAATACCATTGCCATGATCATCGTCAGTAAGCATCTGAAGCCTTGGCCCTGTTCCGACAACATCGTTAGCAAGAGTTGTAACAATTCCGCGAGCGTAACTGTTATTTGCAACTTCATAGCGGCTGCGGTTACGAAGAGTTTTTCGAACGTCGGCATTAGTTGCAGAATCAGCAGATAGAGAATCGGCATTGGCCCAATGCCTCTGGTTATCAGCTGTGGTCTGGGCAGCATCAAATCTTGCGTGTAGGATTCGTCCTGCAGGATGATAAACCTTTTGCTTTTTATTTTTGCCGAAAAACCACATAACTAAACCGTTCCCGATGGAGATAACTTTGAAAATTTAATTCCTAGACCTTTTCGCTGGGTCGCAGTCTTGCTCGCAAGGTATTTATCAGTTGCAATCTGTTCAGCCAGAGAATGCTGCTCTACGGAAATACCGTCACTGGTCACTTTCGCCGGTTGGTTTGCATTTTCCAAAATATTTAATTCATCTGTCATAATTGCGGGAGAAGGATTCGAACCTTCATCTTCCAGGACATGAACCTGGCAAGCTACCATTGCTCTATCCCGCCAAAAGCAACTAAATTTTGCGAGCGCAAAAAAATAAACCGTCCGGGTGTTCGGCCCCGAACGGCTTTTATATTTTTCTGGATTACCTGCGAGGATCAGTCGCAAGCTACCCGCGTTATTTAGTTGTCGAGTTTAATTATGACATGCAGAATTTGGTATGCAATAGTGATTTGCTTAAGAGATGAATATTGTTACATATATAGACGTGCAGGCCATCTTCTATATAATCTGTACAAGCCTCTTTGACATACAATCCCTAATTATTACCAAATAGGGAATGAAAGTATAATGTCCTAAGTGGAACAAATTATTACCAGTTACGAGTAAAACTGGTAATATTTATTACCAAGTTAGTTGAATACCGATGATTAGAATTCCCACCAAGAATAGTCATTATATTTCTTTTTGTTAATTTTGTTTTTTTACAAATTGACAAAACAAAATAACATTAAAATTTCATATTTCCCGGAATGATTTTTGTATAGCATTCTGCATTTTTTGAACTTCCGTTTCAGTAAGTTCAGGAAAATGTGATTTGAGTTTTTTTGATGAAATCACACCTTTGCTCTGAAGGCTCAACCGAATGAATAAATCGATTCTGTTATCAGGCATATCGACTATTTCCTGGATAGCTCGTTTGGTTATATCATAATCTTTCAGGAAATTTAGTTCCTCAACCATTTCCTTTTCAATAGTTGCCTTAATAAAACCAAACAATGCCTCAGCAATAGAAGTCATGTCCGGGAAGCGATAATGAATGACTGTCTGATTATTAACTTTCATCTTACCTTCTTCATCGAGCGTATAATCAATCAAGGAAATTAAAGGTTTAGAGAAGCTTTCAAGGCAAGCATCGTAGGTTTCCATATTATTTAGCATTGCAGCTGAAATTGGAAAAATTAATCCTTTGGGGGTAAAACCTCTGCTCGCAAGTATATTGTGAAGTAAAAATCGATGTATTCTGCCATTGCCATCCCCAAATGGGTGCATAAAGACAAAACCAAAAGCAATAACCGCTGCATGGACCACCGGATGTACGTCGGATTTATTCATTCGCTGATGCGACAGGATTAAACCTTCCATTAAATCTTGAATATCTTCAGGCTTTGGCGAAATAAAATGGATTTTTTCACGTTGCCAGCCTATTGTTTCACCAACATAATTTTGATCATTTCGATAATCGCTGTTTGCATACCTGGGATCGACGATTCGATTCTGTAATTCAATTAAAGCTTTTTTATTTACAAAATCGTCTTTTTCCGCAATCTGCAAAAGAGAAACAAATCTCTCGGTCCTGCCGGCATTTGGAGTAATATTTTCAATTGCAAATGAAGACTTG
>JBDKUM010000190.1:0-3485 GCA_039679715.1 Phycisphaerales bacterium
TATTTCTCTTTTCCTTTACTTCCTTGTAGGTCTTTGCGTAGGAATACTGATATTTGCCGTTTGATTTCAGCACACGGCACTCCCAGCGTCCATCCTTGCGTTTATAAATGTTTTCCCCGCGTCTTGGCATTTCTTCAGATGCTCCTTTCAAATTGACATTCTATTTGACGGCGAATAAATAATAAAATACCGCCAAACAGCTTATGTATGCCAATCAATATCTCGGGGAATTATTCATAACGCTGTATTTTTTTTGCTTGAAGGATTGTTTTATGTGGGTTATAATCGAAATAGATCGAAATTATCCGTAAAAAGATGGACGCGGTTTCAAATAAACCGCGACCCGATATGCTGCATTTTATTAATAATTCCAGCTTTATCAGCTCATTCATTTGCTGGTGACGGCGAAAACCCTAAAAGATTTATATATAAAAATGGAGGCCCGGTTTTAGATACCGGACCTCCATTTTTCATAGTTACGCGGAAAGAGGTTATAAAAAATCTGTGCCATCTGTGCACGGGTGGACTGGTCTGTCGGATTCAGTTTTCCGTGGCTTCCGGATACAATGCCGCCTTTTACAAGGGTTTCAAAAGCATCTTTCGCGTAGTCCGAAATGGATGCGTAATCGCTGAAATCTGAGAGTGCTTCCGGCAGTTCGTTTAGTTCGTCGAGCGCACGGTAGAGCATCGTAAACATTTCCTGCCTGCTGATTTTGTTTTCAGGCGCAAACAGATTGTTGCCGATGCCGTTCGTGATGCCGAGTTCTTTCGTCTTTGCGAGGTAGTTAGTGTAATACGGTCGGTAAAATTGCCGGTCGGGTTTGCGTCAGGCTCAATGCCGTAAGCGCGCATCAGCATCACGATGAACTGTCCGCGCGTCACTGCGGCGTCTGGGCTGAATGTCGTGGTCGACGTACCGTTCGTAATGCTCCGCGCGGCGCAGAATGTTATCGGAGCATGGGTACCACGCGCCGGAGCTGACATCCGTGAAGCTGACCTTGCTATATCCCACGGCATACTGCGAGAAGTGGGAGCGGTAAAGTCCACGGTTCCCGTTTTGCTGTTGTATGCTCCGCGAACCGCCTGGATACCGCCCGCGTCGTCCACATAGTACTTCACGACACTTCATTGTAAAACGGCCTTTACTGCAAGACTGGACGGCGATATAAAATGCGGACAAAGACAAAAAAGTCAGTAAACCAGCATAACTGCTTGGTTTGACTATTTGTTACGCCCGTATTTTTTTATTTTTGTCCTTGATTTATTATTTAATTATCTGTACGATGAAATTATCCGTACTCCAAAAATCACAAAAACTTAAAGCATCCGACGAAAAGCCGGATGCTTTGGACTATCACTGAGAGGTCAAAAATGTGTTATTCGATGTTATTGCTTTTCATGGCTGTAAGTGTGGCATAAAGCACTTGCAGCTCGTGTTCGGAGCAATCACTCATACCACGTTGAATTTTGTGGATCAATTCTTTGCAGTCTGTCTTTTCGGGGAAAAAAACCTCATCAATTGACATATTCAGTGTTTTTGCAAGCTTGTAGAGAACATCAACGGATGGTTTCCTGCTCCCGGATTCAAGCTGCTTTATGTGTATGGGCGTTATATTGATTATCTCGGCAAGACGCTCCTGAGTAAAATTTTTTTCAAGCCGGGCGCGTTTTATTGCCGCTCCTAAATCCTTTATCTCCAATTGCATTCTGTCAGCCTCCCTTACAGTAATCTTAAAGAATACTAAATAACTTGAAAATCAGCACAGAGAATACTATAATGGATACAATTAGAATACTATTCCAAGTTGATTTGGAAGGTGTAAACGCATTGCTGAACATAGCCATTTGCGACGACATGGCCGCATTACGTGAAATACTGGATGCTGTTATCAATGAGTATGCAGCAAAAAACAGCATGTTATGCAGTATTAAGCAGTTTGAGAGCGGAGAAGCACTGGTTGAAGAGTACAAGCGGTGCGGCGGTGGATTTCATTTGATTTTTCTGGATAATAAGATGAAACAGCTAACCGGGGCTGAAACAGCCTTGATAATCAGGAAATATGACAGGCAATGCGGCATTGTATTTGTTACATCATGCGATTCTCGTTATGAATTCACGGCGTCGGCTCCATTAAAAATTTTACAAAAGCCAATAGGAAAAGAGGAAATTTTTAAGGTGTTGGACATATTTTTAGCTGGTTCGCGTCAACAATGCGGATAATATAATTAAGAAGTACCAAGGAGGCATAATGGAACGAAACGTCGAATTTAACAAGCGGGATACCTTTTTCTATGACTTATTCTTGGGGAATAAGATCGGGCAAGTTATTGTAGATGAGCAGTTCAATATCATGTTTGCAAATAACCGAATGTTTGAACTTCTCGATTTTGCACCATACGATGTTGTAAACATGTCCTTCGGCCAAGCTTTCCATTGCGGCGAACTCGGAGCAAATTGCCAGGAATGCGGAGCAGGTGATTCGGATTGCTGCAAAAACTGCGGCGTGATGAATGTAGTCAGGACGATAAGGCGCGGCAGCTTAATTGACAACAGCACCGTCAAATTTTCCTACTACTATGATAATCATTTTGAAGAGAAATGGTTTCAGCTTAACGGCGGCATACTCTCATATCACGATCAGGATTGCATCGCTCTTGTTCTTGCTGATATAACTGATTTGAAACAGCGTGAAAAGCATTTAAAGGAACTGCTTTCCTTAGACCTTGCAACAGGCTCTATGAACAAATACAGTTTGATGAAAGCTATCAAGAGACGGGTAAGAGCTAAAGAGACGGCTGACCAATACAGTATTTGCATGATAGACTTTGACAATTTTAAGTCTCTTAACGATCAGCATGGGCATTTGTTTGGCGACAGAGTACTGGAGAAATTTTCGGATATTGCGAGGAGACATATCCGAAAAGATGATATCTTTGGGCGCTATGGCGGCGAAGAATTTATTTTTGTGTTAAATAATATTGACGAGCGACAGTCTCTGGAAATATTGAAACGGATTCATACGGAACTTGAGAAATATTTTGCAAAGAGATATAAGATATCGGTTACATTCAGCGCCGGTGTTTTTACAGTTACCGATGACACGATGCCTTTGTCACACACCGAACTGCTTGCTAAGGTTGACAATCTTCTATACGAAGCTAAGAGCCGGGGGCGGGGCAGGGCCATGAGTCCATCAGGCGAAATACCGTTCAATACATAACAAAAAAGAGCATGTTCCCATGCTCTTTTTGTTATACATTGCGGTTGAATAAGTGTAGCTGAATATAGAATTTTACTTACATTTGATCGAAAAAAAGTGCTAAAATATTATTGCAACGTGTAGTTCTGACGAACGTAAGTCCTGTTATCGGAATTACATGTTTCTTTATTTTAGGTAAAGCCGGAGATGGGATATTCTATGGAATTTTCAATAAAGAACGCCGAAAAGCTTGATAACGACAATTTCATTATGATATCCGGAGCG
>JBDKUM010000191.1:0-7611 GCA_039679715.1 Phycisphaerales bacterium
AAATGAACCAGTGCCCGCAGCGCAAGCATGATTCATTTCAAAATCAACGACAACGCCATTTTTAAGTGATATGAATTTGCTGTCCTGCCCGCCGATTTCGAAAATAGTATCAACCTGCGGACAAACAACCGCGGCTCCTGCCGCCTGCGCGGTAATTTCATTTATAACAATGTCCGCGCCTAGAAAATCGCCCGTAAGATACCTGCCCGAACCGGTCGTAGCTGCTCCCCTGATTATGATTCTATCGCCAATTTCGTCAGAGGCAATCTGCAAGCCTTTCTTCACTGCCTCAAGCGGTCTGCCGGCGGTCATTAAATATGATTTCGACAAAACATTGTTGTCTTTATCAATGATAACGACATTCGTACTAATGCTTCCGACGTCAACTCCAATCCAGCAGTCAATTTTGTCTCTGCTTTCAGACGGCAGTTGATAAATCTTTCCTGCCGGCGGAGAAAATGATGGTTTTGACAGCGGTTCTCTTCGCGGGGCTTTGTCGCCGAAGTTTCTTTGAGCGTTTAGATAATTATTTAATTTTTCAAGATTGAATTTTAGTTCGCTTTTTTTGGAATCATTGGTCGCCAGTACCGCGCCAATCGCACCGGTAAAGAAATGCTCCGCCGGCACAATCAATTGGCCTGCCTGCAATTTAAGAGCTTCTTTAATTGCGTTTACAACCCCAATATTTTCCGCAACTCCGCCAGTGAAGATAATCGGCGTGACAAATTCGCGTCCTTTGCCGAGATTGCTTTTTAAATTCCTCGCAAGAGCAAGACACAAGCCCGCTATAATATTTTCCACCGGTGTTGCCTGCTGCTGCAAATGTATCATATCGCTTTTGGCGAATACCGAACATCTGCCCGCGATTGTCGGCACACTCTTTGCCTGCACCGCCATCCTGCCGAATTCATTTTCGATATTTACTCCCAGCCTTTGAGCCTGCTGATCGAGAAACGAACCGGTACCAGCGGCACAAGCGCTGTTCAGCGCAAAATCGGTAAGAGATAATTTGCCATTTTCTGTTTTAAGAAAGAGCAACTTGCTGTCCTGCCCGCCCATTTCAATTACAGTTGCCTGCGGAAAATGCGGATACAAGTGAGCAATCGCAAAAGCCTGCGCGGAAACTTCGTTAATATAAGGTATATCCAGAAGCGAAGCAATCAACCGTGATGCCGAACCGGTCGCCGCCGCAAATTTGATGCGGTCAATCTGAATATTGCTGAAAAGATCCGCAAGTGCCCCGGCCAGAGTTTCGACAGGCCTGCCTTTGGTCCTCCTGTAATCGCTGTAGATAAGTTCGTGCTTATCGCTCAAAACAATAACATCGCAGCTTGTCGAGCCGACATCGATTCCAAGATAAAGACCGCCTTTACTGTGCAAAAGCTGCGGCGAATAAACCGGCGCATTCACAGAAGCAGTACTTTTGATATTCTCTTTACCCTTCACGAAATCTCCTAGAAAATAAGAAAAGCTATTGTCGACTATTTTATCTTTTATTTCGAGCTAGTCAACTAATTTAGGATAGGATAATTCCTAAAGCGGCTAAGGTTTTTGCTTATTTTTGCGCAAAAAAAATCCGCCTATTAAGCGGATTTTTATAAATATTTTTTTCTTCTCAAAATCAAACTTCCAATTCCAACAATCAAAATTGTCGCAGGTTCGGGAACTACTGTTAGAAACGGATTTGGTAAAAGAGAGCCTTTGCCTAAATTAAACCTGTCAGAAGTTTCTGTAGATAATCTGATACCCAAATATTCATCGCCGGAATATATTGCAGCAAGAACTATAGGTGTAATATCAATACTGGCGTACCCGCAGGGATATTCGTAAAATTCATAACCTAAATCAATATTATATACATTATTTTCTATCGCGGTAAAACTATTATACAAAGTCCCTGCATAAAAATCATCACCACTAACTACTCCATCCCCTGTGTATGTAAAGACATCAATAATCCCATCTGGCAAATCTTTATCAAGGTTATCATACCAAATATCCAATGTTATCACTGAATCTGTGTTTATTCCCGAGACATCGAACTCTAAAAGAGTACGGTCTATGGGATTCTTTATGAATAGGGAATTAAGAGGCGTACAATTTTGCCCATTCCAACGAACACACTTAGCATCCTGAGCGTCAATGATAAATGCGGATACAAAATCAACCAATAATAATATTAATAACATTGATTGAACGGTGAGTTTACTTACTTGCTGATCCTTCTTTGACATTCTTTTCCTCCTTAAAAAGACATATGTAATTGGCAATTGCGAGTTTAATACATATAAATTTTTAAGTAAAGGAAAATGGATCCATTTAAGGAAATAATATTGCGCAAAAAAAATCCGCCTATTAAGCGGATTTTTATAATTCCATTGTCATTGCGAGCGATAGCGAAGCAATCTACTCCTGCCCCGGCAAGTACATCATTCTTGCGTGACCGACAAGATAGAAGCTGCCGGTAATGCAGATCAAATCTTCTTTGCCGATTGCGCTTTGTGCGATTCGCAGAGCTTCTTTCAAACTGAATGCTGTCTGGCACATCTTGCCGCAGATTTCAGTATACATATCCGCAAGCTCCTGCGGATAAACAGCCTTTGGCGAATTGCTTCGCGTGAAAATAACTTTATCAGCTCCGTACTGTAATTGTTCGAGCATTCCGCGGACATCTTTATCCTGTCCGCAGCCGAAAATCACAACCATCGAATCATACGGTACATGCTGACCAATCGCCTGCACAAGAGCGCGAATGCTCGAGGCGTTATGTGCGCCGTCAATCAGAACTCGCGGGTCATTGTGTACGATTTCCATTCGGCCCGGCATTTTAATTTCTTTTAAGCCTTCGACCGCTTTAGCGTCATCGATTTTGTAACCGCCCACCTTTAGTGCATCAAGCATTGCGATCGCCAAACCGCAGTTCATTGCCTGATGTTCGCCGGGAAGCGGAACACGCAAATGCTCGAACTTGCTTGTCGGCGTCGTAAGACAAATTCGCGTATGCGGCCCGAACTCGCGTGAAGATTCGAAACGGTACGAGAAATCAATATCTTTGCCCGTAACCAGAAGCGGAGCCTTCATTACATTCGCCTGCTTCTTTATTTCCTTCATCGCCAGCGGTTCCTGCGGCACCGTAATTACCGGAATGCCTTTCTTGATAATGCCCGCTTTTTCTTTCGCGATAGAATCAAGAGTCTTGCCCAGCAGGTTCATGTGATCCATGCTGATATTCGTAATGCCGACAACTGCCGGCTCAATCACATTCGTGCTGTCCAATCTTCCGCCAAGCCCTGTCTCGATAACAGCGATATCGACTTTCTTATCAACGAAATACATGAACGCCATCGTTGTAAAAATTTCAAAAAATGTCGCCGCATCGGTCTTCGCCATTTTTTCGACCGGCGCGTATATCCTGTTAACAAGAGATGTCAGTTCGGAATCCGTGATTCGTTTGCCGTCAACTTCGATTCGTTCATGCAGACTCACCACATGAGGTGAAGTGTACAATCCGACTGAATATCCGTTTGCCTGAAGCATGCGTGCCAGCATCGTCGCGGTCGATCCTTTACCCTTCGTTCCGGCTATGTGAGCACATGCTAGTTTTTTATGTGGGTTAGCAACCATCGAGAGCAATTTTTCCATTCTCTCGAGACTGAAAGTTGTTACATTATAGCGCAGTCTGCTCTGTTTCTCGTAGTCAGTTCGCGTAAACAGATATTCTTGTGCCTGTTTGAACGTGCGAAACTGCTTCGGAGTTTTTAGCGGAAGAACCTTGACGGTTTTCTCCGCTGCTTTCTTATTTGTGCATGTTTGTACGGTCATAGCCCCTTAATATATCGTCCAAATGGTCTAAAGTCAATTTATAACGCTTTTAAATCCATTATACACTTTATTACTCTTTATCTTCCATTTTTTAAATATTTATAATACATACGTTTACAACTCACCTTTAAGCAAAAAGAAATGCGGTTTTTTTGATGGATTTAAGGATTGTATAAGTCCATTTTACAGTATAACTGTTAGGAAATTTTAAAAAAACCTTTGCTTTTCGCTCTAAACTGCAATAATACTTTACTCATTACATCGATTAATAATAAGGAGGAAAGCTGGAAAAACATAGTTCTAATATACGCCAGAGCATAAAGCTTGTTCGTTCAAATGGAGTAGGCCCGGTGATTTTTAGGCGTTTACTCGATTTTTTCGGCTCCATTGAGCAAATTCTCGGTGCCTCCGTCAGTTCTTTAGCTAAAGTCGAAGGAGTAGGCGAAAAGACCGCGGAAAAAATTTTTCGGTCTCGAAACGATTTCGATGTCGAAAAAGAACTCGCACTTGCAGACAAATTCGGCGTTTGCATCCTTGACCTCACCGACGACCGCTACCCGGCCGCTCTAAAGAAAATCTATGACCCGCCTCCTGTTTTATACATCAAAGGCGACATCAAACCTTCCGATAGTCTGGCAATCGCAATTGTTGGCTCGCGTCATTGCAGTACCTACGGCAGCGAACAGGCATCCAGATTCGCACATCTTCTTGCCGCCTCCGGTTTCACTATCATCTCCGGCATGGCCCGCGGCATCGATTCTGCCGCTCACACCGGCGCGTTAAGCGCAAATGGTCGAACAATCGCAGTCCAGGGCTGCGGCCTTTCAAATATTTTTCCGCCCGAAAATAAAAATCTGTTCGAGAAAATTTCTACAAGCGGTGCTTGTATCAGCGAGTTGCCGATGGAGTTTGAACCGCTGCCTGAAAATTTCCCGCCGAGAAATAGAATCATCGCAGGCTTATCTGTCGCGACGATAGTTGTTGAAGCAATGCCGCGTTCAGGTGCATTGATTACTGCACAAACCGCGTTGGAAAATAATCGCGAGGTGATGGCCGTCCCCGGCAAGATCGATTCGCCGTTATCAAAAGGCCCGCACAAATTAATCAAGCAGGGCGCAAAGCTGGTTGAGTCTGTTGATGATGTGATTGAAGCTTTGGAATTTCTGCAAAAGGATTTCGCGCAGCATGTGGAGGATTCGAGCAAAAAAGCGATTGAGAAAAAACAAATCCAATTGTTTGATTTATCAAAATTGAATTTAACGAAGGAAGAACAGAAAATTATGAATTGTTTGGACACTGAACCAATCCACGTTGAAGAGTTGATAGTGAAAAGTGAATTATCCGCCGGCAAAGTGAATGCGAGTTTAATTTCAATGCGATTAAAAGGAATAATCAAACAATTCCCCGGCAATTATTTTTCAAAACGATGAAAATCAAAGTAAAATGTCGAACGCGACTTGTCATTCCCACGAAAGTGGTTGGAGCCCAAGCGGAAATCCCTCTTGGGAGAATCCAGGTTTAGCCCTGCCATCATATGACAGGGTTGTTTTCCACATTTTGCTTTGGGAAGTCGTGACATTTTGCCACGGATGTAATTGATATTTGAAGACGCGATGAATAACTTGTTAAAGGGTGGGGACAAAATGCCCCCCCTTTTAATAGGGACCGATGGCATCCCTCAAAAGGTTTTTTCATCGCTGATTACACTGATATAGAAGGATTGAAGTAATAAACGACAAAGATATAATGAGCGAATGAATTTAAAGATTTTTATTGAGGCTAAAAATGAAGAAACTTTTTGAAGTTAATGATAATAAAAACGTTGAACTTATCGGGGATAACGAAAATAAGGTCGATATTTCTGAAGAGAAATTGGAAGAACTTTTATTTAATAATCCACAATTGATTAGTGACAATCTTCTTTACATTGGCAGGCAAGTTTATACAGAAACAAATAAAAGGCTTGATTTAGTTGCAGTCGATGAAAGCGGAGCAATACACATAATTGAACTTAAAAGAGGAGAAGCACCAAGAGAAATAATCGCGCAGGTATTGGATTATACATCATGGTTCCACAAAATTTCAGAAAGACAAATTGAAGATATTGCAAAAAAACATTTTGAAAAATATAATGTAAATTTTAGATCTTTAAGCGATGCCTTCCAAACACATTTCAAGCATTTGGCACCGCGACGGATTGGAGAAGAAGTTAAACCCATTTTGATCGCAGACGACTTTCCCCCAGATATGATTAATTCTACAAACTATTTATATGATCGTGGAGTTCCAATCAGATGTCTTGAGTTTGATTATTTTAATGGTAAAAATAAGAATGGATATTTTCAAATTGAATGTATCGTAGGGGAAGATGATAACACGATTTCCTCAGATATAAAAGATGTTAAGAAAACTAATTACATAGTTTCGAATGACAAAGCTGTTCATCGAATCTTTTTATCTAATCTTTCAAACGAACTAAATAAAAGATATTCACAATGGTATAATAATTTAAAATGCCCGATCCAAAATGAATTTAAAATTTATCAAGATCGGCCCGGTGATTGGTCAACTTCGCACCTTGATTGGCATATAGATGATAGAAATATATTATGCCTTGAAATCGCGTTATGGAAGTCTGAAAACAATGAAAAATGGTTAAGTGTGTTTTTTTGGTTCAGAAAAAAATTAGAAAAGAATACCTATGAAAAAGTAATGCAAATTGTGAATGAAATTATTTCGACTAAATTTGATGATAAAATCGCTTTTGAAGATGATTCTCATGTTAACCAGCCTAATATTCGGACAGATATCAAATATGAAACGTTAGATCAAGAATTCTTAAATAGTTATTCTATTAAATGCATTGATATTCTTAAGCCGTATTTGGAACGAATCATGGATTTAAGTTAAAGTGAGGATATATACAAATCAAAAATATAGACTCAAGATACAGGAGACAGAAAATGAAGTTTGATAAAAATGCTCCAAGGTATCGAGCTGGTCATGGAGAATTAGAAGGAGGAACCGGAGGAATTATCAAGATGTGTTCGGCGGTTGATTACCTAGAGATCTATAAAGTTGATAAGACATTCAGGATATATCCTCCGGAATCGTTAGACCCTGAAGAGACAGATCCTAATATGCATTGGATGAGTAAACCTGTCGCAGATGTCGGTTCAGGGAATAGAATTGTAGCAAGAGTATTTATCCAAGCAAGTGAAGCTATAACAAATGCACCTTTAGCTGCTAATATTAATAAAGATGATATCTTACGATGTATGCATCATTGCAAAGAATGTTTATTAGTATGTGAAAATAAACAAAAGCTGGTTTTTGAAGAGACTGAACGAATATGCGAACTATGTTCAAGTGGAATATTAAAAAAAGAGGGACATCATTTTGTAGATTTCCCGCAAATAGATCACTTAGAAGAATATTGTGCTTCTTTTCTTGGAAATGCGAAACTTACCATACAAACACTTGCGGAATTGATAAATTGCTTTTATAAAACTAACTTTGATGGACCAAGATTTGATAAGGTTATAGAGTGGGCAAAAAAAGCATTAAAACATAATGAAAACTTCATAAATTATTTAGAAAAGAGTCAACTAGGTATGAAGTTTATTGTTGATTTTCGTAATGCTCAAGAACATCCAAAACATAATAAAAAACTGATTGTTGAAAACTTTGCCTTGAAACCTGGCAATAAGATTTCTATACCTCAATGGTATATTAGTGGTGAAGAACCATATCCTATTCATAGTACTATGGCAGCAACAATAGATTTCC
>JBDKUM010000192.1:0-2250 GCA_039679715.1 Phycisphaerales bacterium
CACTTCTTCCAAGAACATGATTATTTTTGTTCCATATTAACATTTGATGTAGAGATAATTTCGATTTTTCCATTATGGACATTATTGTGAATAAATAACCGCCTTGCGGAACTGTTATATAATATGAAGAATAATCAGCTAAAATATTATAAATATTAACAAATGCTGGCAATATTAAATCAGATTCAAAATTTTTAATATTCAAGTTATCATTTTTAATTTCGGTTTGAATTCTATTGCCTTTTTGATATTTATTCAAAAATTTATTTTTTTCTAAATAACTAACTCCATATGGCGGATCTGTGAATACCATATCTGCTTTACAACCGTTCATTAGCCGTTCAACATCTTCGGCTTTTGTGCTATCACCGCATAATAATCGATGCCGGCCGAGTTCCCATAGATCGCCATACTTCGTTATCTGCTCTGTGTTGTCATCGATATCGTCATCGTTATTTGTTTCAATATCTAATTTTATTTTTATTTCGCTACTGACAATTCTAACCGTATCGGCAATATCGCTATCAAGCTCTGCGAGCCATTCCGATAGCTCCTCGATTTCAAATTCACCGTACTGTGACGTTATACCCAATAGCTTTTGCCGTGCGTCCTTCTCATTCTCCGCTTCAATATATGCAACCGGCACCAGCGGTAGTTCGTACCCTTCCTCACGCAATGACAACAACGCCTTCAACCGTTGGTGTCTGTCCAGTATCCTACACATATCGTGGTCACGCCAAACAAATAGCGGGACGTTTATGCCGTCACGGATTATCCGTCGCTTTAACTTCTGCAAATTCGCTTTCGTGATTTTTTTCAAACTGCCTTGAAAATTCTCCAGCGCATCAACAGTCAATACATCCGCCCCTGTACAGGTTACTTTTATCTTCTTATCGCTCATGTCGCATCTTCAAATAATTCAATTATTACCATCTTTTTCTATTAAGTATTATTTTTCTACAATTGTTATATCTTTAACAAATTTACATACAACAAAATACGAATCGTCAATACTATGTTCCCATGATAAATATTCTACGTTATATCCATTTTTTAACATTTCTTTAAAATTATTACATTCCTTATTAGTAATTCCCAAATCTTTCAAAAATTGAAATACGGGAATATAACATTCTTTAATTTCTTCATTCACAATTATAATCCTTAAAATTATTTTCTTTATTATTAACATAATAACGCTTTTTTACTATCGGAAGTATTCTAACTAATTCTATATCGACATAATATGACTCATCGTCACCTTCACGTATAATTTTATATACATTATACCCTTCGTCCAACAATTTTTTGAATTCACCATATTCTTTAAAATCAGCACTTGAATTTCTTACAAGACTAAATCCTATTCTATTCATTGTATCAACTACATTCATTTCGCACCGCCTCCTTTTTTAACTTTATATCCTTCTTTGCTCAATTCTTCTCTTAACATTTTTATATTATCCTCAACGATACCGACAAGCTCACGTACAACCTTCTGCGTTGCTTTCTTACTTTCCTTACCCAGCACCAATGCCTCAACATCCGGCCATATTTCGTTCGGTCGGCGGTATAATGTCTGTATCATATTTTCAGCAAAGGAAAAGTAGTGCTTCATCAACTCGGCCGGCATCAACTCTTTTTTTTGTATTGCAGTTTTCAGCTGTTCCTGCTTCGCTTTCTCTGCTGCAATGAGTGATAAATATATTCTCTTTTTGTTCTCGGCAACACTTGCTTCAACCAATAAATTGTCTTCAGGGATTTTTTCAATTTCCTGCGCTGCCATTTCCTTCGCCATCCTGACAATCTTGCGTTCGGATGGAATTTTATGTTCGTCCAGCTCTACCCGCTCCGCTGACTTTTTTTGTTCACGCTTGATTGCCTGTGTCGCCTTGTGGCTCATCGACTTCGCTTTATTTAATCCCTTGTTAAGCTTCGCACTGTTTTTTAATCGCTCTAATTTTGCGATCCAATCAGGGTGTTCGTCGTCAATAACACGCCTTCCAGTAACCGGGTCGGTAAAAATAAATGCCGGCGTCGGTTTATCGTTCATCATCTTATGTACAGCCTGCCGACTGACTCCAATTAACAGTGCCGCTTGTGCCTGCGTTAACATTTGCCCTCCTAATATGTAAACAAAAATAATGTAATATATAGTTATACATTTGTCAACCAATTTTGAAATTTCCATACCTATGTCAAATAAACTATACAAAAATGGCAGAATGTAAAAGCGGGCGTCCCGCATGT
>JBDKUM010000193.1:0-3122 GCA_039679715.1 Phycisphaerales bacterium
GCCCCTTTTCTCGCCAGGAAACGGATACGGAATTCCTCAAGCTCACCCGAATTCGTTACGGTTTTGAGTGACTCAAGTGCTTCCTTACCGATTTGTTTGAATGTTTCAAGCACGCCTTATACCGAAGGCCTTTAGCTGCATCTTAACTTTGCAGGTAATCGCCAAAGAATTAACGCAACTGGGATTAAAACGACCGCCTAGATAGCGGCTCTTGCCTTATCAACGATGACATCGAATGCGGCCGGGTCAGAAATTGCAAGTGCGCTTAGCATTTTTCTGTCCAGACCGATATTGGCTTTTTTGCAGCCGTTGATGAATTCAGCATATCTGATTTTACGCATTTTGCATGCGGCATTCAAACGAGTGATCCACAAGGCTCTGAATTGTCTTTTTTTCAGTTTCCTGCCGACTCGCGCAAAAACTTCTGATCTAATTACGCGTTCCTTGGCCAAACGATACGTCCTGCCTGGACCGCCCCGCATACCGCTTACTCGTTTAAGGATACGTTTTCTTGCTTTACGGGTCGCTGACCCTTTACTTACACGTGGCATTTCAGCTCGTCCTTATTAATCTATATCTAACATTTCTTTCATTACATCCGCGTAAACTTCCGAAATCACGATGGCTCGTCCCAGTTTTCTACGCCTTTTAGCGCTCTTGCCGCTCAACAAATGGCCCATAAAGCTGTTATGAGCTTTAATTTTGCCGCGACCTGTTACTTTTACGCGTTTCTTCAAACCTTTATGTGTTTTTTTCTTAGGCATATTTCACAACCTTACAACTCTTGTTTCATTAAAATTAAAGATGAGTATATTAACACCATCCCGAAGGAAGGTCAACAACAAAGTGAATAACTAAAAGTTTAAAGTAAAAAATTGAATTACCACTTTTCACTATTCACTTATCACTTTTCAGTCTTCGGCATCAACAGCACCGTCAGGCGTTTTCCCTGCATCAAAGGCGGCTGATCCACTTTCGCCACATCTTCAAGCGATGCGATGATTTTATTCATCATCTCCTGCCCAAGTTCTGCATGTGCCATTTCTCGGCCCCGGAACATCATCGTAAACTGAACTCGATGCCCTTTTTTGAAAAAATCGCGAGCATGATTTACTTTCGTATCGCAATCATGCTGGTCGGTCTTGGGCCTAATCCGCAATTCCTTGATTGATACGGTGTGCTGCTTTTTAAGATTCAGCTTATCTTTGCGTTTTTGTTCATAAAGATATTTGCCGAAATCCATTATCCTGCACACTGGCGGGCTGCTCTCTGGAGCTATTTCAACAAGGTCAAGCTCTGCTTCTCTTGCATGTTCCAGCGCCTGATCAATACTTACTACTCCGATTTGACTGTTGTCTGCGCAAATCAGACGAATCTGACTCCTGTTGATTTGCTCATTGATTCTTAATTTTATCTTTCCGATAACTTATTCCTTTCAATCACTGTGTCATTCCCACGAAAGCGGGAAATTTAATATACCGCCACATGGCAGGTATTTTACAATTCTAAACTTGCAGTTTTCGATTTTACCTTTTCTTTCATCGCCGCCACAAAAGCATCAGCCGATAGACTCTTGCTGTCGTTGCTGCCGCGAATACGAACATTAACACTTTGCGTTTCAGCTTCTTTCGGCCCAACAACTATCATATAAGGCAGTTTATCATTATGCCCGCGAAGAATCTTAGCCCCGACTTTTTCCGGGCTGTTATCGATTCCGCACCGCAAACCTTCAGTTTTCAAACTCTGCTGCAATTTCATCGCGTAATCATTCGTCTTTTCGCTGATAGTCAAAACACGCATTTGTTCAGGCGATAGCCACAGCGGAAACGCCCCGCCGAAATGCTCGATAAGTCCGCCGATAAATCGTTCCATACTTCCAAGCACAGTCCTGTGAATAATCACCGGCTCATGCAAAGCATTATCCGTTCCGACATACCGAATATTAAATCGTTTTGCTGCCTGCAAATCAACCTGGTGCGTTGGCCCCTGCCATTCACGCCCAAGCGAATCAATCAGCTTAATATCAATCTTCGGCGCGTAAAATACACCGCCGCCTTCATCAACTTCATAAGCAAGTCCGCGGCGTTCCATTGCCATCCGCAATTCTTTTGTCGCCGTTGCCCATTCTTCTTCAGTACCCAAAAATTTCGCAGGCCTTGTCGCAAGATACGCTTTATACGTATACCCGAACGTTGTCATCATAAAATGCATCAATTCGAGAATAAGGTCGATTTCCTTGCCCAACTGGTCTGGCGTGCAGAAGGTATGAGCATCGTCCTGCGTAAACCCGCGAACTCGCAGCATGCCATGCAGCGTTCCGCTCGGCTCATATCTATAAACCATACCCAGTTCGCAGAATCGCATCGGCAAATCGCGATAGCTTCTCGGGCTGTTATTATAGATCATATAATGACCCGGGCAGTTCATCGGCTTGAGATAGTAATTCATCTCGTCAATTTTCATCGGCGAATACATCATATCCGCGTATTTCTCAAGATGCCCGCTTTTCTTATAAATCGTCTCGGTCGCGATGTGCGGCGTGTAAATAATATCATATCCGCGTTTGAGATGTTCCTCTTTCCAGAACGTCTCAATTATATGCCTAATCAGCGAACCCTTCTGATGCCACAAAATCAATCCCGGCCCGATATCGTCATTTACGCTGTATATATCCAGTTGTTTGCCCAGGAACCTGTGGTCGCGTTTTTTCGCTTCCTCAAGCCTGAACAAATAATCGTCCAATTCTTTCTTCGTTGCCCAGCAAGTACCATAAACACGCTGCAGCATCTTTTCATTCGCATCGCCATGCCAATACGCGCCCGCAACAGACATCACTTTATAGAATCCTATTTTGCCGGTACTCGGCACATGCGGCCCTCTGCACAGATCCTCAAAGCCTTCGCCATGCGAATAGAAACTTATCATATCGCCTTGAGCGCGATTGATATTATCAATTTTATACCTGTTGCCCGCGACATGCCCCATTGCCTGCTCGCGCGTCATCTCTTTGCGAATGACAGGCAAATTCTGATTCACAATCTCCGCCATCTTCGCTTCTATTTTCGCAAAGTCTTCCGGCCGGATCGGCGTATCAAGGTCAATATCGTAATAGAATCCATCTT
>JBDKUM010000194.1:0-1682 GCA_039679715.1 Phycisphaerales bacterium
GATGTTGCCGCGGCGGTCGGTATATCTGATACGGGCAACTTTGTCAACGTTCTTACAGAATTATTTGTGTCTATGGGAACACTCGCGAAAAATAGCGAAAGTTCGGTATGCTTATTTATTGACGAAATGCAATTTTTAAAAGATGATGAATTTGAAGCGTTAATTACTGCATTACATAGAGTAAATCAAAAAGGATTACCGGTTACATTGTTTGCGGCAGGGCTGCCTAAAATTGCTAAGATTGCCGGTGATATTAAGTCGTATGCCGAAAGGCTATTTAGTTTTGTTTCGATAGATTCTTTAACCCAAGAGGCTGCTAAATTAGCGCTGGTGGAACCGGCAAAAAAAGTCGGCGTTACTTTTACCGAAAAAGCGATTGACGAAATTTTAAGAATTACAGAAGGGTACCCCTATTTTTTACAGGAATATGGCAAACAAGTTTGGAACTTTATAAACGATAAAGAAATTGATATTACAGCTGTAAAGGCCGCGTATCCAATATTTGAAAAAAGTCTGGATGATAGTTTCTTTAAGATTCGTTATGACAGAGCAACTCCCAGAGAAAAAGAATTTATGCTGGCAATGGTTGAATGTGGTGATTTACCATGTACGATAGCTGAGATTGCTGATAAAATGCACGCGAAGGTACAAAAAATTTCACCACTTAGAGCACAATTAATTTATAAAGGTTTTATTTATGCAACAAGTTATGGCGAAGTCGGTTTTACCGTACCGCAATTTAATCGTTACTTAAAAAGGATTCATGCTATCAAATAACGACTGGTGAGATGTTAATCGGATTGAAGTGCGGAATATCATGGCAGCGGTGGACAAGCAGTTCATCGTAGCTGAAGCCCAAACCTTACTCTATGACTGTCGTAAAATGGCTGCTATCCGCATAACCATAAACGGTGAAAACCGGCTTAGTCCCCAATAGCAAAAGAGTACACGATTCTGTGCGGTTTAATTGCGCAGTAATTGTGTACTCTTTTCTTTTCAACTAACCAAATACGACCGTTAAATTAAATGAAAGGCTTTAGGAAGAACGAGACTAAACCAGGGAACAAAAGCAATCAGCAGCAATCCGACTATAATTATCGCCAAATATGGCAGCATGTGCTTTGACAAATCTTCAATCGTGGTTTTCACAATTGCACTGCAAAAATAGGCTCCCATGCCCACAGGTGGTATGAAGACCCCTGTTCCTAAAGCAATAATTAAAAATATGCCATATTGTAAAGGCGAAATCCCAAATTGAGTTGCCACCGGTACCAGCAGCGGCCCAAAAATAAGTACCGCCGGCAGCCCCTCCAGCATTGAACCGCAGGGTATAAGAAGCAGGAGTGAAAAAACCATAAACAACCAGGAAGAGCCATGGAATAGTGCCAATAATGACGCAAGTTCGTGAGGGACTCTTGCCACGGTCAGTGTCCATGAAAATGCGCTTCCCGCACAGATTATGAACAGCACCATTGATGTCATAACGGACGCTTCCAGCATCATGTTCCAACATTTACGCAAATCCATTTCACGATAACATACGGAAAGAAACAATGCATAAATTACTGCAACAGTCGAAACTTCGGTAGGAGTTGCCATACCGGATATGATACCGCCGACTAAAATAACCACTGCTATTATGGCCGGAACAGCGTATAAGGTTTTTTGCATTTTTTCTTGAA
>JBDKUM010000195.1:0-6752 GCA_039679715.1 Phycisphaerales bacterium
ACTTTGTTATCTGCATAATCTCTAAATGCATTCCTTGTGTCAAAAATCAAGCTGGCATTATCATAGATAAACTGATAATCAAAAACCTTGTGCGATGTGATTAGAACTACAATATCTGACTTGTTTAGTGTTTCTTGATTCAATACCCTAATTCCTCGTACTGTTCGCCCCTTCTTATCATAAAAAAAAGGTACATATGGATCATAATATTCAACTAATGCACCAAGCTCCTTTAACTTTTCGTACATAGTAAGCGCCGGCGATTCCCTGCAATCATTGACATCAGGCTTATACGCAACACCCAACATCACTACCTTCGAGACATTAAGTAGCTTCTTGCGCTCATTCATGATGCGCAATAACTTATCAATCGCGAAATCCGGCATATTTTCATTAATATCGGACGCCAATTCAATTGACCGGTTAAAAAAGCCATAATGCTTTGCTTTCCAGGACAAATAAATTGGATCGAGTGGTATACAGTGTCCGCCAATGCCAGGACCGGGATAAAAAGGCATAAACCCAAAAGGCTTTGTTTTTGCCGCGGATATCACATTCCAGATATTAATTCCCATTTTATCACACATCATCGCCAATTCATTAACAAAACCAATATTAATCGCACGAAATGTATTTTCCAACAGTTTGCACATTTCAGCCTCTTCGCAATTTTTCACTGCAACAACTTTATGAATCACCTGGGAATATAATGCAACTGCCAATTTGGTAGACAATTCAGAAGCTCCGCCGACTACCTTAGGAGTATTTTCGGTTCGATAGCGAGAATTACCCGGATCCACTCTCTCGGGACTAAATGCGGCATAAAAATCCCGGTCAAGTTCATAGCCGCATGCTACCAACTCATTAACAACCAATTCTCTTGTTGTCCCCGGATAAGTTGTTGACTCCAAAATAATCAGCTGAGCCTTGTCTTTGCGAAAATACTGCTTTACACCTTCCATAGCCATTACGATGTAACGTACATCAGGCGTCTTTGATTTAGACAACGGCGTGGGAACAGCAATGTCGATAATGTCAGCACGAATTAATTCCCCATAGTCTCTGGTCGCTCTCAGCCTGCCGCTGTTAACTACGTATGCTAGGGAAGAGTTGCTTACATCTGTGATATAAGAACTTCCATTATTGATCCTTTTTACCTTGTATTCATCCAAATCTATACCGATAACGGAAAAACCGGCTTTAGCAAATTCCACCGCTAAAGGCAATCCAACATATCCCAGCCCAATAATAGCGATTTCTATTCTTTTTTCTCGAATCTTCTCCCACATTTTTAGATACCTCATTGTTAATACCTGATTTATAATTCAGCAGATATATATTTCGCACTAACGCGTAAACCAAGATTCCACTCTGTTAACTTACTTACACAGCAACAGTCCATAGACCAATCAAAATGTCCTAATACGTCAAACGCTTGGTAAACGATAACGGTTCCCTTGCCAACAAAGCAGCAATTTTTTCTCCGGCCTTGCCGTCTCCATAAACAGTATCTTTTTCATAAAATCCATGTTCAATTTGTTTTAAGATAGCCTCTTCAATTTCTTTGCTGCTATAGCTTGTATCTATTACATTCTTCCCACGTTCTCTGCCAGCCTGCCGTGTTCCGATATTGACAGCAGGAACACCCAAGTATGAACATTCCCTGATAGCAACACTGGAATTGCCGACAATGCAACGGCTGTTGCATAATAGTTTCAAAAAATCTTCCGGAGACATGTTTTTAAGAAACCAGATATTATTGGGGTTCCGCGTTTCCCGAAACGTTCTAATTCCTTTAGATGTTCCATCTGAGCCCGCATCAACATTGGGCCAAAACCAAAATGTATTCATATTTAAAGCATTTACAGCATTAAGTGTAGCTAAAACCTGTTCACGCGCCTGATCGTTCTCCGTAGTAACTGGATGCTGCATAACAACAATATACCCCGAATTAACATCAAACTGGCTTCCGACACCACCGTATTTTGGGATAATATCAAAGTCTATTCTACAATTTTTCAGTACATTTTCTGCGATATCAATGGATGGGCATCCTGTAATATGAACCTTAGCAGGCTCTTCTCCCATTTTAATAACCCTTTCAGCCGCCTTGTTAGTGGAAACAAAATGCAGATCAGCCAATTTAGTATTTGCATGTCGTACCTTTTCGTCAATAGAACCTGTCACTTCCCCGCCTTGTATATGAGCCAGCGGTATATTCATATAACTGGCTGCAATAGAGGTAGAAATAGTTTCAAATCTGTCGGCAATAGTTACTACCGCATCAGGCCGAAGTTGGTCGAAAACCGTAGAAAGCTCTATAATTCCGAGCCCTGTGGATTTACTGGTAGTAACTAAATTCTCACCTTCCACCAGAGTATATACTTTCTCCGTTATGTGAAACCCATCTTTCTCAATTTGCGCTACCGCATTCCCATATTTGTCTAGCAGCGCGGATGCGGCCACCACCAATTGAAGCTCCAATTCCGGATGCTTGTTTATCGCCTGCAAAGCCGTCTTTATCCGTGCATAACTTGGTCTTGCCGTTATAACAACACATATTTTTCTACTCATTATCTACATCCTCATAGCGCAAAAGATTTTTTGCGCTAATATTTTTTAACAACCGTTTCCCAATTAAATTCTGCAATTCACAAGGTGGGATCCCTGTTCCAGGCTTTTTTAAAGTTAAATCTTCTTCTTGAATAACTGCTCCCGCTGAAAGATCGTTTTTAAGTGCCACACTTCGCGTAAAAGTCTTACGCACGGAAATTAGTTCTTCTGCCATCTGTTGTTTATCAACGGGATTATTGATCATTTCTTCAATAAAACGTATCCCTGTAATCAGTTGAGACATTTCCACATCAGTAATTGACGATGACACATCCGGCCCAAACATTTTTCTACTAAGGGTTACATGTATCTCTAAAATATTGCTGCCAAGTGTTGCTGCTGCCAATCCGGCGAAAATAGTACCGGAATGATCGGAAAGACCAATTGGGCAATGATACCTCTCTTGTAAAAAAGGAAGCATATTAATACCGATCTTTTCCGGCGGACAAGGATAGCAGGACGTGCATTGTAAAATTGCATATTCCACCCCACTTTCTTTGCACATTCCAGTGACTTTATCCAGTTCCCGTATATCGCTCATACCTGACGAAATTAAAACGGGGCAATGAGTTTGCAAAACTTTATTGATTAATAACTCATTTGATAACTCGCCCGAAGCAACTTTCCACGCCTCGATTCCTAGAGATGAAAGCAAATCAACTGCGGCTTCTGAAAAAGGAGAACTTAAAAAAATCAGACCTCTTTCTTCTGCATGCTTTTTTAATTTCCACCATTGCTCAGCAGTAAATCCCATACGTTCCCAATAATCATACCGGCTTTTATCCTGATAACTAAATTGGATCCGCCATGATTCCTCGCTGGAACTCTCCGTAGCAGCTATATGCGTCTGAAATTTCACAGCATCCGCACCGGCATCGGCAATCGCGTCAATATAAGCATGCGCCATACCCAAGCTTCCGTCATGAGCCTGCGCTACTTCACCAATGATTAAACAAGGTGCTTTCGCACCAACTAATCTATTTCCCAATTTAAAATTCAGCCTGTCCACATTTTTCACCCTTCAACGTGATATTTTGCAATGACCTTTCCAGATAATTTAAACAAAATTGCGTCAATTTTTTTACGGTATCGAACCATTGAGCACGCTGCAGTACATTTTCAATTAGCGCCAGATGCTCTATGGAATATTTTTCACATGTTGTATAATAATCCATTTCAAAACTTAACAAATACGACTGAATAACTGGCATCAAAATGAATTTAAAGCCCGGACTGCTCTGTAAAACCTGTTTGTGGTAATTATCCACTTGCTGTTTTATATGCGCTAATTTTTTCTGCTGATCAGCTGTCAGCTGCTGCATCGTACAATAAACTTCAAGTTTTTTCTGTTTCTCAAATATGATCTTTTCCCCGGCATCACATGCTTCTAGCACTGCATTCAAATCTGCGACAGCTCCCTGTAAAAGATTCTTTACCCTGACAAGTTCTGCCTCACTATCCTGCTTAAAAAACTTTTCAATAGCAGTCTGGATTCGCTGCAAAGGGTAAAGAGGCTTTTTTATGTATTTATCAATCGCTTCGGCAAGTGGCATCACCGTTGTTCCCGGAATATAGGCCCCCCCCTCTGTGCTATTAATACACACTCCTTGGTAGCGAGATAAATCATATTCATATACCTTTAAAAAACTGTACCACATCGGATGAGTCAAGATAGTCTTTCCGTCATTCCCCTGTACTTCAATAGCCTGAGACGGATCATAATAAGTCTGAGTATTGCGAGCCTGACCATCCTTATCAAGAGTGCCTTCCGCATGGGTCTTGCCATCACGACTATAAGCCAAGTCTTGTCCGATAAGAATAATCGGATTGCAGCCTAATGCTTCAGCAACCTTAAAAGCCATATTACCGGATGACTTACGAATTTCTAAAGTTCCCCTTTCAATATTCAACAATTTAAAATGAGCAATCTGACGATAAACGATAATCTTAGGACCACAGTAGGCATCAAAAGTATTCTTATTCACTACCGGACAGGCGGCAAAATAAACGTTTTTTACTTCTTCATACGGTATTCCCTGTACAAAACGAATTGTACCCGGCGTTCTTTCCAAAGAAGTCACTAAATGTGGCTTTACCCCGATATTAAGCAAAATTTTTAAGGAAGCATCCGGACAAATAATTAATGCTTTATCTGCCAAGCCTTTTAATAAATGCTTGTTTTTATCCAAAGAAGGACCGGTTGCGGCAATAACTGCAGGCATATCTTTAAACTGATTAAATAACAGGTTAACTCCCGGATTTTTTATAATATGTTCCAGGTTGTTCAGCATATTTTCAATTCCCATTAATGCGTCATGGGGCGCATTGCCAAAATCAGTCACAACATCCTTTCCAGCTTGTGTCACTTGTTTTAAAACTTCAAGATAATATTCTTTATAAAGTACCATAGATGAAGCATGATAAATTGGTTTTATCGTTTTAAGATAATAAAATTTGTTCTGTGACTGGATATAATGCCGTAGAAATGAATACAATTCCTCTTGGGGTAACCCGATGAGAAAGGTGATACCTTGACACTGAATTAGTGCCGTCAAATCGGTAACCCGAAGGGCAATGTGAAACAGCGATAAATCTTTCTCAACAATCAGCAAAAAAACCGTATTTTGCTGCGGCAACAAATATTTAATATACGACATGACTTCATAACCAAGCCCCATGCCTAAAAATACAGCTAACCGGGCATTTTTTAGTTTCAATTGCCCCAGTTGCATTTTGACATCCTGTAATGGATTTTCTTGATAATAAAGCATATTATGCTGCGCAGAATATGCGTTAAAAACGCCTCGAAATGTCGTTTTGGTAAGTTTCCAGTCTCCTTGCCCTGCCGTTTTTAAACGTTCATATACATCCGGATAGCATTTTTTAAGTGCCTTCATGTTTTTTTTATATATCGTCTCATTGTGTTTAAAGATAAATTCCATGAAATACTCCTCTTAAAACATATTTTTACATATGGACTTGAGCAAAAATTCCATTTTGTGTCGACCGTTGATTTTTCTCTTTTAAAATCGTCCAACGATTAAAAGCCGGGACGCAACATAACGACCCGGTAAAAACAAAGTTTCGCTTTTTAAAATTGTTTTTTTAGTACCTGTAATACACCCTAATTTTAATAGGCAACCATCAGGGATCAACCCATCTACTTGATGGGTTTCTTCTCGCTTCGGCTGAAATATTTCCCGTTGCAGATCAAATGCCATTTTCATAATCGGTTCCTTCCGTTCCATTTCCGGCTTCCTGCCGATATTTTATTGGCTACTTAATGCATTCATGCGGTAAGATAGAAGAATTTTTCCCAGACTTTGCAATTGATTTCCATACACTTCACACCGCGGGGCATCAATAGCCAGTTGTAAATCGCCAGTTTTCCTTCTTGCAACTTTTTCCATAATTACTTACCAACCAATTACATACCTGCTTTATTTTTCCTCATAAAAAAAACAACTCAAAGATTTCAAACTATACTTGCATCCTGCAAGATTAAAGCTTGATCTATCGAATCGTCCTTGTAATTAGATTTATTTATTTCAATAAAATCTTCGTATATAATTCTTGGATTATTCTTTGAAATTAATAAAAACTAACAAATTATTTTAATATTTATAACTTTTTCTTATAAAGTGACAAAATTCCCAAAAATCATCAAAAAGGATAATTCTTTATTACGTTAACTGCTGAAGAGCACGGCAACCCTTTCATTATAAAAGTGTATATACATCTTGTTTCACCCTCGCCACAACCTCCTGCCAATCGCCCCTGGTCTGTTGGCGAAACAAGCGCATACTTGGATACCAGGGGCTGTCCTCCCGGTCTAGCTGCCAGCGCCATTCCGGGGCAACCGGCAGCAGCAGCCAGGTCTCTTTCCCCATAGCTCCCGCCAGATGGGCTGCGGCTGTATCGACTGTGACGACCAGATCCAGATTTTCGATGACTCCTGCTGTCTCGGCAAAATCAGTCAACTCCGGTGAAAGATCAACCGCCTGGCAGGATGCTCCCGCCAAGTCGGCAGCCTTCTCGCCTGCCTGCAGACTGTACCAGCTCACACTCCTATTATCAAATAACCCGGCGAAACTATTAAAGGGAATCGAACGGTTGCCGTCGTTTTGATGCTCAGGATT
>JBDKUM010000196.1:0-6614 GCA_039679715.1 Phycisphaerales bacterium
GAAAAAGTATTATGAAGAAAATAAGGAAAAAGATCCCCGCCTTATGGAACCTGCCTATCTTAGCTTTTCACATATCACCGTCGATACCAACGAACAGGCTGCTGCAATCCGCCAGAGACTTGAGAAAGGCGAAGAGATAAACGAGCTTGCAAAGACACTATCAGTCGCAAGTGACGCGAAAAAAGGCGGCAAAGCGGTTAAATTCAGAGAAGAAACTGTTCGTCAGCAGTACGGCAAGCCTTTCTTCGACGCTCTTAAGAGCGCATCAGAAGGTGAAATTGTCGGCCCTATTCAAAACAGCCAGGGCAAATACGAAATCGCGCGTCATGAAGGCTCAAGAGCACCGAAAGTTTTGGACTATGAAAAAGTCAAAGACCAGATAAAGGCATCTCTTGAAGGCCAGCAGAAAAAGGAATCAATTGAGAAATTGATTAATGATTTGCGCGAAAAAGAAAAGAGCAGGTACAAATTACAAGGAATGTTTGAAGAAAAAGAAAATAAAAACGCTGATGAAAAAAAATCTGAAAAATAACCGCATTTAGCTGTTGACAGATTTTTTTATCTCGATTAGCATAAGCTTAATCCATTAATGCAATTTAAAAGGTTGCTTTCAAGACCCCTTAATTGGGATCATCCACAAGGCAGCCTTTTTTTATTGAACTTACTCAGCCACATTTTCAAATATGCTTTTACCTTGATGTAGTTGATATCGCTGATTTTACTTTTAGTTAGATTCATTGCCGCAAAAGTATCGAGAACTATCTGCGGTTTGTTCACGCTCAAATAAACCAGCATAACCTTCTTAATCAGTTCGTAATTCGTCGGGTCAAGCTCAATTGCATAATCCAGAAATTGCTGCGCGTCATCCATCTCCCCGCGTGCAGCCAAAACTTTACCAAGATTATAATAATTGTTCGCGTTTACAGGTTCGAGTTCCGAAACGCGTAAAAAACAATGTGTCGCGTAATCGGTCTGCTCCAGTTCAACCATCATCAGACCCATTGCTTCCAGAATTTCAGGTCTGCGAACATCAAGCTCTAATTCAGCGGCAAGCAATGAAAATGCTTTTTCCTTGTCCTTGTTATCATACGCAATTTGTGCGAGCCGGAATCTCGGCCCTGCCATATTCGCATCGTATTTCATTGCCTTTTGATAGTATTCGACAGCTTCCTTTTGCCTGCCTGCGTTATATTCTATTTCACCCAGATAGAATAATGCCGGTGCGCTCTGCGGCGAAAGTTCGAGAATTCTGTGAAATTTTTCTGCTGCGTTCGCTGTGTCGCCGGAATTCAGAAGAAACAAACCGAAATCGAAAAGAACGTCTTTATCGCCCGGATTTTTTCTTAGCTCAAGAATGAAATAATCTTTCGCGTGTTCTTTTTGCCCAAGATTCCAGAATCCCTGCGCGATATGATAATTTATTTGCGGATGGTTTGGCTCAATCAAAGCAGTCCTCTGCCAGCACCATACCGCCTTTTTATAATTGCCCTGGATGAAAAATGAATTACCGATGTTATAAAAACAAAGCGGGCAGGAATCATTTATCTGTTGAGCCAGGTAAAACATCTGCTCTGCCATTTCATAATTGCCCATCTCGGTATAAGTGATAATTCGATTGCAATACCCTGGCTCGAATTCGGAATCTATTTTTTCAATTTGGCCGAAAACATCAAGAGCCAGATCATATTGTCCTGTTCGCGTATAATCGACCGCAAGACAATTAAGAATTTCTATATCGCCGCTGTTAAGTTCGAGTGCCGATTTATATTCGTCGATTGCTTCCTCGAATCTTTCCATCGCGTCAAGTGTTAATGCTTTATTGAAATGCCATCTGTCGTTGGCGGGATTTATTTCTAGTGCTTCATTCATCGCGCTTAGAGCTTCATTCATTTTTCCATCTTCATAAAGCTCAAAAGCCTGCATTGCTTTTTGTTCGGCCTGGTCCCAGCAGTTGCTGCTTTCTTCGTTTTGTTCGAATCCGCTGTCAAAATTCATATACAATCCCTTATCCGTGTCATTACTTATTTCAACTTGACTTGAAATCGGCACAAAAAACAATCAGGTTAATCTACTAATTATGAGAATTAATTAGTAAAACAAAGCGTCATTGTATTTGGTTTAAATACTTACAAATAAAGGACTTATCTGAAATTAAAAATTAAAAATTAAAAATTAAAAATTCCTATGTAGCCTTTTTCTGGAAAAAAACATGACAAGGTCTTATAATGCTAAGCTTTAAGGCAGGATATAGTGTATGGTTTGGCGTTTCATGGCGATTCTATACCCTTACCCCTGAACCCTATACCTTAATCCTATAAGGAGTAAAGTTTTATGATAAAACAGATTCAAGGTCAGCTTGCTGCCGGCACAGCGAAATATGCGATAGTGGTAAGCCGTTTCAATGAATTTATCACATCCAAACTTTTAGCCGGTGCGATCGATTCACTGCAAAGACATGGTGCGTCAGACGATCAGATTCTGGTTGTCTGGGTACCCGGCGCCATCGAAATTACAGCAGTCGCGAAAAAACTTGCTTCAGACGGCAAGTTCAATTCTGTAATCTGCCTTGGTGCTGTGATTCGCGGCCAGACCAATCATTATGATTATGTCTGCCAGCAGGTAAGCCGCGGCGTAAGCCAGATTAATTACGATACTGGCGTACCGACAATTTTTGGCGTTCTGACCTGCGATACCATCGAACAGGCTATCGAACGTGCCGGCACTAAATCCGGCAACGCGGGCGCAAACGCTGCCGCAAACGCGATGGAAATGGTTAACGTGCTCTGTCAAATATAGCGTAACTGCTATCTCCTGTAGGGTGGGCTTCAGCCCACGCTGTTATCTTACAGAGTAGTAAATCTTAATTTAAAATTTAATAGTGATTTTATTATGCCTTCAAACGATAGAAGAACAAGGGCAAGAGAACTCGCCATGCAGGCCATCTGTCAGATGGACGTTCAGGGACAAGCCGCTCTGGAAATGCTTGGAAGATTCTTTGCCGAAAACGCACCTGATGATTCTGAAGTACGCAAGCTCGCTGAAACATGGGCTAAAGGCGTATGGGGAAATATGGCTGAATGTGATGCCCTCATCTCCGCCGCTGCCGTTAAATGGGAGCTTTCGAGATTGAACCAGGTAGATAGAAGCATTCTTCGCCTCGGTGCTTATCAATTGAGGTTCTGCCCGGATATACCGGAAAAAGTTGTTATTAATGAAGCTATCGAAATGGCAAAAAAATATAGTGCCGAATCCTCGCCCGCTTTTGTTAACGGCGTTATGGATGCGATTTTCAAAAAAATAAGAATGGAGTCGACGGGTAAATGCGAAAAATAGCAATGCTCAATCAGAAAGGCGGCGTTGGCAAAACAACCTCGGTCGTCAATATTGCCGCCGCACTGGCAAAAAGCGGAATGAAAGTCGTTGTCGCGGATTTTGACCCTCAGGCCCATCTTACTATTCACCTCGGCATTGAACCCGATGCTGTCGAATCAGGCGTTTATGAAGTTCTAACTGCCTCTGCCGATTTCGACCAATCTTTAATTGAAGTACGCCCGAATTTATTTCTGCTCGGTGCCAATATCAATCTTGTCGGCGCTGAAAGCGAACTTGTCAGCGTTGTCGGACGTGAAATTATTTTCCGTGAAGCAGTTTCCAAATCACAGCATAATTTCGATTATCTGATTATCGATTGCCCGCCTTCTCTTGGGCTTTTAACTTTAAACGCGCTTGCTTGCGCCGATGAAGTAATTATACCCCTCCAGCCGCACTTTCTCGCTCTGCAGGGTCTTGGCAAACTCCTGCAAACCGTAACACTGGTAAGCAAAAGGATAAATCCGAAATTGAAAGTCAGCGGCGCATTGCTTTGCATGTACGATCCGCGTGTATCGCTTTCGGAAGAAGTCAAAAACGATATTGACAAGTTTTTCGAAAGCGCCCGCGGCACTGATTGCCCCTGGAACAACGCAAAGGTCATTCCTGTTTTCGTGCGAAGAAATATTAAACTTGCCGAAGCGCCCAGCTATGGCAAAACCGTTTTCGAATACGAACCCGAGTGCAATGGTTCGAAAGATTACGATTTGATTGCCGATTTTATAAGTGACGGCGCAGTAAACCGCTTTATCAAAGAACAAGAACAGCTACAGGAACAGGAACAGTTACAGCAGCAAACTCCGCCGGAGCCGCCGCCTGTTCAGGAATTGCCGCAACAGCCTGTTGCGATTCAAACGCCTGCCGCTGTTATGCCCAAACCACCGGTTCCGATTCAGCAAATTGGACACATTCAGCCTTTCAAATCTCCCCAGCAGATTGCCCAGCAAGATCAGACTGCTGGTGCTTAGGTGTTGAATGAGTAGAACCCTTCGATTCTTCAGCCCTGAAATAAACAAAAACACTGTCTTGTCTGATTCTCAATTCAGACATCTCACGAAGGTGCTAAGGCTTCAAAGCGGCGCCGCGATAGAATTGTTTGACGGCAAAGGCACACTCGCAAAAGCAATCATCACCAAAATCGAAAAAAATTGTGCCCACGTCGCGATCTTAGATACCAGGGTTTTCCCAAAACCTCAAAATCGCAGAGTTATCATCGCGCCGAGTGTCGCCAAAGGTGAACGTTTCGATTTGCTTGTTGCCAAATGCACAGAATTAGGCGTAGATGCCATTATACCGGTTTTATACGAAAGAACCGTAAAACAGTCCATTCAGCCGCATCGTCTTGAAACAATCGCGTTGGAATCCTCAAAACAATGTCATAGATTATTTCTGCCAACTATTGACCAGCCCCAAAATCTTACGCAGGCAATCGAAAAATCAAAAATTGATTATCCGAACGCTAAATTAATCTTCGGCTCACTCTCCGCCGGCTCGATTTCCATAATGGATTTCAACGCAGGTGACAACGACTGCATCGCGTTCATCGGCCCCGAAGGCGGCCTCACCGACAGCGAAGAAACCATGCTCAAAAAAATAAATGCACAGCCTGTAAGTTTAACCGATACGGTTTTGCGAATCGAAACCGCCGCCATCGCCGCCGCCGCCGTTCTCACCATCCGTTTAGCAGTCTCCGGCACGGCGACGCATCATTAACCAAACCGTTGCAATCACTCATTTTCCCTTTACTTTCGTTTCAAAAACACCATAATAGCGGCACAGGAGTAAAGAAAATATGGGTAATATGGCCGTTAGCTTTAAAGAGCAAAAGAACACAACCATCGTAACCATTATTTTGCTTCTTCTTTTTCTTCCGCTTGCTAATCATTTCGAAAACTTCTGGCTGCATTTTATTGGTTTCCCATCGGCTAAAATAACATCTTTATTCCTCGCTTCAAATTGCACCTCGACCGACAGCGGTTTTATTTTAAACAACCAAAAGCTGCCGATATATGTCACCAAAGCATGCAGTGCGGCAAATTTTTTTATCATGATTCTAATATTCCTTTCCGTTGCGATAATCAAGTCATGCCGATTCAAAGAAATTTCAAAAATCATCTGGATTATTCCATCAGCGTATTTTATTACAATTTCCGCCAATGTTTCTCGAATTATCGGCTGCTGGTTTACCGGCAGACTTGCAAGATACATCTTTCCTGAAAATTTCTGGCCCGCCGTTCATCTCGGCACCGGCATTATTGTTTTTCTCACATTCTTAATCGCTGCGTATTTTCTTTTAAAATGGAGTTTACGGTATGACTGTAATAGAAACAGAATTTCTGCCTGTTGCGAAACCTAAAAAACCTCTGCTAGCCGAAAAATTTTTAAAGCCGTACTGGCTTCTCTGGACACTCGTGCTGCCCCAGGCTATTCTGCTCCTGATAAATCTTAATTCCTGGTCGATTATCAAAGGCGATACTACCGCTCTGCAAAAAGAAATGGCCCTGCAAATCTTCGCCTTCGAAATCGCACTCATTTCCGCAGGCTGTTTAATTTCAGCGATACTTACTTTCCTTAAAAAAAATCTTAATTTCATATTTTGCGCCGCCCTGCTTATTGCAAATATAGCTTATTTATGGCTTACAATGGCATGGATTTTCAAAATACTTCCTGCAGGCGTTACCGTTTGGATTTTGCCTGAAGAACAAGTAATTTTTTATCAGTTCATTTTTATCATGCCCGCGATTTTTTATACAGGCCTGCGTCTTGCGTGCTTCAAATCGCCTTTCGGCACCGCCGCCGATGTTTCGCTAAGCATAGCTGCTATGATCCTCGTTCCGTTATGCACCTATATCGCAGCTTTAATATTGGAAAAAATTTTCAGATCGTTCATACCGCCGCACATACCGGAACTAGTTATCATTATCGGCTTCCTTTCGGCTACCGCCATCACATTATTCGCATTCACGCGCGTACTTACATATCTTTACATCCTGCTGAACAAATACAAAGTTACACATCTTATTTTGCTTCTGCTTATTGGCCTTGCCGCACCAATTGGCGGCCTGATTTTAAACAGATGGACTCCCTTCCCGACAGATTTTCAAAGCATAGGCGTTTACGTTATGGCCGTTATCAACGGCATTATTCTTCTGCTGACTTTCAAACAAACCGGCAAACTCCAGCTTCTATGCTGGTTCATGCGATGCGTAATGTTCCCCTTCACATTATATTTCTTCATCGTATTC
>JBDKUM010000197.1:0-2906 GCA_039679715.1 Phycisphaerales bacterium
TGTAAATCGGTTCTTTGAAAATTAAACGTAAATGATCAATAACCAAGGAACAAATTCCAAATAATCGTCATTGGATTATGGAAATTGATAATTGGTTATTCAAAACTAAATATTGATTATTAAATAAATGGGGGCTGACGCGTTAATCTGCTGATGAACTAAAACATCGGCATAGGAGGATTAAGATGCGAAGGCTTGTAATACTAGCTGTCGTATTAGTAAATTCGACAGGTTTTGCTGCCGGCCTGATTTCAAACGGCAGCTTCGAAGCCAATGGCGCGATTAGCGATATTAAGGCTAAATCGCCTCAAGGTTGGCAACTGACTATGCCTTCAAAATTTGAAGGCAGTGTTGTTGCGAATTGGCATACAGATGGAAATTACTCATTAATGCTTTATACAAATAGTTATCAATATTTTGTAAAAGATCAAAACGCTGTTGTGTGGCAGAATATTGATTTTACGAACGTAGGCAATATTTATTTTGATCTGAATCTTTACAGCAATGATGGTATCTTTGATGATGCATGGGATGGCAGCAAAGTGACTGCATTTGTCAAAATAGATTCTAATGATGTTTGGACTTCCGCGATAGGAGCTGATGGAATTGACGATGTCAATGTTGTCATCGGAAATTGCAGCGGGGTTCATAAGGTAAGTCTTGGCATAAGGATTAAATCCAGCGGTACTTTGAATTCGTATTATATCTCTCAGTGGGATTCTTTGGCATTCAATGTTCCATGCGGTGGATTTGGGGCTTTGGATTCCGATTTTAATCGTGATTGTTACGTTGATTTTAAAGACCTTTATGAACTGGCAGATAACTGGCTGCGAACCGATTTGACATCAAATGATTGTTATATCAATTTGTATTATGACGGTACCATTAATTTGCTGGATTTTGCGGTGCTTGCTGACCAGTGGATGATTTGCACCGATTCGCAGTTTGATAATTGTGTGCAAGCCTGTCTTAAAGGTGATTTGAATCAGGACGGTATAGTCAACTTCGTTGATTATTCGATTTTAATGAATGAGCCTGATGCAGATTACAATGATGTTAAAGCCATCAGTGAACAATGGCTTGAAAGAAGCTGGCTTTTCAAAAATTAAAAAAGAATGTTTGTAGGGGCGAACCTAAGTGTTCGTCCAGGGCAGACACACGGGTCTGCCCCTACAACGTGGTAAAAATGCGTTTTAGCGGGTGAAAAACGATTCATAAAAGGGCAAAAAAATGAAGACCGAAAAAAAATATAGCCACAAAGACACAAAGACACAAAGAATGAATAATATTTATTTTAAAAATTCGTGCCTTAGTGCCTTAGTGGCTAAAAAAGGGTTTACACTCGTAGAAGTTTTGACTGCTGTCATGATAGTCGCGATTATGGTCAGCGTTCTTGTGCCTGCTCTTAATATGGTAAGAAAAATGGCAAGAGATGTTCAGCAGAAAGCACAAATTGCCAGCATTGAGGTTGGGATAAATCTTTATAAAAATGATCTTGGCGATTATCCTGCTTCACACGGGTATAATTCAACTGCTACAAATGGAGCTGATTATAAATATTGCGGAGCTCAAACTCTTGTAGAAGCTATGTTTGGTCAGGACTTGCTTGGTGTTGATCCCAACACTAAATATGAATCCGGCGCACCGAACGATTTCGCAGATGAATATATTCCTGGAAATAATGCCTACAAACCAGATAATAGAAAAGGCCCGTATCTGGATAGGACACACTTCAATGTTTTACCGACTGAAGAAGTTTTTAAAACATCTTTTACGAATTTAGAAAAAAAGAAGTACGTAATTTGTGATGTTTTTACGCAATATAGTGCCATGCCAAAGAATATGCCAAATTATAAGAAGAAGCTTAAAATCGGCTCTCCAATTCTTTATTACAAAGCTAACATATCCGCAAATCAAAATGATAATAGCAATAAGTTAGCCAGGGAAGCCAGCATTTACAATTGTTATGATAATGCTTATCTTACTGTGATCAACAAAGTTTCTGATCCGGCCAAAAAACATAACTTGATGCTGAATCCAAATGATTGGTCGCCTTTTTATGAATTTATTAAGGATCCTTTAGCGTCAACTTCGACTCTTAACCGTCCCGTAAGACCGGACAGTTTTATTTTGATATCGGCGGGCAACGACGGCCTATACGGCACGAGCGACGATATCTGTAATTTCGAGCCTAACATTGAGTGATAGTTACAATTTTTAATTTTGAATTTTAAATTTTTAATTAAAAAATTAAACATTGAAAATTAAGAATTCAAATGCGTGTGTTTTATGATGAAGAACAAACATTCTGCTTTTACTTTGATTGAGCTTATCGTCTCTATCGCGGTTGTCGCGATTTTAGCGGCAGGGCTTTTTGCAGTAGGGAATTACATCGATACGCAAATGAAAATCAAACGCACGCAGGCGACGATTCAGCTTCTCCTTACCGCTCTTGAGCAGTATTATAATGATAAATATGACCTTCGTCCTGATTCTTCTCCTCAATTTCCGGATCCCAATAATAATGGCATAAATTATTTTCGGGCCGGATGCGATAATGACGCGAATAGTATAGAGAAATTATATTACAGACTTTCGCTATTTCCTGAAGTGAGAAAAATCATGGATCAGCTTCCGCCAAAATCTTTAAAAGATTCTGATAAGGATAAGAATCCGGAAATCGTGGATGTATGGAATCAGAATTTCAGATATAAATATGAAAATGGCTGGAATTTTCCTGAAATAATTTCTGCCGGTCCTGATAAAAAGTTCAGGATCAATGATGCTAACAGTACAGACGATATCAGCAGTAAAAGAATGTAAAAAGTAAATCAGTAAATGTGTAGAAGGGTAAATGAGTTCAACTCATCACCCATAAACCCATTTACCCATTTACAGAAATTAGT
>JBDKUM010000198.1:0-3240 GCA_039679715.1 Phycisphaerales bacterium
TGGAAAGTTTTGGGCAGACAGTAAATATAACAGCCTAACCGGCCAGCCGCCTGGGGAACAAAAGTGAACGAACAGATTATGTATATCAAGAATATAAATATATTACGGAGAGTGATTCAATTGGTGAGCGTGAATATTAAGGAAACAAATCTGGAATTCGGGCCGCTGGAAGACCGGAAGGAAACGAACCTGATTGTGGTTCATCATGTCGGCGGTACTGACCGGGATGTATCGGCAGAAGAAATCCACGGCTGGCACCTGGCAAACGGCTGGTCCGGAATCGGGTATCATTATGTGATACGAAAAGACGGAACAATCGAACGCGGCCGGCCCCGCGAAATGATTGGCGCTCATGCAGAGGGCTTCAATAGTCGATCAATCGGTATCAATATCGTTGGCGATTTTGAGCAGGCCACACCGGAGCCGGCACAAATTGAAAGCGCCGCTATGCTGATTGCAGAGTTGTGCGAGATATATTGCTTATGCCCGGATGATCAAACGATCGTGGGACATCGGGATTTAATGTCCACGGACTGCCCGGGGGAAAACTTGTATTGTCTGCTGCAGGATATTCGGGGAAAAGCGGTGTGGTATCAGCAGAATTGCTAAGTAGATATATTTTAATAATACGGTATTAGGGCGGCTCTAATTAAAATGAGCCGCCCTAAATTTTAATAAGGTGGAGGAATGCTATTATGGGAAATGCTGAAAAGCAAAAAATTCAAGCGGATGTTACAAAAATTAAGGCCGCAATTGCCTCCTTGCAGGCAGAGGGAGCTGACTTATTTTCAGAAGAAATTTTGAATCTCAAGCAAAAACTGGCTGCTAATATCGAGAATGAAGCAGCGGTCCCGGAAACGCAGGTCGAAACCAAAGCCCGGGCTTGGATCAAAAAATTTCGTGAAGAACACGGTATCTCCGTCCCGGTAGCCGTGGCGGCTGGCATCTATATTATTTGGCAGGTTGCCGCAGCGGGCTGCCGGGCACTGGGGTGGTTTTAATGCAAATCAATATCAAGGAGGATATATCAAAAAATGTTAAAAAAATTGCTATTATTGTTATTGTTGTGCTTTTTTTGTGTGCTGCCGGTGGGTATCTGTTCAGCCGAAGCCACGTATCCAATAACGGAGTCGGCGCTGACGCGGTTAGATCAAATCTTCGATCAATTGGCGATCAACAACAATCAGCTATTGACGGAATTACAGATGTCGAATCAGGACTTGGAGACAGCACAGCGTCAGCTGGAAGAATATCAGACGAAGTTGATGCAGTCTCAGAAGGAATTAGAGGAACTCAAAGCACAATTGCTGACGCTCAAAGCGGAATCAACACAAGCCAAGATATCGCTGCAAGCGGCTCAGACCTCATTGCAGAAGGCAAACGAATCCTTAAACAAGTACGAGAAAGAGGTCCAAACCCGGGAAATAAAGCTCAAAATTGAACGCGAGATCGGTTGGGTAGTCGCTGCCATTGCGATATTCCACAAATAATCCGGGGCTGCTATGAGCGTTCTTAATGGCTTGGTTGGTTTACTGATCTGAATGGCTGAAATGTTGCCATTTTGTTAGCGAAAATAAAAAAACAGAGGTTGTCCATGAGTCTACCAAACTTATGGGCGGCCTCTTTTTTTTATTTAGTATGCTATTTGCTGAAACTGGTTATATATTTTATTAGATAATCAAGTTTTGCATTCAGGACAGCAATGTCTGTTTTGATGCTGGCTTCAGTTGCTTTTATCTGTTGCTGATTGAGTTTATCGGCTAGAATATTTTGTTCTAATTGATTTAATTGTTGTGTTACAAGGCTTTGCAATGCGTTGCTTTTTTCATTTTGAATAGCAGCTGCTTGCCGCTGCTCCTGATAGCGAGCAGTGTTTTCTTTGCGCTCTTGTGATAATAAATAATTATTCTGCAATGTGGCTGTTGTTATAAATAATAAAAGGGTAATTGTTAAACGGATCGTCCATTTTCGCAGTGGTTTTTCTTTGATAAAAGACCAAAGCAGACCGATAATTGAGATAGTGACAAATATCAAAAATAAGATCATCAGAAAATCCAATAGTATACTCATGTTTTCCTCCCGGCAGAATGTGCAGTTATAAGTAAAAGAGAAGGTAATTTACCAATTACAACAATTCGTCTTCTGCAGCAGATCCGAATATTCCTGCTTTTGCATTCGTGTATTGGCAAGTAAAATTGGCTAATTCGTATATAATGCCAATAAAACGGGAAGAATAGAATCATGCAAGCATCATTGCAGGAAAGGATGGTATATTAATAATGCAAATGATTTGGTTTCTATTAATCGGACTGATTTCCGGCTGGCTAGCCGGCATGATTTCACGCGGCGGAGGGTTCGGCCTTTGGGGCGATCTGATAACGGGTGTTATCGGTTCTTTTATTGGCGGAACTATATTTAACTTTATGGGAATATCCGCTTATGGGACACTGGGGGCCATTGTTTCAAGTACTGCAGGCGCTATTGTGCTTTTATGGATTATACGAATGTTTTTCCATGCAGCGCCGGCCGCGCAGAAAAAAGAATGATATTTACTTTTGCCGCCTATCCTGGGATGGGCGGTTTTTCTGTGTGTTGTAGGTGGTTTGAAAGCGGTGGATAAAAAGATTACGAAATTACTTTACCAAACAACTTCTATATAAGCAGGGTTTTGTAAAGTAAAGCAGAATATATAGGACGATTTCATTTTGGCAGATTTGGTGCAAGGTTCTATTGATCTGCGCACAGCTTGGGGGGCTAATTCGTTGTCAAAGGATGTAATCCAACAGGGACGATTACCGGCATGCAATATTAATTCGGCTTTCATGGATAAGCTATGGAATATTTTAGGCAGTGAGGGCGATTTTACCTGGGAGGCAAAAGTAGGCACTGATGATGATCTGTTGGGGGAAAAAGAAGAGCAGAATCGTTCTGAGCAAATTGTGACGGAATGGTCGGAACTGACGGCGCTGCTTGCAGCGCTGCCGCGTATCGACAGTCTTAAAATTACCGTTGAAATTCCCGGACAAGGATCTCTGGCGATTATGATTAAAAGTTATGCGCCGGCAAGGGGAGCGCTGGCAGTCAGCGGGGATTCCGCCGAATGGGTGAACGCGAAATTTGCTGATATAGAAGAGTTGTTTGTTAGCAGTAAGGATAGTTTTGCCGCCGGATTATATTCTTATATTGGGTTTGGAATGATTCATACCGTGATTCCTTTATCTGCAGCTTTTGTGATTGTCA
>JBDKUM010000199.1:0-6156 GCA_039679715.1 Phycisphaerales bacterium
TGGATTTACAGGCGATATGAGCTCAATCGGAGCAGAGATTCTCTTTAAACAGAATGGTTCGACCGTTAGAACTGATAATGTCCTGCTCGATGCGAATGGCAACTTTTCCGTTTCTGGCATAGAATTAGGAACTTATGATATTAATATCAAAGTTTGTTCACAGTTGCAAAAGAGCATCAACGGAGCGGCTTTATCAACGATAAATCCATTAAATATTGGTGATATAACTTTCAATGGCGGCGATTTTGATGGTAATGGGGTAGTAAACAGCAAGGACATTGAGGTTTTGTCAACCAATTGGCTGTCTTATGGGGATTTGTAATCTTTTGAAAGAGTTTACTTTCAAAATTAATGTTTAACTTTAACGGAGGTCGTTGCTTTCAAGTAATGACCTCCAAATTTTATAACAAAATTTTGCTTCATACCTTAAAAGGAATTTAATTTATGGCAGATAACGAAAAATATTCATTGAGTTTGGGTATTTTTGCCCCATGCGCTGACAGGTTTGTTACCGGAGGATATCATGAAGAATTGAGTTTGGAAAAGATGATACAGAAAGCTGCATCTGTAGAGGGGGCCTGTGGTCTTGAACTTGATTATCCTTTTATGCGACCTGCCGCTGATGATCCATCATTATTAGACAAGCTATTAAAAGATAATGGTTTGCAGTTATGTAACATTGAAATAGATCATTATAGCGCTAATAAATGGAAATATGGTGCCTTAACTTCCGAAAATAAAAATATCAGGCAGGAAGCTATCGCTTTGGCTAAAAGGGGTATGGATTTGGCCATTGAACTTGGAGCCGATCAAATCAATTTATGGCTTGGACATGATGGTTATGATTATCCAATGGAAGCAGATTATTCAGCTTACTGGAATCGTACGATAGATGGAATTCGTGAAATTGCGGAGCATAGAGACGATTGCAGGGTTTGTCTCGAATACAAATTGAAAGAACCAAGAGTTCATTCCTTAATGGGTACTGTCGGCGATACACTTGTTATAGCAAACACAATTGGATTAAAAAATGTAGGCGTAAATATAGATACCGGCCATGCGCTTATGTCATTTGAAAATCTGGCAAACTCTATGGCTTTATGTCATCATTTTGGAAAATTGTTTTATCTCCATTGGAATGATAATCCCCGAGACTGGGATCACGATATGATTGTGGGCAGTACACATCTTTGGGAGACGCTGGAAGCTCTGTACTGGTTGAATCGACTTGGGTATAAAGGCTGGCATTCACTGGATATTTATCCGTATCGTCAGAATGCTGTTGAAGCTGCCGCAGAATCTATTCGCAACCTTAAAAAACTCATGACGATCGCAAAAACTCTTGATGAAAAGAAGCTGAAATCCTTACGCCAATCCAATGATGTTACAGGCATCCTGCGATATCTGTGTGAAATGACAATCAAATAATATTCGTAGGATAGTAAATGAGCAGATTGTTAGGAATAGACGCGGGCACAACAGCTATGAAGGCTGAACTCTATGATGAAACGGGTCGATGTTTAGCTTTCGGAATTCAAGAGTATGGTCTTTCAACTTCTCCCGGCGGCATAGCTGAAACCGACCCTGAAATTTATTGGTCGTCTTTAAAATCGGTTTTGAAACAGATTTATTCGTTCTCGCACTTAAATAATCATGAAGTTACTGCTCTTGCTATTTCCAGCCAGGGAGAAAGTTTTGTAGTAATCGACAACAAAGGCAAGCCATTAAGAAACACGATAGTTTGGCTTGACAGCCGTTCGCAAAAAGAAGCGAAAGTTATAGAACAAAAATTCGGCAGGGAAAAAATTTACCACACAACTGGTTGTCCGGAAGTAAATGCTACCTGGGCATCTACAAAACTTTTATGGTTGAGAGAACATGAAAGTGATTTGTTCAAAAAAATTCATAAAATTTTGTTTATTGAAGATTATTTGATATACCGATTGACCGGCAATTTTGCTGGAAACGGAGCATTGTATTGTTCATCATTACTATATGATATAAATAAAAATACCTGGTGGAAAGATATGGTTGATTTTATCGGCATAAAGTCATCGCAATTGCCTTCATTGTATCCGTCAGGCGTAAAAGTTGGGATATTGAAAGATCAAACAGCAACTGAACTTGGCTTTTCGAACAAGCCTATAGTCGTATCAGCCGGAATGGATCAAGCCTGCAGTTGTATTGGAACAGGCAACATAACTTCCGGCATAGTTACAGAAAACACCGGTTCATCTTTGAATCTGTCAGTAACAACTGATATTCCGATATTCGATCTCAAACTTCGTGTTCCATGCCAGACTCATGCGATATCAAATAAATTTATATATTTACCCTGGTGTTCCACAGGCGGCATAATTTTGAAATGGTTCCGCGATAACTTATGCCAGGACCATATAAAATCAGCAGAATACCAAAATAAAAATTCATATGATTTATTAACTGAAGGGTTGGCTCAAATTCCGCCTGGGAGCGGTTCGCTGGTGATACTCCCGCATTTTTCTGGCGCGATGTCTCCGGAAATGGATAGCGATGCCTGTGGAGTTGTTTTTGGTTTAAATCTTTCAACCAAACGGGAGCATATTACAAAAGCTATTCTGGAGTCTGTAGCTTATATGTCGCGTGCGAATTTTGAACTAATCCAGGAAGCAGGGGTAGAAATTAAGGATATAATTTTAGCCGGAGGAGCATCCAATTCAACGGTATGGAATCAAATAAAAGCCGATGTTTTAGGAAGACCGGTCAAAACAATAAAAAATAAAGAATCGGGTTGTTTGGGTGCTGCGATATTGGCAGGGGTAGGGGCTGAGGTATTTAGTTCAATTGAAGAAGCCTGCAAGTTAATAATTAAGGATGATGTTGTATATTCACCCAATAACGAAAATAATCGTCTTTACGATAAATACTACGATATTTACAACCAGCTTTATTGCAGTTTAAAACCAATTTTCAAAAAAAGATAAAAAATTTTCTGGTAAGCAGCGTTGAAATTTTTTGAGGAAATCTCAATCATCATTATCATCGCTTTCATTCAGAAATAATTCACTCGAGACATGAGCCGATTCAGCTTCCCGCTTTCCAAAACGTTTTCGATAATTTTGTGGCGATAAACCTGTTATCGCTCTAAAACGCCGGCTGAAATGGAATCTATCGCGATATCCCAATAATGAAGCTATATCCTTTATTGATTGCTGTTTTTCTATCAGCATGGTTGTTGCCATACGCATTCGCAAGCGGTCAAGATACTGCTTCGGCAGCAAACCGGTATGCTGTAGAAATATTTTTCGTAACAAATCCTCTCCTATTTGACAAAATTCAGACATTTCTTTTACTGTCCACCAATGTCTTATGTCTTTCTTTAATTCAACAAGTAAATCTTCCATCATATTGCCTTGATTGCCCGAAATAACGCGATTTTCACGATACAGATCAAGTAAGAGCCTTTGGAGTCTTAAATTAGCTTCAAATTGAGAATCCACCGAGGGATTGGATGCTGCCTCCATTATGGGTAATAATCTTCGAACCGAACCAAAATTGATGACACCTTTTTGTATGATCCCGCAATTAGACATTTGATCCGCAACGGGACCAAAAAAACACAAATGATCTTCGCAATAAATATCATCACCGGCTCCGTATCTATGGATTTTAAAAGGGGGCATCACGATACAATGCCCCGGTTCTAACTGTCTTTCAGGTATATCTGGCATCCATAGCTTTCCTTTACCTTTGATTAATTGTGATAGAGAATAAAATTCAAAATGCCATTTTGGGCATCTATAATATCCTCCTTGAGGAAAAACCATCGCTCTCCCAAAATTGAAAATCACTAATCCATATTTTTGTGCTGTTTTAGCAATTTCCTCTGGTAATTGATAAATTTTTGGTGCCGAAGGTACGTTGGTATTCATTGTTTGTCTCTTAAGAATGTTTCATGGGAGCACTCAAATACATTTTCTCTAATTTTGAAATCACTTTAGATGTATTATGTCTCAAATGTAATTGATGTTTTCATTATATCTAACCGCCTGCGAATAAGCAATATGCCTTTGTCTGTCAAAATTTTTAAAAGATCCATAAAAAATACTGATAGATTATTAACGATTAGAATCGAATCTTTGTCATATAAATCAACCAAACCACAATAGCATATTCAAAATGCATGATTTATCGGAATCATTTAAAATTATCGGTAACTGGCATTACGCTAGTCATAATCAAGACGGTCTAATATGGACAAAACCCGCTGATTTAATGTAAAAAAACCTACCCAGTCAGTTTGGGCTTGCAAGGTCATTATATCAAGTATTATACTAGGCTGTACATTCTTTTTAAGATTTTATCCTACAATTTAATAGGGCGGTAGATATGGATAATACTTGTAACTTGCTTCTGAAGCAAATTCTGGGTTTGTGATTTAAAGTTATTTGCAACTAATAGAAAGAAACTGATATTGTGAGTATCAGCTGCAGAAAAGATAATTTTATTATGGAGGTGGAAAATTATGAAAATCAATGTATTGTTAAGAATGTTTTTGGTTATGATCTTATTGTCAACAGCAGCAAGTTTGCAGGCAGCGGCAATAACCACATTAAGTACTACTGATGATGCCGAAATTGATCAACATGCAAATTGGGCAAGTGACACTAGGGGTATTCCTCATCTCAACTGGGGACACAACGCAACAGAATTAAGAGTTAAGGTTTACGGCGATGATTATTATACCACAGGTCTTCGTCAGGATGTTATGCTAAAATGGGATGTTTCAGGTATAAGCTCTGAGCCGATCAGCAATGTAAGTTTGAATATGGCCGGTTGGGATGGCTCCGATGGTCCCATCAATGTCTATGGCATCATAGCTGCGCCAAACAGTTGGGCTGAAACTAATGTAACATGGAATAGCTGGGCAAATACAACTTATAGTCTTGTGTTATTAGGACAGATGTATTCAAGTGGCCCATGGGCTCAAGTTGGTGATTCTGCTTTTTCTTCTTCGGCCTTGACGTCATTTGTGGCAAGCTGGGTAGATGGAACAGTGGCCAACAATGGTTTGATTCTTAAGTTAGATGTTGCAAATCCTTCAGCAGGTACGCTTGGCGATAGTTTCAGTGCAAAAGAAGAGTTGGGATATGGTCATGCACCGCAATTAATGATAACTCAAGTTCCAGAACCAACAACAATTACATTATTAGCATGCGGTTTGTTAGGTTTGATTAAACGCAAATAATATTACAAAGAAATGCAAAATGATTTTTAGTAATGGGGAGGGCGGTTATGATTGTAAAATCTTTATCGCTCGCCCCATGTTTTATTCGAAATGTTTTCAGATATTATAAATTTTTTTTAAATTTTAAGATGTAATCGTGCAGCGGATTTGTTGCGCGGCAAAAAAATAAATAAGGATTTTTATATCTTGGAGGAAATTATGATGAAATTAATTTCTAAATTAACCGCGATATTAGTACTTGCGGGAATCTTTTGTGGAATTGCTTGCGCGATAACTGTGCCAGGTGTTGTTGTCGATTATTATAATCCTGCAAATGGCATCTATGTTGGCGGCCCGAGCATAGCTATTTTACCAAACGGCGATTATGTTGCATGCCATGAGGAATACCCTGGGCAAATTCAAACCACAATTCTGCGTTCTACCAATAAAGGTTTGGATTGGACATGGGTTACACAATTACAAGGTCAATACGAGTCAACATTATTTGTTCATAAGGGGGTAATGTATTTAATTGGCGGCTATAATAATGGTGCCGGAAACGAGTATGTTGCTATACGTAAATCAATAGATGGAGGTACAAACTGGACTGCACCAACGAGCACTTCAAGCGGCTTGATAACTCCTCCGGCTACAGGATACAATGGGACGCCTACACCTGTACTCGTACATAATGGTCGTATATGGAGAGCTTTCGAAAAAGTTGATACGACTGTTCCTGCCGGATATAGCCGTGAATTTCGTGCTATGGTTGTATCTGCGCCAGTTGATTCAAATCTTCTAAACGCGTCAAATTGGACGGTAAGCAATACACTTTTGATGGGTGATTTTATTGCAAATGCAGGCTGGCTTGAAGGCGGAGTAGTTGCTGCACCAGACGGCAGTGTGAAAACTATTCTTCGTACAGGATGGCTTGGAAAAGACAAAGCAGC
>JBDKUM010000200.1:0-8269 GCA_039679715.1 Phycisphaerales bacterium
CCTCGAAGCGGTGCGAAGAGGTGAACCGCCTTTGGCAGCGAGAAGAAAATTCAATATCGAAGACCTAGAGCAGCTCCAGGACGGCAAAACTATTGAAACTCAGGAAGAAGAAATTGACCAGCAGGCTACAATAAACAGGTATAAAGTCGTAGTTGTAATACTTGGCGCTTTTATTACCGTTCTAGTTCTGCTCGTTATCTTCCTTTTCGCATCAAAATAAATTGCATTTGACTATTTTCAACATTCCGTCCATTATATTAAGTAAATTTTTTGAGAAAGATTATGCCTAAAGGTGGTGCACATTTCACATCACAGGAATTGGCACTTGTTTTGAGCCATTACGACATCGGCATTATTCAGCAGATAAAAAATGTCGTTAGGGGCAGCCGCAAAGCGCCCAAACAAATAATCGTATCTGATAAAGGCAGGTACTTTCTAAAAAGACGAGCCAAAGGCAAAGATATTCCCGCCCGCATCGAATTTGCTCACGAGGTTCAAAAAACTCTAAATCAAAATAACTTCCCTGTTTCCAAATTAATTCCCTCACGCGATACCAGCAAAACATTTCTTGAAATAGAAGGCCATATTTACGAGCTTTTTGAATTTGCATTGGGCAGCCGCTTTGACGGGCGAGTTGAACTTGTAGAAAATGCGGGCGAAACTCTCGCCAATTTTCATAAGATTTTAAAAAATCATACTTTCGCGTCTATGTCGCAACGAAGCAGTTTTCATGACAGCAAGTCGGTTCGTTCGCATCTTAAAAAAATTAGTTCAGATAATCATTTAGGCACCGATAAGACAGTTTCGCAATTAATGACGATATACAATCATGCAAGCGTAAATGTAAATCAGTTCGGTTTCGACCAGTGGCCAAAGTCCATTGTGCATGGCGACTGGCATCCGGGCAATATGCTTTTTTCGGGCAGCAAAATATCAGCGGTTTTCGATTTCGATTCATTAAATTTGGCGCCGATTACTACGGATATAGCAAACGGCGCTTTGCAATTTTCAATAGTCGCAGGCAGGCCGGACCCGGCAGAATGGCCGGATTATTTAGATGAGAGCAAATTTGTCGCTTTCATTAATGGATACCGTAAAACGAATCCAATCAGCGAAAATGAAATAAAGTCATTGCTTGATTTGATGATTGAAACGTTGATTGCCGAAGCGGTTCTGCCAATCGCAGCAACAGGCTATTTTTCGAATTTTTCAGGCATCGAATTTCTCAAAATGATACATCGAAAATGCACATGGATAGAAAATAATAGAAAACTTTTGGCTAGTATCACTTCCAAATAATAGGCAGAAAAAAACTTGCGCAGAGTTTGAAAAATTTGAAAAAAAAGTGATTCAAAATGACACGAAAAAGTGTGAATTAAGCGAAAAAAAGTGTGAAAAAAGCGTCCAAAAGTATTTCAAAAGTGGTCAAAAAGCGTCAGAAAGTAGTCATTAAGTAGCTAGAAAGCGGGGAAAAGTGAACCACGGATTAATGGATAACACGGATTATTTAACCACGAATGAACACGAATGGACACGAATTTCGTCTAACAGTTGCGGTATCGCAGCTCGTTTCGGATGGCGTTTTGCGGTTGCGAATAAACACAAATGGCGGTAGAAAGGTTGAGATTGCTTCGCTACGTCCCTGAAAGGGACTACGCTCGCAATGACACACGCTTCACTCCCCTCTGATTTTTCTTTCAATGCGAAAAAATCCTAACCCCTTCTAAATTTTGTTTCAAGGTACAAAATTTAAGAAGATTCAGGGGCAGGCTTAAGCCTGAGAATCGGGGATTGAAATACTGGAAGCTGTTAAACGACAAACAACGAAATATTTTTCTGCATTACAGTATACTGCCAACTAGCATAGCATTTTAGATTAAAGCATAAAAATTATCTTTGTCTTTTTGTAAGGTTAGTTTATCATTTCCGCAATGGGCATAAAAAGGAAATTAAATAAAGAGCAGTTTAAAGACGCTCTTGCAAAAGGGCTTGGCAGAGCAATGAGCCATATTCTACAATATGGACTAGATGAGATGGCTGATATTGTGCTCGAAGCATGTATTCACAATACCGATTATGATGCGCAATGCGAAGATGGAAAAGCAAAATGGCTTTATGAAATGTTTAAAAACAGTTCGCATTATAACAATTTCCGAAATGCTATTTTATCCTCTTTCAAAGCATCCAAGGAATGGAATGACATTGTACAACTATGCGATTTGACAAGTGAGATGGCTTTTGATGGAGATGGATTAGCAAGAACTGTCTTTAAGGAATTCATAAATTCCAAAATTACAGAATGTAAATACGATTTTATCGGGGATGTAAATTATATAAAACTCGAAGGAGAAGAAGGAGTACTGGAAATAGCCAGGATATACGGACAAAGGCTCATCAATAATCCAGAGGATGATGTACCCGGGATATTAATCGAAACTGAAGAAGAACGAAGAAGATTTAATGCCTTGCTGAAAGAACACTCATATTCTGATGATCGAATAAAAGTCTTTTTCGAACATATTGATGAAGACTGCGGATGGGGGATGGATGTTACTGAACAGCAGCGTGAAATAGAACGCGAAAATAAAAAGAATGAATTTCTATCAATGTATACTCCTGAAAAAATCATCGAAATTGCGGAAGAGGATTCAAAAGAATCATCATGGCTGTACAGGAGATTTGGATTCTATGCAGATGAAAATGATTTGGAAATAATATTTGCACGTTTGCTCGAAGAAAAAAACGATAATGTCAGAAAAAGACTTTTAAAAGTATTTAGCAGAACCGCATTGCCGAGAGTAGACGAAACCATTTTTGAATGGATAAAAAGCAATGATAAAGAATTCAGATGTGCGATTATTCTCGCCTTATCAAACTGTAAAGATGCAAGAGTACATAATTTTGCTTATGAGAGAATAAAATCCGGAAAAATTACAGGTTGGCCGGAAAATTTGACATTTGATCTGCTGATAAGAAACTATCAACATGGAGATTCAAAAATAATAATGTACGCACTTGTAAATTCAAAACCTGATAAAGTCGATATCCATTCTTACGTTGGAAGCATTTCTGATATTGCGGATATGAATAAAACAAAAGAATTGAAAGACTTGCTGCTGTGGGCTTATGAAAATACACCGTGCACAAATTGCAGAGAAGATATAGTTGTTCGCCTCGATGCAATTGGAATGTTAAGCAGTGAAATTTTGGAAGAATGCAGATTTGATAGTTTGGAAAGAATAAGGAATTTTACAAATAAGAAATTAAATCAATAATAATCGGATAATCTTAGCAGCATCTTCAAACCGGGGAGGCGCATTGCAATGTGCCAATAACCAGGATTATTGGCAAAGTCTTTCTAAATCGCTGATTTTTAAATCGCTCACGGAATCGATAACCAAATCCGCATCTTCAAGTTCGTTTGCCGGGTAGCTGTTGGTGATACCAATGATTTTCATGCCGGCTTTTTTTGCGGCGACAATTCCCCACTGCGAATCTTCAATGACAATGCATTGATTTGCGGAAATTTGCGAATTGTTCTTTTTATTGATAAGCTCCAACGCCCTTACATATCCTTCAGGCTCGGGCTTTCCTTTTTCAACGTCATCGGCACAAACAATAACATCGAAATACTCGCCGAAGCCAGAATTTTCGAGCATCAACTCGATATCATCTCTCGAAGCGCCGGAATAAATACCAATTTTGATCCCGCCAGTCTTGAGCATTTTTATAAATTGCGGAATGCCCTTAATCAAATGGTCGGTATGGCGGATTATCTCTTCAAAAAAAAACGCTTTTTGCTCAATCAGTTTTTCGATTTGCGCATCAGTAAAATTCTCATTAAATTTTTCACTGATTGCCTTGAACATCTGCGCATCAGTGTAGCCCAGGAACGACGCATAATAATCATCTTTATTTATATTTATGCCGAATTGCTCGAGCACCTTATTTGTCGCGGCAAAGTGTGACGGTTCGGAGTCAGAAATTACTCCGTCAAAATCAAATATTACAGCTTTAACCATTATTTCTCCGTTGGCACTGCGCCGGCAAGAACATCGTATTGTTCAAGCGATGAAACATTGCCGCTCATAATCGACTCAACAAGAGATTTAATGAGAGCCGCGTTTTTAGTTATATACCTGCGGGCGAGTATTTCTTTACGTTTTTTCATGCTGACTTTATTTTGGCCGTTATCGCCCTTCGGTGTTTCAAAATCAATATCAACTTTGCTGCTTGCCTGACCGCAGAATAGGTATCCGCAGATAATCGCGATGGCAATATCAACAAGTTCTCTTCCGTGCAGATCCATATACTCAACGCCTTTATCCTTAATATATGGAATAGTCTTGAGCATAAGTTCGGTATTCTCTTTAAGAATAGCGATCAGATCCTGAACCTGCGGTTCATAGTGCTGTGCGGCCAATTCTTCAAGATATTTTCCGCATGTTCCGCTGCAAACGCCGCGAACCGCAGCGACAACCTGCAACTGGCTTGTGCCTTCGTAAATTGTTGTGATGCGTGCATCTCTTGCGAGTCTTTCGCATGGATAATCACGCATAAAACCGCTGCCGCCGAGAACCTGGATCGAATTATATGTAACGCGGTTGCTCATTTCAGAGCTGTAATATTTTGTCATCGGCGTGAGCATACCGGCATATCTGCCGTAGCGACGCGAAGCATCTTTGATTTTTTTCAACTGCTCTTTATCGGCAGGAGGATTAATCTCAAGCATCTTCGTATAGCCTATATCGTAATCGACCACCCTGCTTGTTTCGTAAAGCAGAGCACGTGCGGTTTCGATTTCGATTTTCATATCAATTACCAAGTCGCGAACGGCAGGCAATTTTTCGATTGCGCCGCCGAATTGTTTTCTACTGGCAGCATAGTCTCTTGCGATTCTATATGCGGCTTCTGCAATACCAAGCGATTGGCCGGAGATACCGATTCTAGCGCCGTTCATGAGGCTCATAACATACGGAGCGAGACCGCGTTTACGTTCGCCGATAAGTTCGCAGAGAGTATGATCGAAGAACAGTTCGCAAGTCGGTGAGCCGTGAATGCCAAGTTTATCTTCGATTCTGCGGACATGAACTGTTGGGCCGCGATCGCATACGAAAAGGCTCAAGCCCAGGCCGCCGCTTCTGTCCGGTTCGCTTCTTGCAAGAACAAGCAGAACTTCGCCGCAGCCGTTGGTAATGAATCGTTTAACGCCATGCAGACGCCAATTTCCTTTTTCATCCTGATATGCTTTGAGTTTGCAGCTTTGCAAATCGCTTCCCGCGTCAGGTTCGGTAAGAACCATCGCGCCGGTAACTTTGCCTGATGCGAAATCGTGCAGATATTTTTGTTTAATTTCTTCAGATGCGAAATAGTTGATTGTTTCAGCAATACCCTGCAAACCGAAAATATTCATCAAAGACGCATCGGCACGTGAAACGATTTCGATAGCCATTGAATAGACAAGATTCGGGAAATTCAAACCGCCGAAACGATGCGGAAGTGTGAAGCCCATAACATTTGCTTTAGCGAGCATATCGAGCGATTCACGGATACCGTCGGCATAAGCAACTTTGCCGTCTTCACCGAGATGGCTGCCCTGGCGATCTATGCCTTCGCTTCTTGGCCAAATAAAATCGCCGCTAAGTTTGCCGATGGCATCAATCACAAGCTCGTAATTTTCGATAGCTTCTGCGGCATTTGCAGGTGCATAGTCGAAATCCTTTGCGTATTTGAAGCCTTCTTCGGCCGTTTGGGCAACACCAGCGACGTCCATGTGCTTAAACAAAAACTGAATATCTTCGTTATCTTTATAAAAATTTGCCATATTTTTAATCCATTCTAAATATTAAATGCTCGGGTATTAAACTCTAGCTTTAATAGCTTTAATCATTTTTGGAACGACATCGTTTAAATCGCCTACGATTTTATAATGCGCAACATCGAAAATCGGGGCAGTCGGGTCGTTATTAATCGCGATAATTTTTTGACTATCGCTCATGCCGGCCTGATGCTGAATTGCGCCGCTGATTCCAATTGCGATATAAAGGCTTGGGCGAACGGTTGTGCCTGTTTGGCCAATCTGGTGGTCGCGATCGATAAAACCAAGGTCGACAGCGGCTCTTGTCGCGCCGGGAGCTGCGCCAAGTGCGTTTGCCAATTCCCACACAAGTTTGAAATTATCTTTGCTGCCAACGCCTGCGCCGCCGGCAACGACGATTCTTGACGCTTTGAGATTGACTTTCTTTTCGCGTTTGTGCTCGCGTAAAATTTCAATCGGCAAATCGTTTTTATCGATTTCAATTTTTTCAGCGATAATCTGACCTTTTCTTTTCGGGTCAGGAGTGGGCATTGGCATAACACCTTCGCGAACAGTAGCCATTTGCGGCCAGCGGTCGTAATTGATAATTGTCGCGATGATGTTTCCGCCAAAAGCCGGACGAATTTGCAGCAAAAGATTTTTATGTACGGTGCCTTCGGCTTTATTTTCATGATCGCCAATTTGTAAATCGGTGCAATCGGCGGTTAGACCCGCTTTAATCGCACTGGCAATACGCGGAGCCAAATCTCTTCCGCAAGCCGATGCGCCGTAAATCATAATCTGCGGCTGATGTTTATGAATTAAATCACAAATAACTTTGCCGTAGCTGTTTGTCTGGTAGTGTTCAAGCTGCGGATGCTCGATAACATAAATATTATCCGCGCCGTATTGGCAGAGCTTTTCGGCAAGTGCCTTGATTTTGTTGCCGATTAAAACGGCACCAACTTTAACACCGAGTTTATCGCCGAGCATCCGTGCTCTTCCGAGCAGCTCAAGGCCGATATCCTCAAGTTTGCCGTCATGCTGTTCGGCAAAAACCCATACTTCACCATTTCTGTTAACTGAAATCATATTTCATCCTGAATATTAACTAATAGTTTTATCTGAAATCAATTCGTGAATCATATCCGAAATTCCGCCGTCTGTTGCATCGACGGTTTTGCTTTCACGCGCTGTGAGGACTACGCTTTGAATGCGATGAACTTTTGTGGGCGAGCCGTCTCTGCCGCACCATTTTAAATCAGCTCCGATTGTGTCGAGGTCCCATTGTTTAAACAACAGGTTCTGCTGCTTAAGTTCATTAATTTTCATATCGGCAAACTGTTTCAATTCAGCATCGCTTGCTGTGGGATTATCTTTTTTAAGCTGAGTTTGAATTTCAATCGGCGTTTTTGCTTTCTTGAATTTCATTAGCATTTTCGCAGCGGGTACTCTGGGAAAATTCGCTTCATCGACAACCGTCATCAAAACCGGCAATTTGCATTTTACTTCCTGCCAGCCGTTACCGATATTTCTGCGAGCGGAGACATGATGATCTTCAACCGTGAGCAGCTCTTCGATGTATGTAATTTGAGGAATGCCGAGTTTTTCAGCAAGCTGCGGGCCAACCTGTGCGGTATCGCCGTCGATAGCCTGCCTGCCGCAAAGCACAATATCATAATCCAGCTTTTTGACGGCACAGCTTAAAATATAGCTTGTCGCCAGTGTATCGCTTGCGCCGGCACGTCTGTCTGTAATAAGAATCGCATCGTCTGCACCGCGATAAATCGCCTGACGCAGAACTTCGGTCGCAGCGGGCAAACCCATAGTAATTACGGTAACTTTGCCGCCAAATTTGTCCTTGATTTGAAGTGCAAGTTCCAGGGCATTTAAATCTTCGGGATTGAAAACCGCCGGCAGTGCGCCGCGATTGACAGTACCATCGTCATTCATTGCCTGGCCTGTAATTCTTTTTGTATCAGGCACTTGCTTGATTGCTACAACACAATTATAAGCCAATTTTACCTCCTTGTATAAAGGAATAATCTTCATTTCACTTAGGGAAACAGCAAATTGTACCCATTTTAAGATTCGTCAGTTTAGCTAAAATAGAAAATATGTCAACCTTAAAAACCGGTATGAATCAAGACAAACATCCTCGAACAATCATATTACCTGACGGGCATTATACCTACGCCCACATTCTGTACAGGTATCGCTTCGCCTGTCTTGACATTGTATTCGATGCCTTTGACGAAAACGCCATTGAGCATACAGGGCATTTCTTCTGTTCCCCGAACGGTCATATATTCCTCGGCCGGGTTATACACAAGTTCTTTGCCGGCAAATTCATTAGCACCCTGTTCGTGATATACGATTCCGCCGCTGCATACCAGTTTTGTTAATTGGCTCTTGCCTGCGGCCGGTTCGTTATAATCGATATCAATTTGCTTGGTGTCGACTGTGGTTCTG
>JBDKUM010000201.1:0-6190 GCA_039679715.1 Phycisphaerales bacterium
CCCGAAAAATTCCAGGAAAAATTATCTCCGTTCATGAATTAACTTCGAATCTTCAATTACTGAAAGTGAGGCTATTAAATGATAGAGCAAATTTCTTTGAATGATATTCTTTTAGACAGCGCTAAAGAAATTTTCGGCACCATGATTTTTATGGATTTATCTGAAGCTAAAGAATGGGATCCTAAAGCGGCTAATTGGGATTTGCTCGGTTCGATAACTTTTAAAGGCGGAATCGAAGGCTGCCTTGCGATATGCTGTACAAAACCTTGTGCGCAGGCAATCGCGGTAAATATGCTTGCTCTCGATTCACCTGATGAACTTACAGAAGATGGTACATGCGATGCTATCGGCGAAATAGCAAACATGGTTATGGGTGGGTTTAAATCAAGGATATTGAAGCTTGTAGGCAGTCTTGAAGTTTCTATTCCTTCTGTAGTAAGTGGCCATGAATTAAGAAATACGTTAGGCGATAATGCGACGAGTGTATCTGTAAAAGTAAGCATAGATGACAAATATAATTGCGAATTATTGCTGTTTTATAGAGAAAAGACGAAATAATTTTGATGGTCTTAAATAATGACCTCACCTGAATCTGAAATCAAATCCAAAACCATTGCATTGGCAACCAATGCCTTTGAAGCGTTTTGCGATGACATAGCTGGCATGTTCGGCATTGATATGAAATGCACCAATACTGGTGTATCCACAGAAACTCCAAAAGGACTCAGCCAAAAATTCAAGAAGCTCGCCGCTATTACTTTTATTAAATCAGAAGGTATTTTAAACGGTACTTTTAATATTATTTTCGACCAGGCGGGATTGTTTGCGCTTGCTGGCATTATCATAATGCTTCCAAAACAGAAAATACTCGAAGATATCAAACGGGGCAGCGCAAAAGACGCCGAAGCAATCGCTGATACTATTAAAGAATGCGGCAATCTTCTAGTTGGCAGCTGGGACAGAGTATTTCGCGAAGAGATGGAAGGGCACGGCCATTTTCTTCAATCTCAAACATTTATTGGAAATCCATGGGATAAGCCCGATGAAAAAATAGGAATTTCTGAAACTGAGCAGTTTCAGTTTGTTTCTTTTCAAATGACAATCGATGATTATCCGCCTTTCAGCTGCGGAGCCTTTTTCCCTGAACAGATATTCATTCCAAAACCGCAGGAACCACCGCAGAGCGCATCTGCAGGTGAAGAAAAACCGCAGGAAGCGGTGATTCAAGAAGTAATACCTGAAACAGACATTAAAACTGAAACTCCTGCTGCCGTAGAAAAACCTGTTGAAGAAAAAGTTCCCGAGCAAACTATAGAAAATCAAGAACAACCAATTGCTTCTGAAGTTAAAACAGAAGATGTGGAAGATGAAGTCTGCGAACCCGCATCGGGGCCTGTTTCGGAGACAATTAAAAAAATGATAGAATTGCCGCCGCAGACTAAAGAGGGTTTGCCTGTATTAAGAATGTGCGCAAAAGACATAATGCAAAGACAGGTGCTGTTCGGCAGCCCGGACGACAGTGTTCAGCAGGCTTTGGCAAAAATGCAGCAGGCTCAAACCAGTTATATGCTGATAGGCAGTAATAGCACGGCAGAGGGCATTGTTTCGACATACGATTTGGCATCGGCTGTAAGCATTTATCTTAAACCTGCTTTCACCAAATGGCATCGGCCTGAAGATGACGCTACCCTGCAAATTAAAGTCAAGTGGGTGATGACAAAGCCGGTAAAGACTTTGAAACCAGAGACATCAATTGCCTCTGTAATGGAGACAATGTGCCAGACAGGTCTTCGTTGTATGCCAGTTTCCGCGGCAAACGGGAAAATAGAAGGTCTTATAACAGTTTATGATATCCTAAGAGCTTTACTTAAAAATGATGTAATCATATCTTCAGGCGACTCTTTACAGCCCACTGCTTAGCATTATTATCAGACCATTTCTCCGCAAGTAATCATCTCAAAAAAAGCATAAAATTAGTACTTTCCGAAGTTCATTGAACCCCTTTAACGGTCGAAAAACCCTATATGACGGATTATAAGTTTAATGCGCATTTAAAATAGAGAATAATTTATGGAAGAAAAAAATATAAAACTTGTAGAGCTAATCGAACAGGCGGCATGTACCACGAACATGCTTAATCTCTCCGATACAGCAGAGCTGAATAAATTGCAAACTATCATAAATGAAATTAAACAAAACATCGATAATGCGACAGCTCTTCCAAAACAAATACTGGAACAGGCTAAGGGTTCTACCAGTGATGCTGAAACTGTTTTGCAGCAAATTCTTAAAAATCAGGTTGATGACACAAGCAAATCGATTGAATCTATTTCAAAATCGGTAAGTGTTCTTCAAAGTTTGATTGACCAGATTGAAAAAGGAACCGCAAGTGCAGCGGTTCCGGAAAATAAAACAGAAGACAAAAAGAGCGAAGCCCAGACTAAGCAGATGATAATTTCAGAAGAGGATGTTTCCCTGGTTTTGGATTTTATAACAGAATCGAAAGAACATATCGAATCAGGGGAAGCAGGTTTGCTTCAGCTTGAATCCAAGCCTGATGATTCTGAAGTTCTTAATATGATTTTCAGAGCATTTCATACAATAAAAGGAATGGCCGGTTTTCTTAACCTCACTGAGTTAGGTTCACTTGCGCACTCTGCCGAGAATCTTCTCGACCTTGCACGTAAAGGCGAATTGATACTTGAAGGTAAATATACAGACGCTGTCTTTGAATCAATCGATATGCTGAAAAAAATGATTAATGATCTCAAAGAATCGATTGACGCGAAAAAAGCGGTAACAGTTCAGACAAATTTACCTGCTCTGCTTGAAAAATTAAAAATGCTGGCACAAGGTCAAAGTCTGGAAGCGGTTCTGAAAACTCCGCATGGCGAAAAAAGAGATGAAAAGCTCGAAGATATTTTAAGCAAAGAAGAACCTGCCGCAGCAAAACCTCAAGAAACACCGCTGCAGCAAGAAACAGCAAAAACAGAAAAAATCGCCAAACCTCAGGAAAATGTAAATCCTGAAGAAAAGACAACAAACCAGCAATCACCTGCTGAACAGGTTGACATGAGAGGGCCAATACCTCGCAGAAGCGGCGAAGATCGAAGAGTCGAGATTGCCGCCGATGAAAAAATAAAAGTAAGTACAACACGCCTTGATAATCTTATAAACATGACCGGCGAGTTGGTGATAGCGCAATTAATGATAAGGGAAGAAGCGAATACAAGGCTTTCAGCTGAATATGATTTAAACAGAAAAGTCGCGCATCAGGGTAAAATCATACGTGAGCTGCAGGAATTATCTATGTCAATGCGTATGGTTCCGATTGAAGGTGTATTCCAGAAAATGGCACGGCTTGTCCGAGACCTCTCTCATAAAGCCGAAAAGAAAATTAATTTCGTTACAAAAGGCGAAGAAACAGAACTTGATAGAAATATAGTAGATAAAATTGCCGATCCGCTTGTTCACATGGTTCGTAATTCTGTTGATCATGGCATTGAATCTGCAGAGGAACGTGCAAAAAGCGGCAAAAATCCAGCAGGCAAAATTGAATTGCGTGCGTTCCATCAGGCTGGAAATATTGTAATTGAAATAGAAGATGATGGAAAAGGGCTTAATAAAGAACGCATATTGAAAAAAGCGATTGAAAACGGAATTGTTGAACAAGGTCAGCAATTAACCGATGAGGAAATATTTAAATTGATTTTCCATGCTGGTCTTTCAACAGCAGAAAAAATCACAAGCATTTCAGGCCGTGGCGTTGGCATGGATGTAGTGAAGAAAAATATCGAATCACTTCGTGGTAAAATTGAAATTTCATCGGCAATCGGAAAAGGAACGATTTTCACAATACGCCTTCCGCTCACACTTGCGATAATAGACGGCCAAATCATAAGAGTCGGTCAGGAACGATATATAGTTCCGATTAATTCAATCGTACAGACTCTGAAACCTGATAAAAACCAGCTCTCATCAGTTCAGAACAAAGGTGAAATGCTAATGGTCAGAGGCCAGATGATGCCGATGATACGCCTTTATAAATTATTTAACACCAAACCCATAACAGAGGACCCAACACAGGGGTTGCTCGTTATCGTGGAAGAGGAAAGTAAAAAATGCTGTTTGATGGTGGATGAACTTCTCGGTCAACAGCAAATAGTAATAAAGAGCCTGGGCGACGGACTTGGAATTGTTAAAGGAGTCTCAGGCGGCGCGATTATGGGTGATGGAATGGTAAGTTTAATTCTTGATATACCCGGGATAATGGCACTGGCACAGGATTAATGATATGTCTATAGAAATGGAAACATTAACGTTAAAGGATTTTGTTTTAACAGAAAAAGATTTCTATAACATAAGCCAAATGGTTTATGACCATTGCGGAATAAATCTGCATGACGGCAAAAAAGAGCTTGTGCGAGCACGTCTGGCGAAAAGACTTCGTTTAGGAAAATTTAGAACATTTCAGGAATACCTTGATTATGTTTTAGCTGATAAAACGGGAATGGAATTTTCAATTTTGATCGATTCCATAAGCACAAATTTAACGAGCTTTTTCCGTGAAGAACAACATTTTAAATTTATGGAGCATCAATTCCTTCCAAATCTGCTCAATAAGAAAAGATCGCAGCGTAATTTCAAAATTCGGGGCTGGAGTGCGGGCTGCTCCTCGGGAGAAGAACCTTATTCGATAGCGATAACTTTAAATGAATTTTTAAAAGGCCAGGGCAAGTGGGATACTAAAATACTCGCCACTGACATCTCGACAAGCATTCTTCAGATGGCAAAAAAAGGAATTTACAGTGAAGAAAGAATTAGCCCTGTTCCGGCGGCCCAAAAACAAAAATATCTTATTGCACACAATGCAAAAGGTCAAAAGATTTACGAAGTAAATCAGATTTTAAAAGATACAGTAATTTTCAGTTACCTCAATCTTATGAAAGATTGGCCTATAAAAGGACCAATTGATTTTATATTTTGCAGAAATGTTATGATTTATTTCGACAAACCGACTCAATCCGTTTTGATAAATCGATATTGGGATTTGCTCGATTCCGGCGGTGTCTTGTTTACAGGCCATTCGGAATCGTTGACCGGCATTGAACATAAATTTAAATATGTGCAGCCGACGATTTATATGAAACCGTGATAATGGAATATGAGATGCCAGAATCAAAAACTATAGTTCATGTATCTGATGCCAAGGTCTCAAACAGCCCTGAAGATGTATTGATTACATATTCTTTGGGATCATGCATTGCTGTTAGTCTTTACGACCCGGCTTCACATGCGGGCGGCATGCTGCATTATCAGCTCCCGGATTCGAAAGTCGATTCGCAGCGAGCTAAAGAAAAACCTTTTATGTTCGCAGATACCGGCATGATGCTTTTGATTGCTAAACTTGCTTCTATGGGAGCAAATACGAAAAGAATGCGGGTCAAGATTGCCGGCGGCGCGGAAATGGATACCGGCCCTAAAGGTTTCGATATCGGCAAAAGAAATTACCTGGCCATAAGGAAAATTATGTGGAAAAACGGAATGTTCATCGACGCTGAAGATATTGGCGGAAATTCGCCAAGGAATATGTACCTGAACATTAATAATGGTGAAGTAACTATAAAGTGTAATGGATCTGAAAAAAATCTATAAAAAGTAAAAGCTTTTATTTTTTGGGAGACATACAATGTCATGGAAAATTTTAATTGTAGATGATTCATCCTTAACACGCAAAATCGTCAGGCGTGTAATTGAAATGACGCAAATGGATGTTTCAGAATTTCTGGACGCATCGAACGGCGAGGAAGCTTTGAATATTCTAAAACAGACAAATGTCGATTTGGTCTTGTCTGATTTGAATATGCCCAATATGAGCGGTGTCGAAATGGTGCATCACATGAAACAGAAGGGCGATACGAAAGCTATACCAGTTGTGATTATTTCGACTGAATCAAAAACTGCGAGAATAAGAGAACTCCTGGCTGAAGGTGTTAAAGATTATCTCCATAAGCCTTTTACCCCGGAAGAATTCAAATCGCTTATACAAACAGTTTGCTCTACAGGGGAAGAAAAGAAAGAAAATTTCTTGCTTAAAGCATTAACGCAGGCGCTTGAAACAATGGCGTTCATGGCCATTTTGCCCATCGATGATGAAATGATTGTGCCGCAGCAGACGATTATGGCAGAA
>JBDKUM010000202.1:0-4335 GCA_039679715.1 Phycisphaerales bacterium
GGGAGGTTTGTCCGCTGCAGCCGTACTACTCGAATTGGGGCATAAATTTAAGATTTTCGATAAAGCACAAAGTTTGGGCGGGATGGTGCAATCTGTTATACCGGCGGAAAGACAAGGCAGAGCCTTAAATCGCGAAATCGAAGCAATTTTTAAAGATTTGCCTCAATCAAGGATGGAATTGCGTTTAAATACGGTGCTTGATGAGAATTTTAATTTGAATAATATATTGCAAGATGGTTTTGATGCGGTATTTATTGGCATCGGTTTGCCGAAAGGAATAAATTCATTCGATAAAAAAATAAACGGTCTTTACGATGCTCTTGAATTTTTAGCCATGGCAAAGCAATCGGATAAATCTGATTTATCAGGCAAAAAAGTTGCTGTAATCGGCGGAGGAAACACTGCAATGGATGCTGCGACTACTGCAAAACAGCTTGGCAGCGCGGATGTATATCTGATTTATCGCAGGTCGTTTGAACAAATGCCTGCATGGGAAGCTGAACGTCAAAGAGCTATGGAGCAGGGGATCCATTTTATTATTCTCACCGGTCAATTAGGATATGAAACTGAAAATGGCAAACTGACAGCAATAAAAGTTTGCCCGACTAAATTGTCCGAACCTGACAATTCGGGCAGACGAAAACCGATAGCCGATAAAAAGAACGAATATAAATTAGAAATGGATATTATCATTGAGGCGATAGGGCAATCATCAGATGACAATTTGGAAAAAATTCTGCCTGGCGTTAAAATCGAACAAGGATTAATTAAAACATTGCCGGATAGTTTTGCGACATCACGTAATGCAGTATACGCGGGCGGAGATATTGCTGGCGGCGCGTCAACGGTTGTTGCAGCGGTAGCGGATGGAATGAAAGCGGCGAGGGAAATTGATAAATATTTGAAAGGCGAAAAATGAAAGATAAACCAGTAGCGATAGTTACGGGCGCAAGCAGAGGAATCGGCAAGGCAGTCGCAAAAGAGCTTGCACAATCAGGTTTTGATATTGTTATAAACTATTGTGATTTTAAAGACGGCAAAGCCGATGATTCCGCCGCTTTGCAAACCGGAAAGGAAATCAACGGCTGCAAAATTTGCCGCGGCGATATCAGCAGGGCGAAGGACAGAATAAAACTCGTTGAATTCACGAAAGAAAATTTCGGCAGATGCGATTTGCTCATGAACAACGCTGGTGTCGCACCGGCTAAAAGAACGGATATTCTCGAAGCAACTGAAGAAAGTTTCGACAGGGTTCTGAATATCAATCTAAAAGGGCCGTATTTTCTTACGCAGCTTGTTGCCAACTGGATGATAGAGCAGAAAAAACAATTTCCTGCCCGAAATTTCAGAATTGTTAATACCGCGTCGATGTCATCGTATACAAGCAGTCCGGCAAGGGGCGAGTATTGCGTCAGCAAGGCGGGCGTGAGCATGATGACAATGCTTTATGCCGACAGGCTGGCTGAATTTAATATCGGTGTTTTTGAAATCCGACCGGGAATAATAATGACCGATATGACAAGCGTGGTAAAGGAAAAATACGACAAACTGATCGCCGAGGGTATCACGCCGATAAAACGCTGGGGTCTGCCGGAAGATATCGCCAAAGCTGTAGGCGCGATTGCCGAAGGCCGCCTTGATTTTTCTACAGGACAGGTAATAAACGTTGACGGCGGTTTTCACTTCAGGAGATTATAAGTCAATGCAAAAAACTATCGCAAATCAGAATGTAACGATACACAAATACAACACAATCATCATTGGTGCCGGCGCCGCCGGTATGAATTGCGCCAAAAAGCTTTTTGAATTTTACGAAAGCAAAGGGGTAAAACAGCCTGCATCCAAAATCGCTGTAGTTACACGCGGGTTGTCTCTTGGCGCATCGCGAATGAGCGGTTCTGATAAACAAACCTATTATAAAATGGGCACAAGCCCCGATATTGCCGATAGTGCTGAAAGTTTCGCGAAATCACTTACCGCGGCAGGCTGCTGTCACGACGATTTAGCATTAGCCGAAGCGATCGGTTCACTGCGGGGTTTTTATAATCTCGTCGAAGCCGGTGTGCCGTTTCCGCATGACTCGATGGGTACTTACGTCGGCTACAAAACCGATCATGACCCTTATGAAAGAGCAACATCCGCCGGGCCGAAAACCAGCAAATTTATGAGCCAGTGCCTTGAAAAAATTGTGCGCAGGTACGGCATTGAGATTTTTGACAGCAAAGAAGTTGTCGAATTCCTGATAACGGGTTGCGGCTCTGAAAAAAGGATCATTGGCGTTGTTACAATCGATTCCAAGTCAATTTCAAAAGAAAATTTCGGCATACATGTTTTTTATTGCGATAATATCGTGCTTGCCGCGGGCGGCCCTGGTGAAATGTATGAGACGAGCGTATATCCTTTCGGTCAAATCGGCATACACGGCGCAGCATTCAAAGCCGGTCTTGCCGCGGAAAATCTCACCGAATCGCAATTCGGTCTTGCCAGCACGAAATTCCGCTGGAACGTCTCCGGCACGTATATGCAGGTTATACCGCGTATTTTCAGTACAGATGCCAAAGGCGAGGATGAACGGGAATTCCTTACGCCGTTTTTCCCGACCATGAGTAAAATGGCAACAAACATATTTTTGAAAGGCTATCAATGGCCCTTTGATCCGCAGCGCATCGAAAATCTGCAATCTTCGCTCATTGATATTATCGTCTTCAATGAAAATCAAAAAGGCCGGCGTGTATTTATGGATTTTCTGCACAATCCAATCGGCGGTAAAGGAATGTCCGAGTTTAGCATAGAACAGCTCGAACCTGAAGCACTAGACTATCTAAAAGCAGCCGGCGCGTTGCAGAAACTTCCAATCGAACGACTGGAACACATGAACAAACCGGCCATAGATATTTACAAAGAGCATGACATTGATTTGTACACAGAGCCTTTGGAAATTTCGGTTTGCAGTCAGCATAATAATGGCGGCTTTGCGATAGATAAATGGTGGCAGTCAAATATCAAGCGAACATTCGTTATTGGTGAAATGGCAGGTTCGCATGGTATTAAAAGGCCGGGCGGTTCTGCTCTCAATGCAGGCCAGGTTGGTGCCGCAAGGGCAGCCGAATACATTGCAAATGCTTATGCAGATAATATTTCAATTACCGAAGATGATGAGCAAGTTAAAACTGTCATAAATAAAATATTTAAAAATGCAAATTCAAATTTGAATCCCCAAAAAACTATCCTGCAAATTCAGCATCGAATGACAACCTCCGCAGGACACATCAGAAAGCTGGAAAATGCTCAGAATGCGCTGAATGACTCTGTAAAGCTTTATAATGAAATTCAGGAAAAAGGATTTAACATCACTGAAGCTGACGATTATATCACCGTGATTCATGCGGAGCATTTAGCTCTTGCAAGTATTGGCTATTTTAAGGCAATCGTTGAACTTTTGAAAGCAGGCAGCGGCTCTCGCGGCTCACACCTCGTCTTGAGCGAAGATGGGATTGAGATTCATCACGATATCAAAGACCCCGACACCGGCAACACGTTAAAATTCAAACCGGAAAATATAAACTTGAGAAATTCAATAATAAGGATAGAATTCAATCACAAGAAAGGCGAATTCGAATGTCAATCAGTTCCTGTGCGGCAGGCACCTAAAGATAGAAAGGCATTTGAACCTGCCTGGGCAGATTACAGGTTAGGTAAAATATATTTTTGAAAGGGAAAACCTTTGTCAAAGCATGCAAGGCTTGAAGTTTTAACCGCGATGAAGAAAATCGGTTTGATACCAGTTTTTTATCACAACGATTTTGAAACTGTAAAAAATATTACATTAGCATGTGCCGCGGGCGGCGCAAAGTGTATTGAATTTACAAATCGCGGTGACAGGGCGATTAACACCTTTACCAAACTTGCCGAATTTAGAGATGCAGAAAGAAAAGACCTTATCCTCGGCGTCGGTTCTATTTGCGATGCCCCAACAGCCGCCATGTATATTTCGGCCGGAGCGGATTTTGTCGTTGGGCCTTGCTTCGATGAAGAAACCGCGAAAATGTGCAACTGCAGAAAAATTCCTTATTCCCCCGGATGCGGAACAGTAACTGAAATTCAAAAAGCACATACTTTTGGTGTTGAAATCGTGAAAATTTTCCCCGGCGACAGCATTGGCGGTGCGGAATTTGTAAAATCGGTTAAAGGACCATGTCCGTGGACTGAAATCATGCCCACAGGCGGTGTTTCACCTACAAAAGAAAGTCTGACCGAATGGTTTTCAGCAGGCATAGTCTGCGCAGGTATGGGTTCGAAGCTGATTACCAAAGAATTGGTAAACGCAAAAGATTG
>JBDKUM010000203.1:0-5963 GCA_039679715.1 Phycisphaerales bacterium
AGAGCGGCACGAGAAGAGAAGAATTGCTTCTTGACGCTAAAGAGCTTGAGCTGGTTTACAGACTTAGACGCGTTTTGAGTGATTTAAACCCGGTTGAGGCTGTGGAACTGCTTAAGAGCAGGCTTGCAAAATGCAGGACAAACGCAGAATTCCTTATGACCATGAAACTGGATTAAATAAGTTAAAAGTGAATAGTGAAGAGTGAAAAAATAACATTCACTCTTCACAGCTTCTAAAAATTCCAAAACCTGAGATTGCTTCGTCGTCCTGCTTCGCATAAAGCTACGCAGGACTTCTCGCAATGACATTTTTAGGGGTTACTTATATTATTATCATTATTATGGGCTATGAAAAAATACGGTATTCATATAATTTATATTGCGCTTGCGATAATAACTTTCATTGCTTATGAGCCGGTACTTCACAATAGTTTCATAACATTCGACGACGATACTTATATTTATTCCAATCCCAATATTAAAACGGGACTTTCACTTGAGAATGTAATCTGGGCGTTTACAAGTATTCACGCCAATAATTATCACCCGTTGACTTCGATTTCGCACATGCTGGATTGCGAGATTTATAATTTAAACGCCGCAGGGCATCATCTGACAAATTTAATTTTCCATATATTCAACACGTCTCTTCTTTTTTATGTTTTGACGAAGATGACGAAACGAATGTGGGCGAGCGCGTTTGTGGCGGCACTTTTCGCACTTCATCCGCTGCATGTAGAATCTGTCGCGTGGGCGAGCGAGAGAAAAGATGTTTTGTGCACGTTCTTCTGGCTTCTTACGATGCTTGTGTACTGGTATTATGCACAGCGTCAATCTTTGCGGCGTTATATATTGACGCTTGGCGTGTTTACTCTTGGCGCTTTGTCCAAGCCTATGATTGTAACTTTGCCGTGCGTTCTACTGCTGATGGATTATTGGCCTTTGGATAGATTTAAAAAGGTTAAAATCCCCAGGATGGTTTTGGAAAAAATCCCGTTTCTTTTAATTTCCGCTACTATCAGCGTTATTACGCTTTCTGTGCAGGGGAAAATGGGATTGGTAAAGGATATTGCAAGATATCCATTCGGGTGGCGGCTTGAAAACGCGATCATGTCTTATTTCACTTACCTTGAAAAGATGTTTTGGCCTTTTAATCTTGCGGTATTTTATCCGCATCCAAAAGGTACGATACTTTTATGGCAGACACTTGCTGCTCTTGCAATTCTTGTTGCGATAACGATTTTTGTAGTGTGGAAAATACGACAGCGGCCTTATATGGCGGTCGGCTGGTTCTGGTTTGTAGGTACGCTTGTGCCGGTGATTGGTTTGTGCCAGGTGGGAATGCAGGCATGGGCGAACAGGTATACATACATACCTTATACAGGTTTGTTTATCGCTATTACATGGCTGCTTGCGGACGCGATCGCGAAACTGAATATTAAAAAAACTGTTTGCGCCGGATTTGCGGGTGTATTGCTTTTCGGTCTTGGTCTGAAAACATACGTTGAGGCGATGTATTGGCAGAATAACCTTACTTTATATTCACATGCGGCCAAAGTTGTGAAAGATAACTGGTGGGCATATGGATTTTTGGGTGTTGCTCTGGGTGTGCAGGGCGAATATGATGAGGCGGACAAGATGCTGAGCAAATCGATTGAGATTTATCCCGATAATGCGACGATTTATTACGAGCTTGCGAAAATCAGCATGTATAGAAGCGATTGGAAGCAGGCGATCGCGATGTATGAAAAATTGCTCCCGCCATTGCCTGAAGATTTGAACGCTCCGAGGAATGATATGAGCACCAGGTTCGATTACCCGATGCTTCGCAATTTATATCTGAACGGGAATATCAATTTGGCAATCGCGCTGACTAATGAGGGAAGATATGCCGAAGCTCAAAGGCGTTATATGGAAGCGCTGCGGGTAATTCCGGATTTGGAAGCGGCAAAGGAAGGATTGAAAAATTTGCAGGAAAAGATAAAGCAAGCATCCGAAATTCGAGATGCAAACACGGCAGGTTTGAAATAATAAAATAATCAGGATGATAATTTGATGAATCGCATTTTAGCCAATATAATTTTGCTAGCGATAATGTGCATCGCGTTTTTCCTGCTTTTAGCCAACCTGGGAAATCAATATTTATGGCAGGATGAAGCTGAAACGGCGGTGGTCAGCAAAACAATTCTTCAGTATGGTGTGCCTCATGGGTATGACGGGAAGAATTTCTTTTCGCAGGAACTTGGCAGCGATTTGGGCAAAAATTATGTTTGGCGAAGATTGATGTGGCTGCCATATTATACAGTCTCAGGATTTTACGGCATTTTCGGGACTTCTACTTTTGTCAGCAGATTGCCATTCGCTCTCTTTGGAATAGCTTCTGTTTATTTGACATATCTTTTTGCGGCTAAATGGCGGCAGTCAAAACGAATCGCATTAATCGCGGCCGGTTTGCTTACGGTTTGTGTTGCTTTTTTGATTTTGGCCAGGCAATGCAGATATTACAGTATGGGGATTTTCTTCTCGTTGTTGTCTTTGTATTTTTATGCATTGCTGCTTGAGAAGAAGAAATACTCAAATATTCTGCTGTTTTTTTCTTCGATGCTTTTATTTCACTCTCAGCATATTTATATAGGAATTTTGTTTCCCACCTTGCTGCTGCATACTTATATCTTTCATAGGGACAAGCTTAAATCGCTGTCAAAAGTGCTTGGGCTTGTTTTATTGATAAACAGTCCGTGGATAATCTGGCTCATCGGTATAGATTTCTCGATCGCATACGGAAGAAATGTTATGCCTTTGGGGATGTCGATTGTGAGAATGATTGCCGATATTGTGCATTGTGTGGTTCCGCCGATGTTCATTTTACTTGCGGTTATTTTACTAATATTCAGAGCAGCCAAATATAAAAAATTATTCGCTGACCGAAAATCTCTGGAGAGATTATCGCTTTTGATTTTCTTTGTCATTTTCAATATGATCGTAATAGTCATTGTAAGCCCGTTTCCATTTTTCAGATATATGAGCGCATCTATACCAATTCTGATTATTATTTTTGCATTGATCGTTGATGCGGCTATAAGTACGAATTTTATTTTTGCGGCGGCGGCAATCGTACTTCTGATATGGACACAAGCAGGCACAAGCAAACTTAGAGATTATTTATATGAAATAACTCACGACTTCGACGGGCCGATTGAAGGTATCTGCAAATTTTTAAACGAGCATGGTTCGGCGGACGATGTTGTCGCGATTACATACGGCGATATGCCTTTGAAATTTTACACGAAAATGCGAATTGTAGGAGGACTTACAGGGGAAAAATTAGAACCTGCGAGAAATGCAAAATGGGTTGTAATGCGTAAATACGGCAATAGCGACAAAGATAAAAAAGTTAAGCTTTTTTTACAAAGGAACGTAGATTATACAAAGTACCGGCCGATTACGATCGATTATCCTGATACGCCTTTTGAAAACAGGGAGTACCTCGGCGAGCATTATTTCCGAACACAAAATCATGAAGACAGGGTTGTGATTTACGAAAGAATTAATTGATGGCAAAAACCTTATATATAGTTGACGGACATTCACATATATACGCGGCTTATTACGCGCCGATAAACCAAAGGCTAACCAGTCCTAAAGGTGAGCCTACAAAAGCGTCTTATATTTTCACAACCATAATGCTCAAACTCCTTGAGACTCGAAAGCCCGATATGATCGTGGTCGCGATGGATTCGAAAGAGCCTAGTTTTCGCGCGGAGATTTATAAAGAATATAAGGCACATCGACAGCCAATGCCGGAAGATATGCCGGTGCAGATTAAACGCATTGAGCAGATACTCGATGCCATGAATATTCCTATCGTTCGACAGAGCGGTTTTGAGGCGGATGATATAATCGGCACGCTTTGCAAAAAAGCGGCAAGCGAGGGAATGGAAGTTTATATCTGTTCCAAAGACAAAGATATGAATCAGCTAATCTGCGATAAAAGCGTTTTTTTGTATGACGCAAAGAACGATATTGTTACAGATGCGGAGGCTTTCAAGAAAGAAACGGCGATTGAGCCCAGGCAGTTTATCGATGTTTTAGCATTGCAGGGCGATAAAGCCGATAATGTCCCCGGCGTTCCAGATGTCGGCCCAAAAACTGCGATGGATTGGATTATCAAGTATGGTTCGCTTGAAAATCTTTACGAACACGCGGATGAAATCAAAAGTAAACGCGGCGATAACCTGCGAAATTCCAAAGAGCAGGCATTTTTGAGCAAACAACTTGTTACGATTAATTGCCAGATGCCAATCGAGCTGGATAAAGAAAAATTTACATTCAAAAAATTCGATGAAGAAAAGCTTGCGGCCATTTTCACTGAACTTGGTTTCAGCAGGCTCATGACTCAACTTAATTTAAAGCAATCAGAAAAGCCTGTTATGGCGGCGGATAGTTTATTTGCAGCAGAAAGTTCGCCGGCCGAATATAAATCAATCAAAACGGTTAAACATAATTATCAGTTGATCGAAACTCCTTCGCAGCTTGACGATTTTATCGCCGAAGTCAAAAAACAAAAGATTTTCGCACTTGATACGGAAACCACATCGCTGGCGGCACATCGCGCACAGCTTGTAGGGATCAGTATTTCATGGAAAGCAGGAACAGGCTATTATATTGTCATAAAAGGGCCTATGATGGCAAAGCAGCTTGGGCTTTCAATAGTTCAGCAAAAAATTGGGCCTATATTGGCGGATGAAAATATTAAGAAAGTCTGCCAGAACGCAAAATACGATTTGATAGTTCTGAATAATGCCGATATGCCTTTAAAAGGGCTCGTATTCGATACGATGATTGCTTCGTATATACTCGATGCGGAAAGAAGGAGCCATTCGCTGGACAATATGGCTTTGGATTTTCTGCATTATCAATCAATTCCTATTTTAGATTTGATCGGCAAAGGCAAAAATCAGCAGACTTTTGATATGGTCGATACCGCACCGGCTTGCGATTATGCATGCGAGGACGCTGATTACTGTTTTCAGGTTTATGAATATCTGAAAGCAAAGCTCGAGGACGAACCGAAATTGAAAAAACTGTTTGAAGAAATGGAAATGCCTCTTGTCGATGTTCTTACGAAAATGGAATTGAACGGCGTTAAGCTTGATACGTCGATTTTGAAAAAGCTTTCATACGAAATTGACGGCCAAATGGAAAAACTTACCGCAAGCATTCATAAACACGCAGGCAGGACATTTAATATCGATTCGCCAAAACAGCTTGCGGAAGTTCTTTTCGACGGGCTGGGTTTAAATCCTCCTAAGCAGGGCAAAACCGGTTTCAGTACGGATGCGGACGTGCTTGATGAGCTTTCGGGTGAGCATGAAATTATCGAAGATATTATTCAATATCGCCAATTAAGCAAACTCAAGAATACTTATACAGATAAGCTTGGCGCGATTATAAATCCGAGAACCGGCAAGGTGCATGCGAGCTTTAACCAGACGATAACCGCGACGGGAAGATTAAGTTCGTCCGACCCTAATTTGCAGAATATTCCAATCAGAACGGAAATTGGCAAGAAAATTCGCAGCGCATTTGTGCCATGCAAAAAAGAAGATAAAATTGTCAGCCTGGATTATTCGCAGATTGAGTTGCGGATGGTCGCGCATTTCAGTGATGATGCCGAACTGAAAAAGGCTTTCGAGCAGGATATGGATATTCATAGTTTCGTAGCTTCGCAGATTTATAATGTCGATATCAAGGATGTAACTAGCGAAATGCGTTCGCGATGCAAAGCGGTCAACTTCGGGCTGATTTACGGGCAGGGCGCTTTCGGCTTAAGCAGGACAACAGGTATGAACATGGCCGAGGCAAGAAATTTCATCGATGAATATTTTGAAAAATATAATTCCATTCTGCGGTTCAAAAAAGAAGCGATAAATACGGCCAAACAGACAGGTTTTGCAGAGACAA
>JBDKUM010000204.1:0-3051 GCA_039679715.1 Phycisphaerales bacterium
GCCGAGGGATTATCGAACTCTCGTCGTCGGTAGGTGTTTGCTCGGCTCGCTACGCTCGCCTCACCAACACCTACAGTATCTATGAGACTATTATTAACCATGACTTTTGTCAACATACAAGGGATTAAAATCGCAATGACAAATGGGGAAGCATCCGTCTTCGTCAAAGACTACGACGCGACAGGCAGTGAAAAGTTTAAAGTGAAAAGTGAAAAGTTTTGGAATTACTTTTTAAAAGATTTCTCCGCTACGCCTGCTTTGCAGGCTTCGGTCGAAATGACAATTTATGATCCTATTCTAGAAAGCAGGATTGAGAACTCCGAAAACAAAAGATTATATCTGAAAATTAGTAGAAATTTTAGCTTGATTATCAAACTTATTTGCGTATTATGTTGTGTCTTGCCCAGGTGGCGGAACTGGCAGACGCACTAGCTTGAGGGGCTAGCGAGCTTCGGCTCATAGAGGTTCAAATCCTCTCCTGGGCATTCTTCAATATAACCACTAAGACGAACCTCCAGCATAAAGCTGGAGGCTAACAAATTTTATGAATCAAAAACCAATAATTGGAATACTAGGCGGTATATCATCAGGTAAAAGCACTGTCGCAAGGCAATTTGAAGCTCTGGGCTGCGGTGTAATCGATGCCGATAGAATTGCTAAGGACTTATTATCAGATAACGATGTAAAAAATGAGATTCGCTGCGTTTTGGGCGGAAATGTTTTCGATTCCGGGGGCAATATCGACAAACCTAAAATGGCGGAAGCTATGTTCAACGACCCATCGGCTGTGAAAGCGGTAAATGCCATCATTCACCCCCGAGTAATGGAAAGAACCGAAAAGCTTATCGAACAATATCAATCGGATAAGGGTATTAAAGCAGTGGTTCTTGATATCCCGCTATTGATGGAGGTAGGATGGGAAACAAGATGCGATAAGCTGGTTTTTGTGGCCTGTGATGAGCAAATCAGGCTCAAAAGGGCGGCTAAAAAGGGCAATCTAGACGAAAAATTGTTAAAAAAACGCGAAAAATTCCAGATTTCTCTGGACAAGAAGCGCAGTATATCGCATTATATAATTAATAATAACGAAGACCTTTCGGAGCTGACAATACAAATCAGCGAGATTTTTCCCGCTATACTCTCCAATAAATAAAGCTATTTTTTTGTATAGCAGCGGGATTTTTATTTAACCGGGATTTTTTTAGCCGACGAACGGTTTATAAACTTTGACGTAGTTTATTTAGCTTCATATAGTGCCTCAAAAGCTTAAAGTTGATTTAAAGTGCTTTGTAGAAAACATATCAAATGAAAAATGGGTACAGGCACAATTAGCCGCTAAAGACCGCGTCAATTGAGTCAGTCCCCATTTTTCAAGGTACAAGATGCAAGTATTAAGGCAAATCGATTTAGCCTGTCTTTGTTGACAGGTTGTTCTAAACAGTAAAGTTTTGCCAAAGAAAGTTTATTTATACATTAAATTCCACTATTTCATTTGAAATTAAAAGGTCAAAAATTTTAGGAAGGAGCTAAAATGGCCAAAGATGACAGAACAACACGTAAACGCAAATACACCAAGAGAAGTGAAGCAGCAGAACCGCAGGCGGTAGAATCTCAACAGCAAGAGACAAAGAAAACGGCAGAGCCAGCAGCGGCTCAACCTGCACAGGCGGCTCCGGCACCTGCAGCACCGACAGCAGTAGAAACACAGCCGCAAGTTCAGCCGCAGGCTCCGACACCGGTACAGCATGCAAATAACGGCCATGAGGGAGAGAAGAACGATTACGAATCCACACACGCGAAATATGAACGTATTAAAAGGGGCAACCTTCATATTACCGATCTTCAGAAAATGACAGTTTCTGAATTGCACGAAGTTTGTAAACGCGAAGGCGTTAATGAATATACAGGTATGAAGAAGCAGGAACTGATTTTCAAAATCCTGAAAGAGCGAATTCAGTCCAACGGTTTGATGTACGGCGAAGGTGTTCTGGAAGTATTGCCTGACGGTTACGGCTTTTTACGCAATCCTGATTATAATTATCTTTCAAGCCCTGATGATATTTATGTTTCACCATCGCAGATTAAACGTTTCGGTCTGCGTACGGGGGCAGTTGTGAGCGGGCAGATTCGTCCGCCAAAAGATTCGGAAAAATATTTCGCATTGCTGCGCGTTGAAGCAATTAACTTTGAAGAACCTGATAAATTGATCGAAAAGGTAAACTTCAGCGATTTAACGCCGCTGCATCCGGAAGAAAGAATTTGTCTTGAAACGCGTCCGGATGAATTGAATATGCGTATTATAGATATGGTAACGCCGGTCGGCAAAGGGCAGAGAGGTCTTATAGTTGCACCGCCCCGTACAGGCAAGACTGTATTGATGCAGAAAATCGCAAATTCAATCAGTACGAACTATCCAGACGTAAAATTGATCGTTTTGCTGATAGATGAGCGTCCTGAAGAAGTAACTGAAATGGAACGCAAAGTCGCTCGCGATGTTGAAGTTATCAGCTCTACATTCGACGAACCTGCGTCAAGACATTGCCAGGTTGCGGAAATGGTTATCGAAAAAGCAAAACGTATGGTGGAATACGGACAGGATGTAGTTATCCTTCTGGATTCGATCACAAGGCTGGCAAGAGCGTATAATACCGAAGTTCCGCATTCAGGAAAGATTCTGACCGGTGGTGTTGACGCGAACGCGATGCAGATGCCGAAGAAATTTTTCGGTGCGGCAAGAAATATCGAAGAAGGCGGCTCGCTTTCGATTTTCGCGACGGCTCTTGTAGATACCGGTTCGAAAATGGACGAAGTTATTTTTGAAGAATTCAAAGCGACAGGTAACATGGAATTGCATCTCGAAAGGAAACTTGTCGAGAGACGTGTATGGCCGGCAATTGATATAAGCAAGAGCGGCACGAGAAGAGAAGAATTGCTTCTTGACGCTAAAGAGCTAGAGCTGGTTTACAGGCTTAGACGCGTTTTGAGCGAGTTAAATCCGGTCGAGGCTGTTGAACTGCTTAAGAGCAGGCTTGCGAAATGCAGAACGAACGC
>JBDKUM010000205.1:0-1854 GCA_039679715.1 Phycisphaerales bacterium
ATGAATGGCACCAGTAGTAGTAATCGATAAATACATTTGTTCGTAGCGGAATTGGCGGAAATGAATTTAAAATGTTTTATCTTAAACCTGGGAAAACGGGCGGCGGCCATGCTTATAGGATTTTGCCTTGGCAAAATTATTTTGATGAAGCTCAAACTGACTTGAATATGCTGGCCCAAAAGAAGCGATGGGAAGAGGTGGCAACATGAAAATAGCTATAGAGATTTGCGAAGAAAACTCAGAAAAGCTAAAACAATATATTTCTAACAAAAATGCCATAATCGCTCAACTAGCGGATGAATATGAGCAAAAGGGAAGTCATCGGACGGCTGAATGGCTTCGGGAACCGATAACTCCCGAAAGTTTTGTGACAGGTTTAGTTTTGGCGGCCATACGCGAATAAATTTTAGGCAATCAAAAAATGAGAAAATTATAATGCATCACGGAATGATAGCTCCAGGGAGGTGAATTTTCATGGTAGTAAAGTACGCAGTCCGCACTTGGGGCGGCTGCACTTATATGGTACAGGCCGAAAGCAGCACAGCTGCCAAAAAGCTGGTCTGCAAACTGCTGGGCCGGAGGGCTTCCGCGCCGCTGGTCGGCGTAAAAGGCATGATGGCAAAAAAGATTCCCTGAAGAAATCAAAACCCCTGCTGTCATTACAACTTGGACAAGCCATGCAATATACCTTCCTGACTCTCACAAAAAAGTTAAATGGAGTGATTTTGTTGAAAACCATATCCTTTATCAATTTGAAAGGCGGCGTTGGTAAAACAACAGTATCTGTCAATCTGGCCTACTTTTTGGCTGAAAAACTGAATGCGAAGGTTCTGTTCATTGACAATGATAAACAGGGCAATGCTTCGCAATTTTTTGAAGCGGATACAGATCTATCCCTGGCAGACTTACTGATGCAAGCTGCAGCTACAGCAGACGTAGTAAAAAAAACACGGTATAAAAATATAGACATTATTCCCGCTGATATGTCATTGGCGAGTGCGAATTTTGCTGTTTTGCAAAACACAGAAATTGAGCAGCATAAAATTTTGGACAAGGCGTTAACCAGTGTGCAAAATTCCTATGATATCTGTATTATTGATAATCCGCCGGATATTAATTTATCGGTGTTAAATGCCCTCATTGTCACTGATGAAATTATCGTAGTCACCGTACCCGATGAATATTCCGGACATGGCATAGACGAAATGAAAAACCAAATTCAACTGGCGAAACAGTACAATCCAAACCTTATATATCGTGGCTGCGTATTTAATAAAATGAGTGGCTCGAGTACCAGCCTGTATTATCGCGGCCTTATTGAAGAAAATCATCCGATTTTTCATACATCGCTTCATTACAGCAAAGATTGGCTAAATACTACAACCCAGAAAAAACTCTCTATTTTTGAACTATCGCCGCGTTGCCGATTTGCAAGAGACATGAAAAACTTTATTGCTGAGCTTTTACGCTGAGAGAAAACTGATTGAAAAGCGCAGGAGCAAAAAGGTTCCGGCTGAGAGGGGCAAGTAGGGTATGAACAAAGTGATATTAGTGGGTAATCTTGCACGTGATCCGGAGGTTCGCTATACGCATACCGGTAAGGCGGTTACTTCCTTCACTATCGCCGTCAATCGTTTTGGCGGCGGGCAGGGGCAGAATCAAGCCGATTTTATTCCCATTGTAGCATGGCAAAAGCTGGCCGAAGCGGTTGGTAACAATCTGACAAAAGGTCGCCGGGTTTTGGTAGAAGGGCATCTGCAAATCCGTTCATATGAAGCGAATGATGGACAAAAGCGGCGTGTTGCAGAAGTCATTGCTCAATACATTGAGTTTTTAAATCGTCCGAAGAAAGGA
>JBDKUM010000206.1:0-6164 GCA_039679715.1 Phycisphaerales bacterium
AGATAATACTAAAGCGATTGTTGAATATGCGAATAACCTTTGCCTGCAAGATAGAAGAAAAAATGAGGATGTTGAAGTCAAGACCATGACTCTTTGTCCTTATTATTCGCCCGGGGATATAATTACAGCTTGGCCGGAGAGCAGAGATATGCTTGGTGTAATGTATGAAAACGCAAATGTCTGCTGTGTTGAGAAAGTACATGTCGATTTTGAAAAACAACAGACGATAATTAATGCAATAAAGAGACGAGAATAGCCACGAAGGCACTGTATATTTATATTTACGCCTTTGTGGCTTTATAATGCGTAATGGCTGTTTAAGGTATAGATTTCTTTCTGCGCAAGAATGACAAAAATGGCAGGTAATAAACATAATGAATGACGAACTAATACAAAATCAACAGCAGCAATTAATAAGTCAATTGATGAGGAATGGCGAAGGAATCAATGAGAACGCATTTGTTACATCGGCGGGCGGAAAGATCGCGGGCTTTGTCGCAAAGGTGATTAGCAAATACGATTATAATCATTACAATGTCCGGGCTGTTGAAATAAATGCGAGCGGATTTGAGCCGAGCATTATCGGTAATGAAGTTAGAGCAGTTAACATTGGCGAGGATTTTCTCGAGCAGGGAACGCTTGAAACCGGCACGATTGTTATAATGTTCAAGATTGGGGAATATTATTGTTTTTACGCTAAAGCATAAAAACTAAAATCAAATATTAAAAATCAAAAATTAAAATTGCGGAGTCCGCCAGAGGCGGAAGATTTTATGTCAGAGATTCCAAGTAAACGATGGTTTTTGAATAAGCAGATAGATTTATCTGTTCTTATTGAATTGATTTTTCTTGCCGCGTTGATTGTCGGGACGTGGGTAAATCTGCAAAAACAACTTTCACTATTGCAGCATGATCTGGCGGCTCTTATTGAAACGCAAAAAGAATTTCAGCAGAGAATCGAACAGTTGAGCAGGACAAGCATAACGTACGAATACAGGCTGCGATCGATTGAAAAGAACATGCCACAGGCTGATATTGGGAAAGAAATGTAAAAGTTAAAATCAAAATGCAAAGTTGATGAAGGTCAGAACGAAGTGAAAAGTATATGTGATAAGTGAAAAGTTTTGAATTTCTGTTTTTATGATTTCACCATTCCGTTCACCCTGCTGGATTCACAGTCGAAATGATAATCGTGCTCTTTTACAAGTAATATGAATTAAAGCTAAAAAAGAATTTCGTGTGGTATGTGCCAAAAGCAGGAGACAAAATAACTTGCGTTTAGAAGACATCTTGGTATTATATAATCAATTAAAAGTTAAGGAGTTTGCAATGAAACGGATTTTTGTGATATCCATATTGTGTCTTGCTGTCATAGCGGGCAGCGCATATTCAGCTAAAAAACCAAAACAACCCAAGCCAAAGAAAACCAAGGAAAGCCAAATAGTTCAGACGGTTAATCCTGTTACGGCTGAGTCGCAGCTCAAGATGGGAATGATGTATCTCAAGGGCGAGCAGGTAAAACAGAATTACGGCAAAGCGAAAAAATGGTTCTTTAAATCCGCGATGGCAGGCAATCTGCAAGCTCTGGAAAATCTCGGCTTATTGTACAAAGATGGTCATGGCGGCTGGAATTATAAAAAACTGTTCCGGCAGATTGAGAAAAACGCAAATGCAGGGAATGAACAAGCCTTTACGAATTTAGGTTATCTTTATCGCGGCGGGTTCGGGCCGAAAAAAGGAGATTATAATCAGGCTGTAAACTGGTTTAGAAAATCCGCTGATGCAGGGCAGGCCAGCGGCATGTATTACATGGGCTGGATGACATATAACGGTTTCGGCACAACGCAGGATTACAATGAGGCTATCGGCTGGTACAAGAAGGCGGCGGACAAGGGCTATGCGGACGCGCAATATAAGCTATCGCAGCTTTATACCGAAAGTCCTGCAGTTGCGCAGGATTATGTCGAGGCGTACAAATGGCTGATGGAAGCGGAAAAGAGCGGGCGAGATGTTTTCGAAGATAAGTATATGCTCGAAAAGAAAATGACAGCCGAGCAAATTGCCGAAGCGAAGAACAAAGCTGATTAATTTTTAATTTTTAATTTTGAATTTTTAATGTTTAATTAATTCAAAAATTTAAGAATAGCGCCTTATTCAAAGGCTGCGGCGAGTTTATCCAGCATTTTTTGTTCAGCTTTAGAAATTTTATTTCCAAGGCCTAGAAAACCGCCTGCGGCTTTTGCGACCTCTTCAGCGTGGCCAATAAGATCTTTTTTAAGTGCATTTACCTGGTACTTTGTTAATTGTTCACACAGGCCTTTCATATAATGTTTCCATGCTTTTAACAGATTCGCATCAGGTTTGTGTTTCAGCCAGCGTTTCAGAAGTTCATAATCAGGGCTTTCTTTGGAAATGAATGATTCCAAAGAAGCATCGAGAACTGCCTTTTGCTCCTCTTTACTGATTTCGCCATCCGCCCATGCGACTTCAATGAGCGGGACAATCGCGAGCGAAGCGACAACTTCGGGTCTGATTTCAAATTCAACGAGTTTATCAAGAACATCATCGTTGGTGATGCCGGAAACCTTCGCAATCAATTTTTTTATATCCTTCATTCGCTCCATTTTGTGAAGCTGTGCAATAAGCTCTTTATCTTTTTTCTGAAAAAAAAGATCTTCAAGAGTTTGTGTTTACTGGGCAAAAAGTTCCGAATAATCCATAGATTCACCTGTTTAATTCAATTAGTTTAAATTAGTCAAATGTAAATATATAAACATATCTTAAAAAATCAAGTTTTATCAAAGGAGGAAAGTACTATGTCAATTAAAGTAATTTTGTCATTAATTTTTGTATGTTCGGTAATGCTTGTGGCGGGTTGTCAGTTCATATATGATTTCTGGCCAACAGAAATTTCACCATTGGCCGCGAAATATGCGGGCAGGGATGCCAATAGTATCGCATGGTATGAGAAGAATCTTCATACAGCAAATGAATTGAAAAATGAGGTGATCGGAGTTTATATCGATGAGAGTTTGAAGCTGGAATACCTTGCGAATCTGAATAAGGAAAAATATCAGCAGGTGCTTGGAATTCTTGATGTCGCGATAAAGCAGGCACAGACGGACAGGCAAACGATAGTAGGTACGCTTCAAGAGCCGGGGTGGCTGCTTGCGGGTCTTCTGACTTTGCTTCCGGTTGGTTCGTATGTCGCGGGCTGGCGAACGCTTTGGCCGAACCATTATACGCAGGCGGAGGTCAACGCGGAAATAGCTAAAGCCAAGGAATACAAAACAACATGATAATCAATCATGAAATCATTTTGATTATTTATTTTCGGACTATGCACAACATTTTAATTTATGTGCAGATTAATTAACCTCTCGTTATTGACGATATTGAAATGTTGTTTATACAGGGATTTTCTATATATGCCGGACACAATGCAACGTAAAATATTGGTTATTGACGACAGCAAGACGAACCTTATTTTGCTTAAGGCTCATCTTAATAATATGGGACTTGTGGCACTGCTTGCAGAGAACGCTGAAGAAGGTATTTCACTGGCGATTGAGCAAAATCCCGACATTATCCTGCTTGATGTAATGATGCCAGATGTGGACGGTTTTGAGACGTGCAGAAGGCTAAAGGCAGACAACCGGACATCTTCAATACCTGTTATTTTCGTTTCCGCTAAAGACCAAACTGAAGATAAAATCAGCGGTTTAAAACTTGGCGCAATAGATTATGTAACTAAGCCTTTTAACAAAGGAGAGCTTCAGGCTCGTATAGGCATAGTTCTGCAAATGACGGAATTGCAGGAAAAGCTGCTCCTGCTGGCAAATACAGACGAACTTACGCAACTTGCCAACCGCAGGCATTTCTTTCAGATTCTTGACCGTGAGCTTTTGCAAGCGAAAATTCGCGGCGGCTCTGTTGCGGTGATGATGTTCGATGTCGACCATTTCAAAAATATTAACGATACATACGGCCATCTTGCGGGCGATAAAGTTTTGCAGCAGGTTGGAAAAATCCTTAGCGAAAATATTTATCCAATGGATATGGCCGCACGTTACGGTGGAGAAGAATTTGTCGTGATGATGCCGGGCATGCCGGTTGAAATTGCGACCCAGAGAGCAATAAAGCTTACTTCGCAAATTGATAAATACGGCTGGGGTATTAACGGCAAACCAATTTCAATAACATGCAGCGCAGGGGTTGCGGTATTCGACGGCACAGATAACATTGACCCATACGAATTGATTCGCAGGGCGGATGACGCATTGTACGCGGCGAAGAACCGCGGCAGAAATTGCGTAGTGCCTTATCAACAAATTAATCAGCATGAACTTATTAAACATGATCATAATGGCGATTTCCTTGAATTGCAGACGAAGATTTCATCGCTTGCGCAGCAGATAAAAGAACAAACGCTTGGCATTATACAGGCTTTTACGAAAGCAATCATTATCAAGGATCCATATCTTGCAAGCCATGTTGAAAATGTGAAAATTTATTCGCAGGCAATAGCCAGAGAAATGCAGGTATCGCAAATGCTGCTGGAGCAGTTAAATATTGCGGCGGCGCTTCATGATCTTGGAAAAATAGTTATTCCAAATAACATTCTGCATAAGACAACGGCTCTTAGCGATGATGAGCTTAGGCTTATTCAAAGGCACTCAATAGCCAGCGCGGATATATTGGCACCGGTGGGGATGTTCAGCCAGGAAATCGTGATTATCAGACATCATCATGAGAATTTTGACGGAACCGGTTATCCGAATGGTTTGGTTGGACGCAATATTCCGATTGGTTCGAGAATACTTACAGTCGCGAATGTTTTTGACGCAATGACTTCGGCAAAGCCGTGGAATCCAAATCCGAAATCGGGAGATGAAGCGGTTGCGGAAATAGCAAGTCTGGCGGGAAGTCAGTTTGACCCTGAAGTCGTGAATGCGTTTAAAGCAGTGTATGAAGCGAATAAAAACGATTGGCCGATATGTCTCAAACAGACCGAAATGTGTCACGTTAATGCTTAAAAATGCTTCGCAGATGTCATTTTTTGTCGAAAAGCTGTCAATTTGAAACGTATTTCGATTGAAAAATGAAAAAAGTCAATCAAAACGACTCAAAAAATCAAACTTTGACTTAAAAAATCAAAGTTTAGCTTCAAAAAAATATCTTTTTACAAGTAATTTCACGTTTTTTTTAGTTTTTTACATGTGTATGATGGCTGTAGCCACCAAGACACAAAGGCACAAAGAAATATTTAAAATATGATATTTGAAATTTGAAACAGCGTAGACTTGCTTTGCTCTGAATTTTGTTTCGGCGAATTGGAATAATGCTTTTTATACGATTTCTCCATTCCGTCTTGCTTGCGCAAGACTTCAGTCGAAATGACAAAACACGTTTATCTTAAGAAAACATGATTATTTTGTGATGCGTTTGGTGAGTTCTGCGATTTGGCCCTGGATTTTTTGGTCGGCCTGTTCCATTTCCGAAATTTTTCCGCATGCGTGCATTACTGTCGTGTGGTCGCGTCCGCCTAAATGGCCGCCAATTTCCTCAAGGCTATGGCTGGTTAAACTTCGCGCAAGATACATGCATATCTGGCGGGGCATTGTAATGCTTTGGCTGCGTTTCTTGCTCAGGAGGTCGGCAGGGCGGATATCATAATATGATGTGACGGCTTTGATAATGTCTGTTATGGTTATATTTCTTTCGTTTGTCTCTTTATCGCCGAGAGCTATCTTTGCGAACTCTTTTGTAATTTCATCACCGGTTGCGCCGACAAGAGCGTACAGCGTTGTAAGCGCACCTTCAATCTCACGGATGTTGGCTTTTACTTTTGTCGCGATATATTCGGCGGCTTCATCAGATATTTTCATGCCGCGCAATTTCGATTTTTTCTGGACTATCGCGACTCTGGTTTCATGAGTGGGCGGGTCTATACGGGCGACAAGGCCGCATTTGAATCTGCTTGTAAGTCTTTCGGGCAGAGTGGGGATTTCTCCGGGCGGGGCATCGGCGCTTAAAACTATCTGGCTGCCGTTGCCATACAGGGCATTGAAGGTATGGAAAAATTCTTCCTGACTCTGGTCGCGCTCTCGAAGGAACTGGACATCATCAATCACAAGTAAATCTACAGTTCGGAACATATCCTT
>JBDKUM010000207.1:0-8494 GCA_039679715.1 Phycisphaerales bacterium
ATTTAAATTTTAAATATTCATTCTTTGTTTAGCCGTCGCCGGTACGGCGATGAGTTTTATCTTATCAATAGTTTATAACGTTCTTTCAATTTTTCAATTATGTGCCCATCTTCCAGTGCCAGTTTAGGATCGCGATCTGCCAGATTAAAGTGTCTAAGGCTGAATCTTGCCTCGACGATAGGCAGGCCATCACATTGACCTACTCCTGTAAACGAGCTTAGGTTTTCTTCGATGCTTTTAGCCGTCACGGTATATTGGATATTCATACCGGGAGCGGCAAAGCTCTTGTATTTTACATTTTTTGCTTGAGTTAGCAATACCATACTATGGGCAAAATTTTCAGTATGCCGAACCAGCCAGCAGGCCGAATCGACAAGTCCTTGCAGCAGAAACACCCCCGGCAGCACCGGAAAAATGGGAAAATGGTCGCCCAGATACTCTTCTGAAAGCGATACATTCTTAATAGTTTGTATCTCTTTGCCTGCTTCTATTTTGCCTATTTTATCAATTAGTATAAATTTCATAGCTACCTTAATGAATTAAAGCTCTTAAAAATTGTCATTTCGACCGAAATGACCCCGTAAGGGGGAATGAAGTGGAGAAATCTTTTAAAAAAGGATTCCTTCCTTCTTTTTGTCGAAATGCTGCGAGCAATTCGGCAGATTCTACTGATTTCACTCATTTTTTCCAGTCTTTTTTTCGACGCGAAGCAGAGAATCCCCGATTATTCAGGAATTTGTTGCCTCGAAAGACAAATTCAGAGGGTATAATCGTCTGCCCAATATTCAATCTTAATTTAGAATCTATCTCGACATTAGCAGTAAACAAATATATAATAAATTACAACTAAACGAAAAGGGGGTTAATAATGTTTTGCACATGATTGTGCCAAAAGTCTAATTTAGAATTATCTCGACATTCAAAATATATATTATATAATAAGAGGGGTTTAAAAAATAGGAGGCAGCGAATGGTAAAAGGAAGGAATCTTAAATTTTTCATTTTTACCTCAATAATACTCTGCCTTTGTGTTCCCGTTGTTAATGCCAAGGCCAAAGGCCCTAAAGAATTGTTGGAGATGGCAAAAGAAAGAGATATAAATTTACCACCTGAAGCAAGAGAATTTCTTGAAAGAGGGGCGCAAGGACAAATTGAATCTGAAGTGAAATCTGAAAAATGGCATCGTGAGTTTCCTGAAAAATGGAAACAATTGCATGGCAAATGGAAAACGGTCCTTGTTGAAAGAATACAGGATGCTAACAGAATCGAAATCAGGTCTATTCCTTGGCAAAACAATGAAAGCAAAGTTTTATTTGCGATAAATGGCAATAATAAAGTCAGAGAATTCATGGACATTGTCGAAGTTACTGAAAATAGAGGTTCTTGTTCCTGTTATGGGAGTGCGTTGATAGTATTCTGTAAGGATAGTAATGAAATAGCTGTATTAAGCTGGCATCATGGATTTAGTTTGCGATGGGATGATGGGCCTTGGCTGGGCGATGCTTTATTGTCTGAAAAGGCGATTATTGAATTGCCAAAGTGGTTTATTATACAGGGATATTCGGGTTTTAGTGAAGAAGTCGAGAATGGTTTGAGACATTATAAAATAATGCAAATGGGGAAAATAGTAAGAAGGATTGTTAATATGGTTTTCATAGTAGCTCTGTTTTTGCTAGCTTTGTTGATTTATTATATATGTAAAAAATTGGTACAATCCTATAAAAGTAAGACTGTTCAGGCAGACATTCCTATGTAAATGTTGTAATTATAATTTCAAAATATAATTCAGGAGGTAGTGAGATGAGGATTTTTTTAGCGATTGCAATATTTGTAGTTTGCAGTTCAATTCTTTTTGCCCAGCAAACATATAAAGAATACGTCGAAGTAAAATTAAAACCTGATTCCAATTTCACTATTACAGACATTAACTCATTGCCCCTTGCCCCCGGCAGCAAAGCTGAAAATCTCGGCAGCGGTTACGTACGTGTGCAAATACCAAAAGATTCTGCTGAACGGTTTGCCGAACAAGGTGTATCAATCGAAACCATACGTAATTTAGTTTTAATCGAACCTGCAATTACCTCCGAAATTCAATCTTCCTCTGCCATAAGTTACCTGTATAATGACAGTGCTCAACGTGTATATCTTGATCAACCAAACTGGAAATTCAGTTATATTGATTTTTCTGGTTTTCCGTACTCATATACCGTTACAGGCATTGAAGTTCATTATCAGGTAGTTATCAATGGGATCGTAAGCATCGCACTGACAAATCAAGATGCGACGACAGTCCATCATTTGGAAACCGATGCTACATGGAGTGTCAATAAGGACGCATACACCAATACTTTTAATGGCCAACCGGTCGCGCAGGCGTGGCTTCTTCAGGGATGGGACGGTTTTTATATGTATGGCGACAGCTATATAGATTACTGGTGGATTAAAGTTTATTATGATACCGGTACGAATTATTGCCAGTCCGCTTCCAATTCTCTTGCTTATGAACACATCAGCAATGTAACAGTCGGTTCCATCGACAATTCGTCAGGTTCCACCGGCTACGCGAATTACACAAATCTTTCGACCTCGATGAACATTGGTTCAAGTTATCCCATTACCATAGAAAACGGCAATGGCGATCAATATGATCAATGCGGAATATGGATTGACTGGAATCATGATTTAGATTTCGATGATGACGGTGAAGCTGCTTATCAATCAGCACTCGGCGCCGGACCATACACTGCAAATATAGTTCCGCCTACCAATACGATTGTGGGCCAAACAACAATGCGCATTCGAATTGTTTATACCGGCAACAATGCTCTTACGCCTTGCGACTGGATAGATTTCGGCGAAACAGAGGATTATACGATCAATGTCGCAGACGCTCCTGTGCAGAAATATTCCGGCGGAACAGGTGCCTGGGACAACCCATATCTTATCTCGACTCCCGAAGATATGAATGCTATCTCTGTTGATTCGAATGATTGGGATAAATTTTTTGAAATGACAAACGATATTGACATGTCAATTTTCGCTCCAGACAAATATAAAATAATCGCGCCAACTTATACCAAACCATTTACAGGCTTTTTCAGCGGCAATGGCTATGCAATAAAAAATTTCACATATATTAAAAACACTTCAAACGCAGGACTTTTTGGCTTTGTTGAAAATGGCGCCTTTATTACCAATCTTCAAATAAGGGATGCCAATATTGATATTGGCTCGAAAAATAATGTTGGTGCTCTCGCTTCAAGGGTTTTAGATGCTAATATTACGAGTTGCTCAATTTATAACTCCTCGATAAAAGGAAATGAGTACATAGGGGGATTAATAGCAGATAATTTTGGCAAATTAGAATATTGCTCTACCGCTCAAATCAATGTATCAGGTACAAGAAACGTCGGAGGGCTCGTTGCCACAAATCAGCAGGGCATTATTACAAAATGCTGGGTTGACGCAAACGTTGCTGCCGATAATTATGTCGGCGGTATGGCAAGCGACAATTACAATATCGTTTCCGAATGTTTTTCAACTGGAAAAGTTTTAGGCAGAGATGGCGGCTCATGGGCAAATAAATGTGCAGGAGGTCTTATTGGCAAAAATTCAGGCCGCGTTGTAAATTGCTTTTCGCATTCCAATGTTACAGGTGATTCGGAAGTTGGTGGTCTTTGCGGCTCTAATGTCGTATATTCTTCCGGCGGGATAATTGAAAATTGTTTTTCGACAGGCCGTGTAAGTGGTTCATCTAATGTTGGTGGTCTGGTTGGGCTGCCTTTTTCTGGAACCTCCGGCCAAACTATCAATTCTTTTTGGGACAAAGAAACGAGCTATCAGCAGGGCAGTTTCGGCGGCACCGACCTTACTACCGCCAATATGAAATCCGCCTCTACATACATAAACGCGCATTGGGATTTGGCAAATGTCTGGCGAATCTGCGATTGCACCGATTATCCTCAGTTCGTTTGGGCACCAAGATTGCTCGGCGATGTTGCCTGCCCCGATGGCGTGGACTTTATAGATTATTCGCATTTCGCCAAACAATGGATGACCCAAACTTTATCTTTTGACGTTGAGCGATACGGCGGCGATGGTATTGTAAATTTTTATGATTTTGCATTTTTCGCACAAACCTGGCATGGTGATTATGAGCAGCTTTACCAATTCGCTTCTCAATGGCTCAATGAGGGTGCATATATGGATTTTGCACCGATGAATTATCGTGACGGCATCGTCGATATTTATGACCTTGAAATTTTCGCGTATAATTGGTTGGCAAAATTATATTAATCTGATTTTAGTATAAATAAACTCCCTAAAGAATGATTGTTTTAAATTATTTTTAACCTTTCTCTCCATTCTGCGTACTTTAAATAATAGCATAAAAAAGTATTTGCCATTTATTCCCAGATGCATACAATTACTGGATTCTAAACTTTTTGGAATTTACGGACTTTGGATAGTCTAATTTTAATATAACGGCTTTAAATGGATTTTAAGTGCCGTTGAACGTAAATATATTTATTTTAATAGCTTACAGGAGCTTTTATGAAGTCAAACAAGGTTATGATAGACGGCAATACAGCCGCCGCTCACGTAGCTCACGCTACCAATGAGGTCATCGCTATATATCCGATCACACCAAGTTCGGTTATGGGCGAAATTTCCGACGCGAAAACAGCCGCCGGAAAAACAAACATTTGGGGTACCATTCCAAGTGTTACAGAAATGCAGTCAGAAGCTGGCGCCGCCGGTGCAGTGCATGGTGCGCTGTCCGCAGGTGCGTTAACTACAACCTTTACCGCATCGCAGGGTCTTCTTCTGATGATTCCAAACATGTACAAAATCGCCGGCGAACTTACTCCGACGGTTTTCCATGTTTCCGCTAGAGCTATTGCTTGCCAGGCTTTATCCATTTTCGGCGACCATTCAGACGTAATGGCTTGCCGCCAGACAGGCTACGCGATGTTCTGCTCGAACAACGTTCAGGAAGCTATGGATTTCGCGTTAATAGCCCAGCAGGCAACCTTGAAATCAAGAATTCCATTCCTGCATTTCTTCGATGGTTTCAGAACAAGCCACGAAGTGCAGAAAGTTGAAGAAATCAGTTTCGACCAGATGCGTGAGATGATTGACGATTCACTCGTAAAAGCCCACAAGCAGAGAGCTTTATCTCCTGATCATCCGCAAATTTCCGGCACAAGCCAGAACCCGGATGTTTACTTCCAGGGCCGTGAAACTGTTAATAAATTTTATAATGCTGTTCCGCAAATTGTCCAGGAAACAATGGACAAGCTCGCAAAAGTTGTCGGCAGACAATACCATTTATTTGATTATGTCGGCGCAAAAGATGCTGAAAAGATTATCATCATCATGGGCTCCGGCGGCGAAACAGTCCACGAAACAGTCGAATACCTCGTATCGAAAGGCGAGAAAATCGGCGTTCTGAAAATCAGACTTTTCAGACCTTTCAGCAATCGCGATTTCATGAAAGCCATACCCGCAACCGTTAAGAAAATCGCTGTTCTCGACAGAACAAAAGAACCCGGCTCACTGGGCGAACCATTATATCTCGATGTCCGCACAGGTATCGGCGAAGCAATGGCAGACAAATACGCACCGTTCAAAGATTACCCATTGGTAGTCGGCGGCCGTTACGGTCTTGGCTCAAAGGAATTTACACCCGCGATGGTCAAAGCCGTATTCGATAATCTTGACGCAAAGAACCCGAAAAATCATTTCGCGGTAGGTATCGAAGACGACGTAACAGGCGCAAGCCTTGATGTTGATGAGTCATTCAACGTTCCAGTCGAAGGTCTCTACACCGCCATGTTCTATGGCCTCGGTTCAGACGGCACAGTCGGCGCAAATAAAAACTCAATCAAGATCATCGGCGATTTGACAGACAACTACGCACAGGGTTATTTCGTATACGATTCGAAAAAATCCGGCGCTAAAACCGTTTCGCATCTTCGCTTCGGCAAACACGAAATCCGCAGACCATATTTAATTCGTCAGGCAGATTTCGTCGCATGTCATAACCCAAGCTTTATCGAAAAATATGATATGCTTTCAACTATGAAGCCCGGCGGTATCTTCCTGCTCACAAGCATGCACGACAAAGATCATGTCTGGGATACACTGCCCGCCGAAATGCAAAAGCAGATGATTGAAAAGAAAGTCAAATTCTATTGCATGGACGCGATTTCAATCGCACAGAAACTCGGCCTCGGTTCGAGAATCAACGTCATCATGCAGACCGCCTTCTTCAAGATCAGCAATATCATTCCAATTGAAAAATCAGTTGAAGCGATCAAAAAAGCAATTCAAAAGAGCTACGGCAAGAAAGGCCAGAAAGTTGTCGATTTGAACAATGCGGCCGTTGACGCAGCTTTAAGCGAAGTATACGAAGTCAAAGTACCGGCAAGCGTAACAACGAATACCAAAATGCCGCCTGCCGTTCCCGCAAACGCACCTGCATTCGTTAAAGAGGTACTTGGCGAAATCATCGCTGACAAAGGCGATAAACTGCCCGTCAGCAAAATGCCGATCGACGGAAAATTCCCCAGCGGCACAACTCAATATGAAAAACGCAACATCGCTGTTGAGATTCCGGTTTGGGAGCCGAGCGTTTGCATTCAATGCGGACAGTGTTCGCTTGTTTGCCCGCACGCGACAATCAGAATCAAAGCTTACGATAAGAAATTTGCCGAAAACGCGCCAAAGACTTTCAAGTCCGCAGACGCAAAAGGCAAAGAATTCGCGGGCATGAAATTCACTGTCCAGGTCGCACCGGAAGATTGCACAGGCTGCGGCAACTGCGTTATGACCTGCCCCGCACAGGAAAAAGATGCAAACAAACAGCCGACCGGAAGAAAAGCGATTAATATGTCTCGCCAGGAACCGTTAAGAATGCCTGAAAGAGAAAATTTCGCTCACTTCCTCTCGATTCCAAATACCGAGCATTCTCTGTTCAAAACCAATACAGTAAAGGGCAGTCAGCTTGTCCAGCCGTTGTTCGAATACTCCGGCGCTTGTGCAGGCTGCGGCGAAACGCCATACGTAAAACTGCTCACACAACTGTTCGGCGACCGTGCACTTATCGGCAACGCGACAGGCTGCTCATCCATCTACGGCGGAAACCTTCCGACAACCCCATACACCGTCAGACAAGACGGCAGGGGCCCGGCATGGGGCAACAGCTTATTCGAAGATAATGCCGAATACGCACTGGGCATGAGATTGACAGTCGATAAGTTCAAGGAATTCGCGATTGAACAGCTTGCATTGGCCGCTGAAAAAGGCTGCGTCGATAAAGCGATGGCGGAAGAAATCAAAGCCGCTGCAATCGCAAACGCCCCGTCACAATTGGAAATCGAAAAGCAGCGCGAAAGAGTCGCTAAGCTCAAAGACATTTGCGGCAAGAAAGATTGCCCGCAGTGCAAACAGCTTCTGACAGTCGCTGATTACCTCGTTCGCAAGAGCGTTTGGGCTCTCGGCGGCGACGGCTGGGCTTACGATATCGGTTACGGCGGTCTCGACCACGTACTGGCAAGCGGCAAGGATATTAATATTCTTGTTCTCGATACTGAAGTATATTCAAACACCGGCGGCCAGATGTCTAAATCGACACCAAGAGCCGCGGTCGCGCAATTCGCAGCCGCTGGCAAAACGCTGGCAAAGAAAGACATCGCAATGCTCGCTATGAGTTACGGCGGAATTTACGTCGCAAAAATCGCGCTCGGTGCGAACATGGCTCAAACTGTAAAAGCGTTCGCGGAAGCGGAAGCCTATAAAGGCCCGTCATTGATTATCGCTTATTCGCATTGCATCGCGCATGGCTATAATCTGCTCGATGGCTATGAACATCAGAAGAAAGCGGTCGCTAGCGGTTATTGGCCGTTGTACAGATTCAATCCGGATTTGAAGTCGCAGGGTCAAAACCCATTGCAGCTTGATTCAAAGGCTCCAAGTGCGGAGTTTGAAGATTATGCATATAGCGAAAACAGATACCGCGTATTGAAGAACGCAAAGCCGGAAGTCGCGGCCAAGCTAATGGATTTGGCAAAGAAAGACGTTACTGAAAGATTTAATCTCATCCAGCAACTCGCCAATCTCCAATGTGGCAATTGTCAGAAATCTGACAATAAATAATCGTGTCATTCCCATGAAAATGGGAATCCATAAAAATAAAAACCCGGTAATATTCATTGCCGGGTTTTTTTTATGCATTGTCATCCTCGCGAATGCGGTTGGAGCGAAGCGGAAACCCCCGAGTCTCTTTGGGAATTTTGTCACCTTGAGGATAAAATTCGGAGGGGGCCGGTTTTTTTTATATCCACGTTTAGCCCTGCCATCATTACAACATTTTGCATCTACGCTGCATAAGGGGCTAATTCTGTTCGCCAAATTTGATAAAATATCAACTTTGCACGTACCCACATCTCAACTCTAAATAGCGTCCTGACCCAATTAGGAAGCGGACTCA
>JBDKUM010000208.1:0-7735 GCA_039679715.1 Phycisphaerales bacterium
ATAGGAAACATCCGCGTCTGGCCGTCGGGTTTGCCAAGTGCTGATGGAACAATAAGAACCTTTCTTCCCGTCATCCAATGACCTGTATCAACAACCAGGTACCTTATTATCCAACTTTCATCGTCAAAAATAAAGCTGTGTACATGCCCGATATCGCCGTCTTTAGATTCAACTTTATAATTAGCCATATATTTAGCGCTTATAAGCATAAATTTACCTTTCAATTCCTATTATTTGTACTGTTTTAAATAAGATATGGAAATAAGATAGTTGCTTACAGATGATTAGTAATATCCTCGGCCATAGGTTCTGGTAAAATTCGCAAGCTTATCGGAAATTTTATTATTGAGCATTGATTGGCTTACTCTCCAGAGCCAGTTTCCTTTGCTTTTGGCCGGATTATTCATCCTGCACTGCGGCCCCAGATTTAAAATGTCCTGCATAGGGAAAATAGCGGTTTGAGCGACAGAACTCATGGCAAGTCTGATTAATTCCCAATTCAAATCTTTTATAGATACCCTTTTTCCGATGTACTCAAAGAGATTTTTTCTTTTTTCCGGATTTAATTCATTTACAAACCAGCCTTTAATCGTGTTATTGTCGTGCGTACCCGTATAAACAACGCAATTTTGGTTATGATTATGCGGCAGAAAAGCACTTTTGCCAATCCGGTCGCTGAAGGCAAAAAGCAAAACTTTCATGTTCGTCAAATTCAATTTCTGTATTAAATCTTTTACATCCTGCGTGATGAATCCTAAATCTTCAACAATTAAATTCGCGTGAGGATGTTTTTTGAAAATAGGTTTAAAAATATCTTCGCCCGGCCCCGGCATCCATTTACCATTTATGGCCGTTTTGTCTTTGCCGGGTACCTGCCAGAATTTTACAAGACCCCTGAAGTGATCGATTCGAACAACATCTAACAATTTTAGATTATGACTGACCCTTTGCATCCACCATTCGTAATCCGTCTTCTTTATGTATTTCCAGTCATAAATCGGGTTGCCCCATAATTGCCCTGTCTTGCTGAAATAATCAGGCGGAACACCCGATTTGAACATCGGCTTTTTATTTCTTAGCTTAAATATATCCTGATGTCCCCAGACATCCGAGCTTTGATAAGCGACATAAATTGGAATGTCGCCGATAATTTTTATGCCATAGCCGTTGCAATATTCTTTAAGAGAAAGCCATTGCCTGTAAAATATATATTGCAGGACTTTTTCCTTTTCAGCGGCAGCTTTTAATTTTTCATCAATTCTAATTTTAGGCCATTTCGACCAATTCGCTGTTTTAAACTTTTCAGTCAGTGCGACAAAGATAGAATAATCTTCAAGCCAATACGTATTCTGTCTGCAAAAATGCTCATATCCGTTTTTTTCAGAAATAATCTGGAATTTATCAAAAACTTTATTTAAAAGTTGTGTCTTATACTTGAATACTTTTTCAAACTCAACGTCTGTTTGAGAAAATCGTGGAACATCCGCTAAATCCTTTTTATCTAGCAACCCTTGCTTGCACAACATTTCAGGACTTATCAGCATCTTATTACCTGCGAAAGCTGAAAGGCAATCATAAGGCGACCAGCCAATGTATCTGTTCGGAGGGTTCAGTGGTAAAATCTGCCAGTAAGTCTGCCTGCTTTTTTGCAGGAAATCTGCAAACTTAAAAGCCTCCGGGCCAAAGTCTCCTATGCCGAATTTGCCCGGCAGTGAAGTTATATGCATCAATATTCCGCTGGCTCTAGTATTCATATTAGTATTTAGTATTGTGTATTTACTATTTAGTCAACTTTTTTATTTTAATATCCGCAATTAAAGGCCTATGGTCAGAGGCGATTCTTGCCAGATAACTATCCGCAACTTCGATTTTCACAACTTCAAGCTCCGGACTGACGAGAATATGATCCAAACATATAATCGGCCATCTTCCAAACCATGTACCTTTATGTTTTTTCAAACCAGCCTGGCTTTGCGCACTATAAAGCCTTTTTTTCAACATCCTGAAAATCTGTGAATTGGGTCGAGAGTTAAAATCACCGCACAAAATAACAGGGTCAATACATTGCGGATGCCCAAGCCAATTTTGGGCAATCAATTCTTTCGTATGAATAATTCGTTCAGGGCCATTTAAACCTAAATGCGTATTAATAAATTGCAGAATCTTATTCTGAAATCGTATTTGAATCCACAAAGCTCCCCTGGGTTCAAGAAATGCGAATCTCGGCTTTATTGCTAATGAATCCGCTTTGACCAGACTCATAGGATAGGTACTTAAAATCGCATCGCCGAAAGTTTCTTCTTCAATTTTCACCGTCGGATTAAAATGATGTTCCATATTCAGGCATTGAGCGATTATTTTAGCCTGATCTTCTCTTCCTGACCGCATCCTCCCGACATCAAGTTCCTGAAGCGCAACGATATCAGGCTTGTACCGACAAATTACTTTTGCAATTCGCGCAGGCGACAACCCGCCATCAATGCCCACACATCCATGCACATTATATGTCATTACCCTTATTGTGTCTTTTTCAACATTTACGCGTTTGATTGTTTTCCTTCCCATCAAATCCAGCGCACTTTGCCGCAGCTCCAAAGGCCTTATATATCCTTTTTCAATACCCTTAATCTCTGTGTCGCCGGGTAAAAAAGCAAAACCTTCAGTCTCCCGCCTGTTGAATCCGCCATGCGAGCCGTTCTCATTGGCAAAGCTGTAATAGACTTTTTCCTTTTCATTCCAGCCGTAGATAAGCAAATCGCCGACATCAGAACGGCAGCATGCAGTCAAAAAATCTTTTACCATCTCATTATAATAAGGCGATGTCGTATCAAATACCGCATCAGCCTTCTCTGGTATCTTGAATCGTCCGGCGGCTGTCCATATTTCAGCCTTCCTGTCTATACATGGTAAAATTACAGCAGGTATGTTCGCCTGGTTAATCAGTTTTTCAGCTATTTCATGCTTTTCTTTCAGTGTTGTTTTGCTGTCTAAATAAATATGTCCAACAGGGCCAAGCGCGATTAACATCGGCCTTATCGATTGATCGACAACTATCGGCGTAAATAGGTCTGTAAAGAACTTTGCGCTCCGCATCCCTGTTCTTAGCAGGAATCCGACTTTTTTGGAATCATGAACGTTTAATTTATCGTAATCTTCAAAAACCTCTGAAACAGCCTGCTGCACGATTTTTCCATATTTTTTTTCATACGGAAATGTTTCTTCCTGCCCATGGTCGGAATAAATCCACACTTCATAATCTCGTGAAGTTGAACGAAGAGCCGCTTTCCAGATTCTCTTTATAGATTTGTCAATACCTTTAAGCGTCCATCTTGCAAAGCGTGATGTCGGGCCTCTCCGGTGCGATTGTTCGTGAAAGCCCACAAGATTAAGATGAATAACCGGTAATCCCCTTGCTGTATCGATCATTGCTCCGATTGTTATCAGTTCTCGAAGCAGAATACAAATTGCGACTCGTGAAGGAATAAACTTCAGTTCCTTCCAAAGATTTTTCCCTGAAATTAATCCGCGAATAAAATCGCTCAAAGCCAGCATTGCCTCAAATATCATCAGCATCGCTGTCCAAATGAGGCTGAAAAAATGAAGAAGAACCAGCATAATAAAACCGAACGGATACCTGTTTTTCAAGATACTGCCTGCACTAAGATTGGAAATGCAAAAATGAGATTCTTTAGCGCCGCCGGTAAAAATATCCGAATAAGCACTGCCTTGAGCTAATAAACCTTTGCCTTGTTTTTCAAGTCGTTTTTCTATCTCCAAAGCATCTCGCGGATTGAACATAACCAATGGCCTGTTTGTTTCGTAATCGAAAAAACCAAACGCAGGTACTGCCGCTTTTACTCCATAAAAAAGTTCCGCCTGTACCGCCGCGGTACTGGATGGAACTCCTGTGTAAAATGTATGAGATTTGTAACCCTGCTGTTGCAGTTTTTTCATAAATTTCATCTTCCCGGTTGAAATCGCCAGTTCCAGCTCCTGTTTTGAAAGCGAATCTATCTGAATTATTACCAGTCCTTTACCGTGCTTGTATTTACTTTGCTCACCAAAACCGAGAAATTTAAACAGAAATTGCTGCCGGTTCAATTGTCTTTGAAGTCTTCGTATAAATATTTCGGTTCTTCCAAGCATAATTTATGCCCAAGCCCGCGGTCATTATATAATTTTGAAAAATAACTGTTGTATTATTTCGGATTTCCCTTATACAATGCATCACGAATAGAGACTGTAAAATTCGCAAGCAAATTCCATTCTGCTTTTATCTGGTCTATCGCATTTAGCCATGAAGATTCATCCCTGATAAAGGTTGTATTTTTAATTTCTAACAGTCTTTTGTACAGATCATCAATTTTTAAAGTAAATTTTGATAAATTAAATTCCTCCGCCGTATTTTTCGCTGCATATCGAAAATCATTTTTCATATTTTCCGGAAGCAGGCTGATTTTCATCAAAGCATCAGCAAACTCCTGCATCTTTTGGTTTTTTATCATGAAACCGTTAATTCCATTTTTTACGACTTCCCGAACCCCCATTGCTTCAAGTGCCACAACCGGGACAGATGCGGCCATTGCTTCTGCAAGCACCATTCCCTGCGTTTCGGTTGTTGACGCGAAAACAAAAGCATCCATCGCGTGATACGCGTCAATTAAATTCTGACCTGTAAGTTTGCCGGTAAAATGAACTCTATCTCGCAATCCCTCTAAATAAAATATTTCATTCAGGGAATCTTCTAAATTTCCATAACCTACGGCAAGAAAATGCGCATCTTTATTATTATGTAAAAACAACGCTATGGCTTTTGCAAGGAATATCATATTTTTTTCAGGTTCGAATCTGCCTGTATATCCGACTGTAAAAGCGTTTTCAGGAATATTCATTTGCAGCCGTACTTTTCGTCTATCACCATAATGAAATCGCTGCGTATCAATTCCGGTTGGTATAATTTCAATGGGTGCTTTCACTCCCCGTTCCTTCAGAACAACGGCAAGACTTTCACTTGGTGCGATAACCGTATTAGCCAAGTTAGCATAACCGGTGGAAAGGTTTATCAAAAACGCTTCCATTCTTGGAATATTCGGAGCATAATGGGTGTAATACTCATACATCGTATGTTGGGTAAAAATTAAAGGCACATTGTATTTCGAAGAAATCCTCACAGCCACGCTGCCCACAAAAAAAGGATGATGAGAATGAACGATATCAGGCCTGAAATCCTTTAATCGAGTATCGAGAAAACCGGGTATCGGCAAAATCATTGAAAAATCACTACCCTTTATCTGCCGCATCGCAGGTATTCTGATAATATTTTCCTCATCATGCGATGTTCCCTCAAAATGCGGTGCGACTACAATGATATGATGACCAAGACCGCGTAATTGCCGTGTATATACATCGACTGAATTCGCCACACCGCCGACATGCGGCAAATATGTATTTGTCATCATCAGTATATTCATTTTCCGGCCTTCAACTCAACTCCAGTTTTCGCCGGCTCAGCCGTAATCTTTTCAAAACCCGGAAGTTCTACACTGATCTGTGGCGATTTTTCTTCTGTGAACCATTTGGCATCCCAGTTTACAAATAATTTTTCTTCATTGCGGTTTATATTGATTGTGATTTGCCCAAAAGATGTCCAAACAGGCCCAATAGAAATATTATGTCCATCTTTAAGCCAATCTTTCAGGATACCTTTTCCAATTATCAGTTTATTTTTTTCTTCAATTACAAATAAATTTATCATCATAATTATCCATTCCGCACATGCCCATATATGCTGACCATCGCCCATACAGCCTGTGCCGATTCTCGGATTGGCCGCCTCAGGCCATTGACCGGTAGGCGACGCAAACATCGCGACACAATTGACAAGCCTGGCAAATTTCTGATCGCCGCAACGCATTAAAGCCTGGGCTAAATGCAAAGTAAGGTAAGGATTGATCCCTGAATGACTGATTTCATGATAAAAACAATCCTTGAATAAGCAATCGGCTGCCAAATATGCAGTTGTATCTCGTACTCTCTGGTCTGAAGGATCAAATAATTGAACCGGATAAATTGCAACAAGTGAACCGACTGCTCCGGAATCGAGCCTTCTATTTGGAGATGCCGGCATAGCCGAACGGCCTATTCGCTTTTCACATTGATCAAGGCTTCTGGAAATTGAACTCATCAAATCGTCTGCCTGATTAACAAATTCTTTTACTTCTTCATCATGATTTGTACCTTTCAGCATTTGTGCCGCGGCATACAATCCGGCCGCTGACCAGAAATCGTCCCAGTAATAATAATCACTAGGCCCAAGGTGCTCGGCGCTGAAACCGGCCGGCATTAATCCGCTGCAAGGTGAAATCGAATCAGCCGCAAGCCGTTTACGAATTATCCATTTTGCGCCTTTAATAACAGGTTGAACCCAGCTCTCTTTGGGTTTTGAATTTGTCAGCGAACAATATTTATTCATTACCCAAAGAACCTGTCCGTTTGAATCCCATTCACCCTCCTGCGAATGAAAATAGCCAAATGGTTTTTGCCTGGCGAAAAATCCATCTATGATTTTTTCCGCTCTTTTAATAAGCCCGGCACTCAGCAAGGAGCTAACTATAAAAGCCGCATCCCTGAACCAGAATCTTTTATATGTAAAAGGCCCCGGGTATGCGTCTCCCGGAGAATGCAAAATAACCGCTCTTACCGCCTCATCGTAAATAAGTTCGAAATTATTCCACGGCAGATTGAGCCTGCAATAACCTTCGAGTGATTTTTTCCACATCATATTGCCGTTGCCGATCCCGAAACAGCTTTCTCTTTTTTTTATTTTTTTACCATCGATGGCAATAACAGCTTCTATTTTCTCCTCGACATCCGGTTCTATATTATAAATTGCCGCTGCCGTTGCCATTTCAACATTGCAGACCATTTTATCACATTCTTTTTCTTTAGAATTCAATTTCAACGAGACATCCCCGGTTCTATAATCAGATACAAGATGTTTATCAGGCGGTTTATTTAAGAACAATTCATGTTTTTTATTTATTTTCCATTTAATTTCCTGCCTGTTGAATTCAATTTCGTGTATGAAGCTTATACCTTCAGGGTTATAGGGTCTTAAAGATACTACAAGCATACCGCTAAATTTTGGTATGATCGTAAACTTTATTCTGCAAATTTCCTTATCGTCAACATAATCCGCTTCAGCTTTATTTGTAAATTTGAAATTTTCGTTTTCAATAGTTGTTACAATAGACAATCCTTCCGCCATATCGATTTTCTGCTCGACATTTTCCATTTGTGCAGGAACATACAAATGCCCTTTATCTGAAACTATCCAGGCATCTACAGACCAGCTATCCCAAAAAGGAGTAATCAATCCACAAGGATCGACAATTGGATAATTTGAAAAATCCGGAAGTCCGACTGCCGTCCAGTTTCGCCCGCTTAAATTTACATGTGAAAAGGAAACAGCGCCGGGAATAAACGCCGGGTTTTGAGGATTAAATTGCCGGTTTATCCACCATGGCCAAATCCAATCCATGTTATGCTGAATTACCCTTCCATTAATTAGACCCCGTGCGTGAAAAACCATCCCTGCCCTTAATAATTCTATTGGCTCATGTACTTCCGCGGGCTGAGAAAATCGCCGTATGTGCGACATGATTGTGATGGGATCAGCAAATCCATGCGAGAGCGCCAACTTGCGAAATACATATTTCCACGGAAGCCATTTTAA
>JBDKUM010000209.1:0-9797 GCA_039679715.1 Phycisphaerales bacterium
AATGATACTCAGGGCAAAAAAGTTTACAAACAGATCGCATCGGCGGCGGCACAATTTTTGGATCTTCGGCTGAATATGGCTGGTGTGATAACTCGAGACGTAAATGTTGTTTCGTCAGTACAGAAAAGAGAACCGTTTGTTCTTGCCTGTCCCAAAACAGCTGCGACAAAGTCGCTGATGTCCGTTGCGGCCAGGATAAGCAGAGTGCCCATGACTTCGAGCGATACAGGGTTCTTTAAAAAAGTTGTTAATTGGTTTTTCTAATCGGCAATCATAATAAATAAAGTTTATAACTTATCCGCATATTAGCGGAAAGAGTTCAAAGGCGATAAATAACAAATATTGGAGGTTGCAATGCCTGCGACAAAAAAATCAGCAGAAGTCGATATTGACGTGATATGGAAAAAATACTTCAAGGAACAGTCCGAAGAGCATCGTAATAAGCTCATGGAGTATTATCTTCCGCTTGTCAAATACACTGCGGAGAGAATCTATGTTAAGCTGCCTGATAAAGTGGAAGTCGACGACCTTGTAAGCGCAGGAATTTTCGGGTTGATGGATGCTATAGACGCATTCGACCCAAAACGCGGAGTTAAATTCGCTACATACTGCACGCCAAGAATCAGAGGTGCTATACTCGATGAATTAAGAAGTATGGATTGGGTACCCAGATTAGTTAGGGCAAGAGCACATCAGCTTGGTAATGCGACAAGAACACTGGAATCTCATTTGGGCAGAGCACCAACAGAGCAGGAAATCGCAGGCGAGCTTGAAATGGATATGGAGAATTTTTACAGATTGCAGCGAGATGCCAATGCGGTCGGCCTCGTTTCTCTAAGCAACAGCCTCGATTCGGACGGCGAAAACGATATTTGTGAAATCGATGTGATAGAAGACAAGAAAAGCGAAGACCCAATGACCGAAGCACAGAAGCGTGATCTTAAGTCATTGCTTGGTAAGGGATTGAGCAGAGCAGAGAGATTAATTCTTGTTCTTTACTATTATGAAGAAATGACAATGAAGGAAATCGGAGCAACACTTGATTTATCCGAATCTCGCGTTTCACAGATGCATTCTTCGATTATCGCAAGACTTAAAGCTCAAATGAGTACCCGCAAAAAGGAATTCTCATCTAAATAGCACATTAATATGTTGGGGCGAGCCCGCGTGTTCGCCCGGCAGGCACACGGAAAGCCCCAATAACAAAAATCTTTTCTTTTTCACACAATTCAGTTATCATTTAGATTCTATATTTTAACAATGTCTTGATTGTAGAGGTATAAAAATGCGTTTTACGAAAATGCACGGCCTGGGCAATGACTATGTTTACGTCAACTGCTTTGAAGAAAAAGTAGCCGAGCCGGCAAAATTAGCTGTAGTGATTAGTGACAGGCACAGAGGTGTCGGAGGTGATGGTCTGATTTTGATTATGCCATCCGATGTTGCTGATGTGCGGATGAGAATGTTCAATGCCGATGGTTCCGAAGCACAAATGTGCGGCAATGGAATTCGATGCGTTGCAAAATATGCTTACGAACATATTCTTAAAAATAACAAACAATCATTGACTGTTGAGACTGGCAGGGGTGTGTTGACACTCGGTCTTGAAGTAAACAAAAATAATAAAGTTGAAAAAGTATGCGTGAATATGGGGCAGCCGATTTTGGAACCTTCGAAAATTCCCGTCTTGCTCGAAGGCGAGAATATTATCGAAGCTGCAATCGATGTTCGCAATGAGCGAATGCTGATGACATGCGTTTCGATGGGAAATCCGCACGCAGTATTTTTCACAGATGATTTGAAATCGATTAATATCGAAAAAGTCGGCCCTGGAATTGAAAATCACGAAATATTCCCGCAGCGAGTTAACGCTCATTTTGTAAAAGTTAATTCGCCAAACGATTTTACAATGATTACATGGGAAAGAGGCAGCGGTGTTACTCTTGCATGCGGAACCGGAGCATGCGCTTGCTGTGTTGCGGCTGTACTTACAGAGCGATGTGATAGAAAAGTTACAGCGCATTTGCCCGGCGGAGATTTACAAATCGAATGGTCGCAAAAAGATAATTGCGTTTATATGACAGGCCCGGCCGTTGAGGTATTCAGCGGCGTTTGGACGGGATAGCGGATAGCGTTTAGCGTGGAGCGTATAGGGGATAGAATGAGCTTTGAAGAAAAAATTAAACAAAAAGCTCTGTCTCTCGGGTTCGATATTGTCGGCATCACTTCTGCCGATGATATAGATAAACAGCAATTATCCGAATTCAAGCAATGGCTTGCCCAAGGCTGTAACGGCGGAATGGAATTTCTCGCCAGAGCCCCTGAAAAGAGATTTTCTCCCTCAAATATACTTCCAGAAGCAAAATCAATAATTTGCGCTGCAATAAACTACAAGTGTAACGTTCCTGAAAATCCCGATTTTAAAATTGCGTCCTACGCGCTTTATCCTGATTATCATAATTTCATTAAAAATAAATTATCAGAACTTGCTGAATATTTGAAAACATTTGATCCGAATTTGAAATTTAAGATTTGCGTCGATTCATCGGCCATTGCTGAAAAAGCATTAGCAATGAGAGCGGGAATTGGTTTCATTGGTAAGAACAGACTTATTACAAATCAGAAATTCGGCTCATTTTTGCTGCTTGGTGAGATAATTACAAATTTTACTTTGCAGCCTGATGAACCGATTAAAAAGCAGCAATGCGGAAATTGCATGAAATGCGTTCAGGCTTGTCCAAGTGGTGCGTTAAATGAAAATGGTTTTGATGCGGCAAAATGTATAAGTTATCTTACGATTGAGCATAAAGGCGAAATTGATACGGCATTAAAAAATAAAATCCCGCCTCATTTGTTCGGCTGTGAAGAATGTCTGCTGGCTTGTCCATATAACACAGAGTCGCCGATATGTGAAAAAGCTCAATATGGTTTTGAAGCAAAAAACGTTAATTTTACAATCTCTGAAATACTTAAATTCTCGAAACAGCAATTCGATGAATTTACAAAAGACTCTGTTATGAACAGGACTGGACTGGATCGCATTAAACGAAATGCACTTCTTTGCAGAGACTTTAAATAATCTGCTTTTATCCCATCTTCGCAATCATATCGTTTATATAATGCTCAAGCACTTTCTTAGGTATACTTTGCAGCTGCGGAAGCGGCGTTTTTGATTTTAGAATTTTTTCAAGCATCGGCTTTGCGGATTTTTTGTATGGTGCTATTTTTGCAGCCAAACTGTCTGCTTCATCAAGGGCACCTTGCGACATAAGTTTCAGATAATTTACAATTCTCACCGCAAGTTCTTTATCATCGATTTCGTCTGATTGCTGGGCATCGTCCGGCTCTTTAGTTTGATGCAGCAGAGATTGTGTAATGTTCTGTGTTTCATGCATCATGCGGTTATATTTTTCTTCTTCACTTTCATCGAGTGGCGCTAGCTTGATTTCTTCGTCTTCCGTGCTGGGCGGTAAAGGGATATAACATTTATGATTGCAGTAAGGACATTTGCCCCATTTTCCGCCGGCGGTATCTGGAGCAGTAATCTTTTTTTTACAGCATTCGCAATGGAATGTAATCGGCATAGCTGTCTCCTTTAATTGGGAAATTGAACGGTTACTTCGGTTGTAATTCCGCCGCGAGGTGTAAACTTCGACGTGATTTTCATACGTTTTGGTTTGCAGGCGGCCACGAGGTCGTCGAGTATCTGGTTTGTTACAGCCTCATAAAAAATACCTTTGTTTCTGAAACTTTGCATATAATATTTCAGACTTTTTAGCTCAATGCAGGTTTTATCAGGGCAATAATCGATTATGATTGTCCCAAAATCAGGCTGGCCGGTCTTCGGGCAGACACTCGTAAATTCGGGACAATTGATAGAGATATTATAATCTCTGCCGGGGCGAGGGTTATCAAAAAGTTCTAGTTTTGGGCTGTCCATAAAACCATTTTACCTTTAATTAATTCTAAAGTACCAGTATAATATAAAGTTATGATTTTTTCAAGTAGGGTATTTTATGAAAAAACAAGGTAAAAAGGCGGTTATTCTCCTTAGCGGCGGTCTTGATTCTTCTACAACGCTGGCGATTGCGAAATCGCAAGGTTTTAAATGTTATACTTTAACCTTTAGATATGGTCAAAGGCACAGTGTCGAGCAAAAAGCAGCTAAAAAAATCGCGAAAAATTTCGCAGCAGAGCAGTTGGTCATCGATATAAACCCTGCTGTGTTTCAACATTCAGCGTTAACGGACATGTCTATAAAAGTGCCGATGAACAGGAAAATCAATAAAGCAGAAATACCGGTGACATACGTGCCGGCAAGAAATACCATTTTTTTAAGTTTCGCTCTGGCTTTGGCAGAGTCGATTGGTGCCTTTGATATTTTCATCGGTGTTAATTCGACCGATTACAGCGGGTATCCCGATTGCAGACCGGAGTATATAAAGGCTTTTGAAAAAATGGCAAACCTTGCAACAGCCGCCGGAGTGGAAAAAAAGGGAAAGTACAAGATTCATACGCCTATTATAAAAATGACCAAAGCGCAAATTATTAAGACCGGTACAAAACTTGGCGTGGACTATTCCTTGACGCATAGTTGCTACAATCCCGACAAAAAAGGAATAGCCTGCGGTAAATGCGATTCATGCCAATTACGACTAAAAGGCTTCGCCGAAGCGAAACTTATTGATCCAATTAAATATGCAAACAGATAAAGTCAACATTTCTGAAATTTTCTATTCGTTGCAGGGTGAAGGATTTTTGGCAGGGGTGCCGAGTATCCTTATTCGCGTTGCAGGCTGTCCTTTGCGCTGTAAATTCTGTGATACAACTTACGCCTCCAATGCAAAAGAAGGCAAAAAGCTTTCTATCAGCCAAATCCTCAAACAAATCAAAAAATACCCAACGAAATACGTTGTTATTACCGGCGGCGAACCTATGGTTTGTCCGCAGTTGCCATTGCTTTGCAATGCTTTGAAAAAATACCATATTACAGTTGAAACTTCAGGAATTAAGTATGTCCCGGGTTTGAAATGCGATTTGATGAGCATCAGCCCGAAACTTTCAAATGCATATTTTAAACCAAGCGATAGAAGTAAATATTTGAAGATTGAGGAAATACAAAAATTCATAACTAAATATGATTATCAATTCAAATTTGTTATTGAAAAAGAAAAAGACATTAAAGAAGTGCAACAAACTCTAAAAAAATTGAAAAATGTGAACTTATCGAAGGTCATGCTCATGCCGCAGGCAAAAAATCCGGCTGATTATTTGAAAAGAAGTTACCTTGTCAGCCGATTGTGCAAAAAACTCGGTTTTGCGTTTTCGCCAAGGCTCCACATCATGCTCTGGGGAAATAAAAAGGGGAGGTAAAAATCGCCCGATTTTAACGATCAAAAATAAAGGACTTACAGTAGTTTTTTGCATATTTTAAAAAGCGCAAGGAAAATAGAAAAAAGAGCATAAGTTTGTAGATTATAAGGGGATAGTGCACTTTTTAAGTTTCATCAAAAATTACAAAAAAAACAAAAAAAAGCGATTAAAAGTGGAAAAAAGTAGTTAAAAAGCGGCAAAAAGAGGAAAAAAGCGAAATTATGGATTTTTTGCAATTTCTGCGCAAGTTTTGGCTTGCGCAAATTTTTAATACCACAACTAATAGTATGTCTGTTTCAAATTTTCTTGTTCGAGAAAATAAACAACTCGTGTTTTTGACTTTAACACAATCCTGCTATTTCGATGGGGATATTTAAATAGGAGAAATCGTATTTGTTGGTTAGCCGCAGTATTGGATAAATTATTATTGTTTTTGCGTTGGACTGCACAACTTCATGGATTATAATGAAGAACTAAGAATAAAAAGAGAAAATATTTTTCGTAAAATGAATAAAGAATTTTTGAAATTACTATGGATAGTGAGGCTTTCTCGGGATGGAAAAAAATAAATTATACTACGGTGACAACCTCGAAATCCTTACAAAGATACATCAAAGATCAATCAGTAGATTTGGTTTATCTCGACCCGCCTTTTAACAGTAACCAAGATTACAATGTTCTGTTCGCAGAAAAAAATGGAAACAAAAGCGGAGCACAAATAAAAGCCTTCGAGGATACATGGCATTGGGATCAAACAGCAGCGGAGGCATGGCAAACAGTAGTTGAAATGGGCGGCAAAGTATCGCAGGCAATGCAGGCTTTCAGAGTGTTTCTTGGTGAAAATGATATGCTTGCTTATTTGTCTATGATGGCACCGAGACTTATTGAACTTCGCAGAGCCTTAAAAGAAACCGGAAGTATTTATCTGCACTGTGACCCAACAGCAAGTCATTATCTAAAAATGTTGATGGATGCTATATTTGGATATCAAAACTGGCGGAATGAGATAATATGGAAAAGAACCTCCGGGCATAGTGATGCCAAAAGGTTTGGAAATGTTCATGATAGTATTTTGTTCTATACAGTTTCCGATAAATATATTTGGAATAAAACATTTCAAAAGTATGATGAAGAATACGTAACAACTTACTATCGATACAGTGATCCTGATGGAAGAAAGTGGATGTCTGGCGATTTGGGTGCAAGTGGGCTTCAAGGAGGCGGATATGAATATGAATGGAAAGGAATTAAAAGATTATGGCGGTGCCCGCGCGAAACGATGGAGAAATTAGAAAAAGACAATAAAATGTATTATACTAAAAACGGATTTCCAAGAATCAAAAGATATTTAGATGAATCTGAAGGAATTCCAGCTCAAGATTTGTGGACAGACATCGAAGCATTACGTTCGTGGCATAAAGAAAAATTAGGTTATCCTACCCAAAAGCCTGAAGGTTTATTAGAAAGAATGTTGCTTGCATGTAGTAATGAGGGTGATTTGGTATTAGACCCGTTTTGCGGATGCGGAACAACGGTTGCGGCGGCACAGAAATTAAACAGAGGATGGATAGGTATTGATGTAACCTGCCTTGCGATTTCGCTTATGAGAAGCCGGTTAAATGATATGTTTGGTAAAGATGTAAGTTATGAGGTTATTGGTGAGCCGGTAGAAGTAAATGGAGCAAAGAATTTAGCAGAGCAAGACCCGTGGCAATTTCAATGGTGGGCACTTGGTCTTGTGGGTGCTCGGCCGATCGAACAGAAAAAAGGAGCAGATAAAGGAATTGACGGAAGACTGTATTTTCACGATGAGGCAGACAGTACAAAAGCAAAAACAAAACAGATTATATTTTCTGTCAAGGCGGGCAATGTTAATGTTTCACATATAAGAGATTTGCGCGGCGTATTGGACCGTGAGAATGCACAAATCGGGGTTTTGCTTTCGATGGAGGAGCCTACTAAACCTATGCGTGTAGAGGCGGCAAGTGCCGGATTTTATAAATCTCCAGGTTGGAATAAGAATTATCCTAAAATGCAAATTCTTACGATTGAAGAAATTCTCAAGGGCAAGGGAGTGGACTGCCCACCATTGCAGCAAACTAATATTACTTTCAAAAAAGCTGACAAGGCAAAAGGGAAAGGGCATAAACAGAAAGAATTTGGCTTTGAAGAAAATATTATTGATGAGGAATAATAATGGGGAGATCTGGCGGACTAGTCGGACAATTAAGACGGGGTCTGACTAATCTGACCTATCGGACGAGGGGCTGGTAGGTTTGGCGCTTCCTGCTTTTGATTTAACTTCAACCCCGCCAAGGTTCCCTTTGCTTTTGTTTTCGAGGCAACAAAATCCATAAAATCCGGGAATTATAATGTTGGCGGGGCTAACCGGAAATTGGGCAAGTAATTTGTGCAGAATATTGTTGCAACAAGCCGATTTAATGCCTATAAATTAGGTAACTTAACGTTAAAAAACGGAGTTTTGATAGTGAAATTAATGGAGTATAGGCCTGTTAAATGCGCACACCATTATTATGTGCCGATAGGTAATAGAAATATGGAAAAAAAGACGCCAATGGAAGGCAAAAAATACCATTTTATTGGTATAGGCGGGGTAGGAACCAGCGCGCTTGCGGCTGTTTTAATGAAAGAAAAGGCATTTGTAAGCGGCTCGGACATGCAAAGTTCAAATCTGACAGAGAGGCTTAATGAAAGCGGTGCAACAGTAAAAATAGGCCATTGTGCCGAAAATCTGCCAAAAGAGCTTGATGGTGTAATTATTTCAGCTGCTGTAAAGCCCGACAATCCAGAACTTCTCGAAGCTAAACGCCGGCATATTATGATTTATAAGTATGCACAAATGCTGGGCTTAGTGATGGATATGTATAAGGGTGTTGCGATATCCGGCACTCACGGCAAGAGTACTACTACAGGCTGGATTACCTATGTTCTCAAGAATTTAGGCATTGATCCTAATTACGTAGTCGGCGCTGATATTATGCAATATGGCACATCTTCGGGCACCGGCAATGGCGATGTTTTCGTAGCCGAGGCATGCGAATACGACAGGAGTTTTCTTAACCTTCGTCCTCAAGTCGGAGTTATTTTAAATATTGAGCCTGACCATCTCGATTATTATTCCGGAATTGGAGAAATTGTGGAAGCATTTGCAGATTTCGCAAACGGAATAAGAACTGATGGGGTGCTGGTCGCTTCAGGTGAAGATAAAAATATTGCCAAACTGCTCTCGCAACTCCGCAGGGATAAAAATATTGTAACATTTGGCCTTAATGAGAAATGTGATTTCTGGGCAAAAGACATAAAACAATCTATCGACAAAACCGAATTTGTCTGTATGAATAAGCAAAATGAAATCGGCAAAGCTGAAATAAAATTACCCGGCAAACATAATGTTCAAAATGCTTTAGCTGTCATAGCGGCGGCAACATCGCTTGGCATAGAATCGCAAAACGTTTTGAAGGTTATGGGCGGTTTTGAAGGTATGGATCGGCGACTGATGAAAAAAGCGGAGATTAACGGCATTTGCGTTTATGACGATTATGCCCATCATCCGACAGAAATAAAAGCAAGTCTTAAAGGTATGCGGCAGAGGTATGACGGCAGAAAAATTTATTGTATTTTCCAGCCGCACCAATACAGCAGGACAAGATTTTTGCTCAAAGATTTTGCCGATAGTTTCAAGCTGGCCGATTTGACGATTGTGCCCGAAATTTATTTCGTTCGTGATACGGAAAAATCCCGCAATGAAGTAAACGCACAGATGCTTGTCGACGAAATCAAGAAAAAGGGCAGTAATGCCATGTTTATCAATTCTTTTGAAAGCATTTGCGAATTTTTGAAAAGTAATGTAAAATCCGGCGATATTTTAATGACTATGGGAGCTGGTAATGTCTGGAAAGTTGCGGACGAATTTATTCAATGGCTTGGAACAAATAGTTAAGAAGGACTATTCTCTAAGCGAAATGACATGGTTTGGGCTGGGCGGCAGTGTCGAGTATTTCATTCGGCCTGAAAACACGCAGCAGCTTGCGGATGTAGTCCGTATTTGCGGCGAAAATAACATTCCGTTGCGGGTTCTTGGCTATGGCTCGAATCTTCTTGTTCGCGACGAAGGAGTGAAAGGCGTAGTCGTTAAGCTCGATAGTGAAGAATTCTCCAGGGTGGAATATCAGGGACAAACCCTGATTGCAGGTGCTGGTGCGGATTTAAGTAAACTGGTTCGCGATTGTGTCCGCAAAGGACTTGGCGGACTTGAAGCGCTTGCAGGTATTCCCGGCTCGGTTGGCGGGGCAGTGCGGATGAATGCGGGCGGAAATCTTGGCGATATAGGTTCGAGTGTAGAATCTGTAAGGTTGATGGATAGTCAGGGAAAAATTTTTGAAAAATCAAAACCCGAACTTTCA